>NZ_JBHYPE010000021.1:0-49130 GCF_042746015.1 Streptomyces sp. NPDC058773
CCCCTCACCGGGTGGGGAGGGGTGGGAGCGGGTGGGGTGTGCCGGACGTAAAGCGAAGCAGTCCGGCACACCCCACCCGCGGAGGCCCGTCACCGCACCCGACAGCCCCGCGCAGCGGACCCGCCCGCCGCAGGCGCAACGGCGAAAGACCACCACGGCGGGAAAGCCGAAAACGTGGGCTGCCAGCAAAGCGCAGCCGAAACCGTGGGCTGCCAGCAAAGCGCAGCCGAAAACGGGGAATCAGGGAGCGACGGAACGCCCTTCCGTCGCCGACCGCTTGGCGGCCTCCAGTACGCGCAGTGCGGCCGCGGCCTCCCGGGCCGTCACCGGTGGCCGGCCGCCCTCGCGGAGGGCCCGTGCGAGGGCGGTGTAGTACGCGGGGTAGTCGCCCGGCAGGGTCGGTACGGGCTCGCCGCCGCCGGTCTGCGGGGACGACCCGGCGCCGAGCCGGCCGCGGCAGGACTCCGGCTCCACGCCCCACGCCACGCCCTCGGTGCCGGGCCGCAGCCCCTCGCGCAGGGCGGCCTCCTGCGGGTCCAGGCCGTGCTTCACATAGCCGGCCCGGCTGCCCAGCACCCGGAAGCGCGGGCCCAGCATGGCGGCCGTGGCGCTCACCCACAGATGGGAGCGGACGCCGCCGGCGTGGGTGAGGGCGAGGAAGGTGTCGTCGTCGGCCTCCGCGCCCGGACGCCGGACGTCGGACTCGGCGTAGACCGAGACGACCGGGCCGAACAGGGTCAGCGCCTGGTCGACGAGGTGGCTGCCGAGGTCGTAGAGCAGGCCGCCGATCTCCGCCGGGTCGCCGGACTCGCGCCAGCCGCCCTTGGGCTGCGGGCGCCAGCGCTCGAAGCGGGACTCGAAGCGCTGGACGTCGCCGAGCGCGCCGTCCTCGATCAGCTTGCGGACGGTGCGGAAGTCGTTGTCCCAGCGGCGGTTCTGGAAGACCGAGAGCAGCAGGCCGCGGTCGTCGGCGAGCGCGGCGAGTTGCTCGGCCTCGGCGGCGGTCGCGGCCAGCGGCTTGTCGACGACCACCGGCAGACCGGCCTCCAACGCGGCGGTGGCGAGCGGCACATGGGTCTTGTTGGGCGACGCCAGCACGATCAGATCGAGGTCGGCGGCGCGGTCCAGTACCGCCTGGGGGGTGTCGACCGTACGAACCCGGGGGTGTTCGGCGCGGGCCTGCGCCTGCCGCTCCGGGGCGGACGTCGAGACGAGGTCGAGCCGCAGGCCTTCGGTGGCCGCGATCAGGGGGGCGTGGAAGACGGAACCGGCCAGGCCGTAGCCGATGAGGCCGACGCGGAGCGGGGGGTGGGCGTGGTGCGGGGCGGCGGTGCCGGGGGAGCCGCTCGTCTCGATCGTCTCGCTCATGGATGCCACTTAAGCAACGCTGTTGCCAAAGTGCAAGTGATGCGGACAATGGGTGGGTGAGCAGCGATGACATCTCCCGGGGGCGGGCCGGACAGCGGGAAAGCGGCGGCACCACGGGCGCCGCCGGGAGTCCGGGCGCGTACGGGAACCCGAGTGCCTCCGGGGGGCCGGATCTCTCCGGGAGTCCGCCCGCCGCCAAGACGCCGGGCGGGGACGGGAGCACGAGTGCCTCCGGGCGGCCGGGCGTCAACCTCCCCGCGCTGCGCGGTCACAATGCCGCGCTGGTGCTCGGGCTGCTGCGGGTGGCCGGGGAGGAGGGGGTCAGCCGGCTGGAGCTGGCCGCCCGGACCGGGCTGACCCCGCAGGCCGTCAGCAAGATCACCGCCCGGCTGCGGGCCGAGGGCCTGGTCGCCGAGGCGGGCCGCCGCGCCTCCACGGGCGGGAAGCCCGCCACCGTGCTGCGGCTGGTGCCCGGCGCCCGGCACGCCATCGGGCTGCACCTGGACCGCGACGAGCTCATCGCCGTACTCGCCGGTCTCTCCGGCGCCCCCGTTGCCGTACGCCGGGCCCCGCTCGCCTTCGAGGCGGGCGCCGGGCCGGTGCTCGACACCGCCGTACGGGAGGTCGCGGCGCTGCGTGCGGAGGCCGGCGGGCCGCCGGTGCTGGGCGCCGGGGTGGCCTGCCCGGGGCCGCTGGACCACACCGCCGGCGTCCTGCACCGGGTCACCGGCGCTCCGCAGTGGGACGGCTTCCCCCTACGGGACGCGCTCGCCGAACGCCTCGGGCTGCCCGTCGTCCTCGACAAGGACACCAACGCGGCCGCGCTCGGCCTGGCCCAGGGGATGCCGTCCGGCGCCGGCTCGTTCGGGTATCTGCACCTGGGTACCGGCCTGGGCGCCGGGCTCGTCCTGGGGGGCGGCCTCTACCGGGGCCCGCGTACCGGCGCCGGGGAGTTCGGGCACCAGACCGTGCAGTGGGACGGGCCGCTCTGCGGCTGCGGACGGCGCGGCTGCATCGAGGCGCTGTGCCTGGCGGCGGTGGCCCGTGGCGATCTGCCGGGCGCGGCCGCGGTGTTGGGGGCGGGCGCCGCCAACCTGGTCGAACTGCTGGACATCGACCGGGTGCTGCTCGGCGGGCGCACCGTACTGGAGAACCCCGACGGGTTCCGTGCCGGTGTGGCCGGGGCCCTCGACGCGCAGGCACGCGCCCGCGGCCGGAAAGCGGTCCCGGTGGCGCTCGCCCGGGGCGGCGCACGGGTGGTCGCGGACGGGGCGGCGGAGCTGGTGCTCGCGCCGCTGTTCGGGGCACGGGGGGCCACCGTGTCGCGGTGAGGACGTGCCGGGCCCGCCGTCGGCCGGGAGACGCGGTCCGGGGACGGCGCACCGGGGCGCCGCCCGGGAGGTGCGCCCCGGACGGCGCCTGGCGCGGGACCGCTCGCCCCGTAGCGGCGTGCGGTCCTTGTCACCGGCACGCATCCCCGTCGCCGGTGATCATCGTGGCCTTGTCCGCCGCCGTCGAGGAGGACATCCAGCTGTTGTGCCACATGCCCGTCACCGCCGTGGAACGCGGCGTGGACGAAGTCGTCCTCAGGCCACGGGGGGTTGAGGGCGCGAGGGCTGACTTAGGGTGGAGGCGTCGGCCGTGCGTACGGCGCGTGGGTCATGGGTGTGACCCGTGATGTGCCGGAGGCGGTCGGCGCCCCTCGTTCTCACGTACGGCAGGAGTCCGGCAGTGGCAGAGCGCAAGCCGATCGAGTCATGGCTCACCGACATGGACGGCGTCCTGATGCACGAGGGCATTCCGGTCCCCGGGGCGGATGCCTTCATCAAGCGGCTGCGTGAATCGGGCAAGCCCTTTCTCGTCCTGACCAACAACTCCATCTACACCCCACGTGATCTGCATGCCCGGCTGAACCGCATCGGCCTCGACGTGCCGTGGGAGTCGATCTGGACCTCCGCGCTGGCCACCGCCCAGTTTCTGGACGACCAGCGGCCCCACGGCACCGCGTACTGCATCGGCGAGGCGGGCCTGACCACCGCCCTGCACGACATCGGTTACGTGCTGACCGACCACTCCCCGGATTACGTGGTCCTCGGGGAGACCCGCACCTACAGCTTCGAGGCCCTGACGAAGGCGATCCGGCTGATCAATGACGGGGCCCGGTTCATCGCCACCAACCCCGACGAGACCGGCCCCTCGCCGCAGGGCGCGCTGCCCGCGACCGGGTCGGTCGCCGCGCTGATCACCAAGGCGACGGGCGTCGAACCGTACTTCGTCGGCAAGCCCAACCCGCTGATGATGCGGCACGGGCTCAATGTCATCGGCGCCCACTCCGAGACCTCCGCGATGATCGGCGACCGGATGGACACCGATGTGCTGGCCGGTCTGGAGGCGGGCATGGAGACCTTCCTCGTGCTGACCGGCCTCACCCGACCCGAGGAGATCGAACGGCATCCGTTCCGGCCGTCCCGGGTGGTGGACTCGATCGCGGATCTTATTGATCTGGTGTGAGCCCGGTCGTCGGGGGCCCGCGCCGGCCGTAGCCGGGCCCGCGGGCCCACCGGCGGCCGTGGCCCACCCGAACGGCGCAGCCGCGGAGCGCACCGGATGCGGCCGGGCTCGCGTGGGCGGACCTTCGGAGTTATCGGAGGTTCACCATGCGCTCACGGCAACTTGCTCTCTGTGCCGCGGTCGCGGCGTGCGCAGTGACGACGGCCCCCGCGTACGGCGCGGACGCTCGCGACACCGGAACCGTAACGGCCCGGACCGGAGCAGCGGTCCCGGCCGAGCCCGCCCGGGCCGTGCCCCGTGGCGCGGCCGCCCTGCGGGGCCCCGGCCGCATCGGTCCCGGACCGGCGCCCGTCCGTGCGGCACGGACAACCCGTCCCGAACGCCTCGCCGCGACCGGTTCGGGACGGGCTGAATCCGGCGCTGACGCCACGGCCCGAGCCGCCTCGGCGCCGCGGGCCGCCCAGCACACCGACGAAGCCAAGGCCGCCCCGAGCCGCGAGCTGAGCAGTACCTCGGCCGTGGGCCTGGTGCTGGCCGGCGGCGCGATCCTGGTCATCGCGGGGCAGCTGCTCCGGCTCCGGCTGAGACTGCGCCGCGAGCGACGGGGCGATGCCGATGAGCGCTGACGAAGCGGGGCGGACGGGCGCGGTCGCGGTGACCGCCCGGCCCGGTGTCTCCGCCCCGGTCGGCGACGAACCTGCCAACGGCGCCGTGCCGGGTGCGCCCGGAGGGGAGGCCGCCTCCCACTCCGTCGGCTGCGGCCTCCGTGCCGCCCGCGACCCCGGCCCCGTTGCGGGGGGCCGCCGCGCCTGCGAACCCGCCCCCGGTGCGGGGGGCCGCCGCGTCCGCGCCACCGTCCCGCCCTCCGGAACCGCTCACGCCCCCACCCGCCGCCCCGCCCAGTTGCTCGCCGGTGTGGCCTGGGCGGTGTTGCTGCTGGGGTTGTGGCTGTGGGGCCGGGATCTTGCCGATGGCGTGGCCGCGCAGCTGGCCACGACCGGTGATGTCGCCGCCGCCGGGCGTCCGTTGGGCCGGCAGGCGCCGCCGCATGCGCACGCACCGGTACCCGCCGCCGCGACCACACGGCCCGTACGGATCACCATCGACGCGCTCGGCCTACGGGGCGCCGCCCTCACCGAACGAGGCCTCGACGGCGACGGCCTCCTCACCGCGCCTCCGTACACCTCCCCCGCCCCCGTTGGCTGGTACGCCGAAGGGCCGCAACCGGGCGAGGCGGGTGCGGCGCTGCTCGTGGCGCGGGCGGGAGACGACCGCGCCGCTGCCGACCGCGGCCCCGGCGCCCGGCGGGCCGTCTTCCGCCACCTGACCCGCCTCAGGCCGGGCCAACAGGTCGTCATCCAACGGGCCGACGGCAGCACCGCGCGCTTCACCGTCGAGGACGTCCAGATGCACGACCGCCACCGGTTCGACCCCCGCAAGGCCTACGCCGCCCACGACCGGGGCCGCCCCGAACTCCGCCTCATCGCCGACGACTCCGGCGCCGATGCCGACCGTCGCCCCCGGCAGCACGGCACCGACGGGGGCAACGTGATCGTCGTCTCGGCCTACCTGACGGCGTATCAGGAGCCCACGCACCGCCGGGGGGCCGACTGAGCGGAGCCGCTCGGGGGAGAGACGGCTGACGGCATCAGCGACAGCACCACAGACGGCGTCGCCATCGGCCCGCCATCGGTTCCCGCACCACGCATTGTGCGCAGGCTGTCCACAGGCCGACCCGGGCAAGTCGGGCGTGTGCCACGATGGATGCGGCCGGTGGTCCCCCGCCGACCGTGTTCCGTGTTCGTGCTCCGAGGGGGGAGTGGATGTACGGCAATCTGCGACGGATGGCCGCGGCCGGCTCGCCGGGCGGGTCCCGCGACGGCCGGCGGCGCTCCGCGCATGCCGGTGCGGTGTCGGCGAGGGTGACCGTGGGGGCGCTGGCTCTGCTGCTGCTCGCCGGCTGCGCCGACGGCGACAGCGACGGCAGCGTGCCGGACAGACCCGGCCAACGCCCCAAATCCGTCGCGCCGTTCTGGGTCAACCCGGACAGCAAGGCGGCCCGTCAGGTGGCCGCGTACGGCAAGGACGGCAAGTCCGGCGACGCCCGCCTGGTCAACAAGATCGCGAAGCAGCCGGTCGCTGAATGGCTGGGCATCGACGACCCGCAGGGGGAGGCCCGCGGCTTCACCGAAGCGGCCGCCAAGGCCGACCGCGAGGCGCTGCTGGTGCTCTACAACATCCCGCACCGCGACTGCGGCAGCTACTCCAAGGGCGGCGCCGCCGACGGCAACGCGTACCGCGCCTGGCTGGACGGGGTGCTCAAGGGCATCGGCGACCGCGCCACGACCGTGATCCTGGAGCCCGACGCGCTGCCGCACATCGCGGACAAGTGCACCCCGCAGCAGTTCCACGAGGAGCGCTACGCCCTGCTGACCGAGGCGGTCGGCAAGCTCAAGGCGCTGCCGCACACCAAGGTCTATCTGGACGCCGGCAACCCCCACTGGATCAAGGACCCGGGCCGGATGGTCGAGCCGCTCAAGCGGGCCGGCATCGACCGCGCCGACGGCTTCGCGCTGAACATCTCCAACTACCAGACCACCGCGGAGAACACGAAGTACGGCAAGAAGCTCTCCGCCATGGTCGGCGGCAAGCCCTTCGTCATCGACACCAGCCGCAACGGCAACGGCCCGGCCCCCGGCGGCGACGACCCGGAGAACTGGTGCAACCCACCCGGCCGCGCCCTGGGCTCCCCGCCCACCACCAAGACCGACGACCCGCAGATAGCCGCCTACCTGTGGATCAAACGCCCCGGCGAGTCGGACGGCACCTGCAAGGGCGGCCCCGAGGCGGGCACTTGGTGGCCCAAGTACGCCCTGGGTCTGGCCCACGGCGCGAAGTAGCCACGACGTAGGCACGAAGCAGCCACGAAGCAGCCGCGAAGCAGCAAGGGAGTCACCACCGCGCCCTGCCGTGCCGGCGCCCCACCGGCCGCCGGCACGGCACGAACCCCACGTCACGCGCCCACGGCCGCTGCCACGCCCGGCAACGCCCCCAGGACAAAGGCCCGGCGGAAGCGCGCCACGCACTCCCACCGGGCCCGACCTACCCGGCCTGCCAGGCCAGCCAGGTCAACACCGGCGTTCCCTACTGCCGCTCAGGCTCGACCTTCACCCACACCGCCTTCGACGGCGTGCCGTGCCCGTCGACCGCGTGGAGCATGTACCACCCGGGCGGCACCAGCGAGGGGTCCTTGGGCAGGGTGACCGTCACTCCCTTCCCGTCCTTCGTCGCCGTGAAGTCCAGCGCGATGGAGCGCTGTTCGACATTGGTGACATGGGTGAACGAGCCGGGGCGCATCAGCCGCATCTTCTTGATGGCGCCGGCGTGCGGGGCGCCGTAGGTCACACGGTCGCCGAGCGACAGCGTCTTCGGCCCCCCGCCCGTCAGCTCCGGCCGCGACTTCCGGTAGAGGTACGGCGGGGTGTAGAGGTCGATCTGCTGCTGGAAAACACCCGGCTTGGTGTTGTCCTTGTCCCCGAAGAGGGAGTCGGAGCCGAAGGTCATCACCCGGCCGTCGGGCAGCAGCAGCGCACCGGAGTGGTAGTTGCGGCCCACCAGCGGATCGGCCACCTGCCGGGCGGTGTTGGCCGCCGGGTCGTACAGCTCTGCCTTGAGGACGTTGGAGGCGCTGCGCCCGCGGTAGTCACCCGAGCCGTTGGTGGTCAGCACGGTGTCGTCCGGCATGATCACGCTGCTGGGGTAGCGGGCCTTCGCGTACAGCGGCGGCCCGTCCTTGAAGCGCGGCGACGGCGCGTGCAGATCCACGATCCGGGTCTTGTCCGTGGACTTCGGGTCCTCGCCGACACCGCCCCCGCCGAGCACCATGTACCGCTGCTCCTGGGCCGGCGGCAGCAGCACCGACATCGACGTCTCCAGGATGTTCGGGTCGCTCATCCCGGGCACGTACTGGAACTTGTTGGACTTCAGGTCCCAGATGCCGGGCTTGCGGCCGATGTTGTCGGGACCGTAGCCGGCGTTGGAGCCGGTGTAGAAGATCCGGCCCTGGTCGGTGAGGAAGAGCGCCGGGTAGGTCGGGAAGAAGCGCCGCTTGGGCAGATAGCGCCACTTCTTCGTCTTCGGGTCGTAGATCTCCTGCTTGCCGGGGACGACCTGCCCGATCTCGTCCAGCCCGGAGACGGAGAGCACCTTGCCGTCCTGCAGAGTGGTGAGCGTCGGGTACCAGCGGGCCTCGTTCATCGGGTCGACGGGCATGTACCGCTCGGCCACCGGGTCGAACTCGAAGCTGTCCTTGATCCCCTGGAAGTCCTTCTTGTCGAAGGACAGCTTCTGCGCGATGCCGTAGAAGTTCCGGGCATCGGCGCCGGTCAGACCATGGATACGGTAGTTGTCCTGGGCGCCCGTGGAGTGCGACGGGCCGTCCTTGAGGGCCTCGACATAGACCCGGGCCTCGCTGTGCACGACGGTGACCTTGCCGGTCGCCGGGTCGGTCTTCTTCTTCGCCCGGGGCACCACGACGGGGTCCTTGGAGGCGAAGGTCTTGCCGTTCTCCTTGCCGGTGAAGAGCGTGCCGGCCGGGAACGTCTTCGGGCCGTCCGGGTCCTCGTTGTAGATGATCATGAGGCCGCCGGCCTTCTTCACATCGCCGTTCAGCTTCTCGTAGCGCTGGGTGCCGCCGGCCACCAGGAGCTTGCCGTCCGGCAGCTGGGTGTGCCCGGAGCAGAAGAGGTCCTTGGGGGTGGGGATGTTCTTGAAGGTGTTCTTCTCCGGGTCCCACAGCACGGTACGGAACGACTTGGCCCGGAAGTTCGCCGCGTTGTTGCCGGAGCCCGCGACCAGCAGCACCTTGCCGGTGTGCAGCAGGGCGGCGTGGATGGTGTTGATGCGGTACTTCTTCGGGACGTTGACGACGTCCCAGTGGCCGTTCGCCGCCTTGTACTCGGGCTTGTTGATCTCGTACTGGTGGTACTGCTCCGAGGCGAAGCCATAGAGAGCCGGCCCGTTCATCCCGGCCAGCGCGAGCACCACCGCCGTTGCTATCGCGACTCTGCGGGTGCGACGGCTCGGACGGTACTTCATGTGTGACGTCCCCCAAGGGCGATCTGCATGGTCTGTTCGGTGGTGGCGGCCGGGTCGGTGGCCCGGTCACCGGCCGGAGCGGCGGCCTCGTCGGCGTCGGGCGCGGGAGAAGCCCCGCTGTCGGCGGGCGCCGGAGAACCCCCGCCGTCGGCCGCGCCCCCGGAGGCCGTGGTGGCCGCATTCCCGTCGTCGGCCGCGCCCCCGGACCCGGCCGCACTCCGCTTGCGCTTCTCTTCCCGTACGGTCAGCCGCCAGGCGACGATCGGCGCGGCGGTGATCAGCATCGCCAGGCCGGCCCAGATGACCATCGCCGGATGGCTGTGCCCCAGTACGAACGAGGCGATCAGCGAGCCCCCGAAGACGAGCAGGAAGAACAGATGCACCCGGAAGGTCCCGAAGAGCGTGTCCGGGCTGGACGAGTCGCCCTTCGGTGTGACCACGAACTTGCTCTTGCGGCGCAGCGCCGCATCGAACAGCGACCGGGCGTAGATCGGCGCGGACAGCGCGGACATCACCATGCCGGCGACGCCGCCGGAGCCCTCCGGCTCGTGCGGCGAGACATTGTGCCGCCGGTTCCAGATGTACAGGCCGATCTGCAGCGCCGAGGCGTTGCCGTACAGCATCATCCACACCGCCGGGTCGATCTCCACACCGGAAGCGCCCAGACCCAGGAACAGCGCACAACTCAGCGCCGCCAGAATCCAGTTCAGCGCCGACATCGGGTAGAAGATCACCATCATGGTGTAGTTGACCAGCCGGCCGAACGGCAGGCTGAACGGCGCCTTCCAGAACTGCTTGAGGATCGTCTCGTACGTCCCGCGTGACCAGCGCAGCTGCTGGGTGAAGAAGTCTGTCCAGGCCGTGGGGCCCTCACCGACCGCGAGCACGTCCGGGGTGTAGACCGAGCGCCACTTCTTCCCGGTCTGCGGATTGCGGTGCCGGTGGATCTCGAACCCGGTCGCCATGTCCTCGGTGATCGAGTCGTACAGCCCGCCGATCTGCTTGAGGGCGCTGATGCGTACGGCGTTGGAGGTGCCGACGAACATCGGCGCGCCGTAGCGGTTGCCGGCCCGCTGGATCAGCGCGTGGAAGAGGAACTGCTGGGACTCGGCGGCCTTGGTGACGAAGGTGTCGTAATTCCCGTACACCTGGGGGCCGATGACGAAGCCCACGTCCGGATCGCGGAAGAAGCCCAGCATCCGCTCCAGGTAGTTGGGGAGCGGGACGTGGTCGGTGTCGACGGAGGCGAAGTAGTCGTAGTCGTCGCCGTGCGCCGCCAGCCAGGCGTTGTAGTTGCCGTGCTTGGTCTTGGCGCGGTGCGGTCCCTTGGGCCGGTTCCACTCCGGGACGCCCTTACGGGAGAAGTGGTGCACCCCCAGACGCCGGCAGACCTCCTTGACCTCGGGGTCGTCGCCCTCGTCCAGCAGCCAGATGTGCAGCAGCCCGCGGTGGCGGATCCTGACCGCCGCCTCCAGCGTCTTCGTGACCATCTCCAGGGGCTCCTTGCCCGGCACGAAGGAGGTGAGGAAGGCGACGCGGGTGCCGCTCTCGGGTATGACGGGTATGGGGTCCCGGGCGACCAGGGTGGCGTGCGCGTTGGACAGCACGTTCATGCAGCGGAAGAACTCGATCAGCCCGATCGAGACCAGCATGACGACGTCCAGCACCGGCAGGAAGTCATAGGCGGGGTAGTCGCGTTCGGTCCAGTTGCCCGGCTGCATCAGCCAGATCAGCAGCCCGAACGAGAGCAGCGGCGCGGCACCGAGCAGCAGGGCGGCCCGGATGCGGTGCGGCTCGCCGGCGAGCAGCGAGCGGTAGCGGACCGTGTACGGCTGGTCCGGGTCGGGCTGGGTGAGCGGCCCGGCGAGTCTGCTGTAGTGCTCGTAGTCGTAGCGTGGCAGCGGCTTGCGCTGGCTGCGCCGCTGCCGCTGCTGACGTGGCACCCGCAGGCGCGCGGTGGCGGACGAATCGTACGAGTGCTGCGGCCGGGCACCCTCAGGTGGCGACGTCATGGGTCCATCCCCCCGCACGCAACGGGCTGCGTGCCGTGTGCTGATAGCCCGATTTCTCGGTCCCCTCGACCGACTCGGGCTCACTGGTCTCTCGGCCGTCCGCACCGTCGGACGGTGCCGGCCATGTTCCGGTGGTATGAGGAACGCCCCGTAATCCTGCCAAGCAGCGGGTTCCCCGCGTTCACATCACGCCAACCGAGGTGTATCTCTTTCTTCCACTCCTGGGAACCCCGCAGCAATTCGGCCGAGTTCCCAGGTCAGGTTGCCGAACGACCCTGCCGATTGCAAGACGCATCACAAGGTATGGGCCCTGAAGAGGCAATATCCGGACGCCATATGGCGCCTCGCGCAGCGCTTTGACCTGGAACAGCGGCTGTTTTCCGGCTTGTTGACAGATAGTGTCGGGATAACTGGAATAGCATGCTCCGTGAGCGCAGAGTTACCCTGTCGGCAAAGAAAACGCCGCTCGTTCGCAAAGTCCGTCGGCAACTCGCAACGGAATAAGGAGAGTCGGCGGATTCGGGCCCGCCGGGCGCCACCATTTGCCCTCCGGGGTGACCTGGCCGGACGGCCCGGTCGGCACCTTTGTGGCCGGGCGTGCGATTTGGAACAGTATCTGAAGGAATTCACCCGCAAAACAGGGGATGGGCAGATCCGCCACGGATTCGGCATGAACCGCCGAATCCCCGTAAGTGACCTGCGAGTACCGGGAATTGGCCGAACGTCAGGCCCGGCGCCCCCGCTGTCCGCGCCGCCCTCCCGACGGCATCGGCCGGTCGGTGTCACGGTTCCGGGCTCGGGGTGGGCCCGCAGGGGGCGGCGGTGGAGCGACGTTTCGGGGGCGACGCGACCGCGAGGCTCCCGCCCTCGACTCTCGCACGGGCGTTCCAGTCCGCTCGCGGGTCGACCGGCCGGTGATGAGCACGGGCGGGTCTGCCCCTCCTGGGCGACCGCCACCCGCGTGCCCTGGCGCGGCGATGATGATCTTGCATCCGGTCCCGTGCGGGCTGCGCCGCCGGACCGGGCATACGGCTGAGGCCCCTCGCATGGCGAGGGGCCTCAGTGTGTCGTGCGCCGCCAGGGACTCGAACCCCGGACCCGCTGATTAAGAGTCAGCTGCTCTAACCAACTGAGCTAGCGGCGCCTGCTGACCTGAAGAACTTTACACGAACTCGGAGGGTGCTCCGTACCCTCGTCCGCCCTGCTCACGCGCCGGGCCCCTGTGATCCCCGCCACGCACCCCTCGGTCAACGCTCGCCCCCACCTTGAGCCCCCCGGCCAACATTCGACCGATTTATCACGTGAAGCGCGAATTCATCCACTCTCCACCTATGAGCCACTAATTGCCCCGTCAGCATGCGATATGTGTGGCCGGTTGAGAGGCTGAGCC
The DNA here is from genome assembly GCF_042746015.1 of Streptomyces sp. NPDC058773. NCBI lineage: Bacteria > Bacillati > Actinomycetota > Actinomycetes > Kitasatosporales > Streptomycetaceae > Streptomyces > Streptomyces sp. NPDC058773. The sequence goes on from NZ_JBHYPE010000021.1 coordinate 12,379, forward strand.
AAGCGCTGTGACGCAAGAACTGAACATTGTCCAGAGGGCGCCGGCCATGGCGTCCGTCACTCCTCCCGTCCCCGTCGCAACCCCACCCTCCACAGCTACGTCTGCCAGGACGCGCGCCCCGGACCGGGTCCCCGGGACTCGCCCCTCCGTCGGAAAGGTTGATCGTCATGGTGTCGACAGCCAAGCGCACCCTTGAGATGCGGCTCCTCCTCGGGCCGGACGAAGCAGTTCCGGTGGCCGGCCGGTTCAGCTACCGCAGTGATCGTCCGTACGAGGTCGAGGTCGCGTTCATCAGTCGCGGTCAGACGGTCGCCACCTGGCTCTTCGCCCGCGACCTCCTGCTGGCCGGGCTGTACGACGAGGCGGGGGAGGGGGACGTCCGGGTGTGGCCCTTCCGCCGGCCGGGCGAACCGCGTCGCGTCCACATCGAGCTGTCCACCGACGACAGCGTCTGCGAGCTGTCGGTGCGGGCGACGGAACTGACCGCCTGGCTGGAGCAGACCGCGGCGATCGTGCCGCCCGGCCACGAGGCCGGCTACCTCGACATGGATGCCCACCTGGCCCGGCTGTTCGCCGGGAAGTGCTGATGGGGGACACGGGATCATGAAAACGACCACGGCCGAGCCGATGACGACGGCCGACCCGGTGACCGCGGCCGGCCCGACGGAGGCCACGGCCGGTCCCCCGGCCGCGTCCGGCTCCGGCACACCCGCCGGGCCCGCTCCCACCGCCCCGGTGCCCGCCGCCCGCCGCGCGATGGGCTCGGGCCAGGGGGAAGGGGCCGCGCAGCCGGCCGTCCAGGAGGGGGGCGGGCAGGCGCTCACCTCCCGGCCGGGGCGCGTCGAGCCGGAGGCGGACGGTGCCGCGGACCCCGCCGCGGCCGCCGCGCACGACCCCTGCGCACACGGCTTTCTGCCCGAGCGGCCCCCCGTCCGCTCCTTGATCGGCACCTGGACCCGGCTGGACGCGATGGCGCGCGCGGCCGCGGTCGCGCCGGACCGGGAGGCCGCCGTCGCGCTCGTCGAACGGGCCCGTCACGCCGGTGAGTTGGCGGCCCTGCGGCAGCGGGTCTCACGGCTCTCGCTGCGCAACGCGGAGGCCGCCGCGATGCGGATCGCGGTGATCGCGGTGTCCTGCGGCTGGTGCGGGATCGACCCGCAGGCGCCGGCCGCACGGGAGGTCGCGGACGAGGCGTTCCTCGATCTCTGGGCGGCGATCGCGCACCGTATCGATCATGACCAGTTCGTCGCGCTGCCCACCCTCGCGCTCCACAACTGGGCTCCGGAACGCAAACCCCGCCGCCATATCCCCATCGACCAGCTGGCCCGCACCGAGACGCTGGTGCCCATCGTCCGCTGGGCCCCGGAGGGCCAACCGCTCAGCCGGCTGGACCGGTTGATGCTGGCCGCGACCCGTCTGGAGGCGCACGGGATCTGGCTCTTCCGGCTCGCCGAGACCCTGGCCGGCCGTTCCCCCGACGACCGTTCCACCCCGACGGCGCTGCGCCGCCTGGTCCGGGTCCAGCACGCGCTGCGCGCCCAGCTCCAGGCGGAGGCGGCGGAACTGTGGGCCGCGCCGGCCACCCCGCAGCAGCGCGCGGTGCTCGGTGCGCTCGCCGGGCAGGGCGCCCTGGAGCCGCCGGTGCTCCAGGCGGCCGACGCCGTACTGGGCATCGGCGCCCGCCGGATACGGGAGGGCCGGCGGCAGCTGCTGCGGCGTCATCTCCCGGCGCAGCACCGTGCCTGGCTCAGCGCGATGGACCGCCACTGCGCCCCCGTACGCACCCTCGCCCACCGCGGCGGCCCCGATGCCGCCGTCTACCGCGAGGCCCAGGAATCCCTGATCGCCCTCCGCCGTACGTACACGTCACTGGTGCAGGCCGCGGCCCGCCCCACGACGGCTCCGCTCACCAGGGCCGCCTGACCCGAACGCCCGCGCGCCGCCCCGTTCCCCGGTACGTCACACGGGCGGCGCGCAGCCGGAGGCGAGAGCCCGGCACCAGGGGACCGATGGACCGACGGCCATCCGCCGCCCCCATGGGCGTGAACACAACGAAGTGGGCGTTCCCGGAGAACCGGAAACGCCCACTCGATACGTGCGCCGCCAGGGACTCGAACCCCGGACCCGCTGATTAAGAGTCAGCTGCTCTAACCAACTGAGCTAGCGGCGCGCGCTGACGAAAGAAATACTACCTGGTCGAGAGGGGTGCTTCGAACCACGGCCACGAGACGGCGCCCCCGCCCCGGCCGGCGCGGCAGCGCCCGGTCTCAGATCGCCAGCGACAGCAGGACCGGAGCGGCCTGGCGGTTGAGGGTGTCGGCGGCCTGCCGCAGCCGGTGGGCGTGCTCCAGCGGCATGGACAGGGCGAGACAGCCGACCGTCGCACCGGCGGTGATCGGCACGGCCGCGCAGACCGTGCCCACGGCGTACTCCTGGAGATCGAGCACCGGGACCGTGGGCGGCTGGCTGTCGAGCTTGTGGAACAGCACCTTCTCGTTGGTGATCGTCCGCGAGGTGAGCCGGGCGGTTTTGTGGCGGGAGATGTGGTCCTTGCGGCCGTCGTGGTCGAGCTGCGCCAGCAGGCACTTGCCGACCGCGCTGGCATGAGCGGTGCGGTGGAACTCGGCCCACTCGTTGACCTTGGGCGCCAGCGGCCCGTCGGCGTAGTGGAGGATCTTCACCTCGCCGTCGATGTACCGGCTGATGTAGACCGCCGCGCCGACCGAGTCGCGCAGCTGGTCCAGGGTGAGCTGGAGCTTGTCGCGCAGGGCCTGGTCGCGGTCGCCGCCCGAGCCGAGCAGCAGGAGCGATTCGCCGATGACGTATGCGCCGTCCGTGACCTGCTCGACATAGCCCTCGCGGCGGAGCATCGACAGCATCTGGCCGAGCTGACCAGGGGGCAGGCCGGCCTCCCGGGCGATCTGCGCGTCGGTCACGCCCTCGGCGTGCCTGGAGACCGCTTCGAGTACGCGAAGGGCGTACTGCACCGAATGGAACGGCGCGGTCGGCTCGGGCTTCAGCGCCACGGTGTCCCCCTAGCAGGTTGTTACCGCTTGCGTCGTGACCGCCGTCGGTGGTCCCGGCCGGGGCTGGCGCGGCCGGTCCCGGGCAACGGGGCTTCCCTCACGATAGCGGCCAACGGGCGTCGAGGGAGGGGGTCTTGACCGAAAAGAAGCGCGTCCGGATCAGCTGTAGAGGGCCGGAGGTGCTGGCATATGCCAAGGTCACGGTTCCGGGGCCGCCAGGGGCTTTGTGCCGTACGGCCGCCGGCGCCGGGGTGCCGGACCGGGGCAGCGGCCCGGGAGGGTACGGAACCGGCCATCGCGGTGGCCGGTTCCGCGAGGTGGCGGGCCCCCGACCGGGGCCCGCCACCCGAACTCGCACGGTGCGGCGCGCCGTTCAGAGCACGGCGCTGAGGAACTCCCGGGTGCGCTCGTGTTCCGGCTCGGTGAAGATCTTCTCCGGGGAGCCGGATTCGATGACCCGCCCGGCGTCGAACATCAGCACGTCGTCGGAGATGTCCCGGGCGAAGTTCATCTCATGGGTGACACAGAGCATGGTGATGTCCGTGGTGTGCGCGATGTCCCGCAGAACGTCGAGCACCCCGGCCACCAGCTCCGGGTCCAGCGCCGAGGTCACCTCGTCCAGCAGCAGCACCTGCGGGCGCATCGCCAGCGCCCGGGCGATGGCGACCCGCTGCTGCTGGCCGCCGGAGAGCTGGGTCGGGTACTTGTCGAGGTGCGCGGTCAGGCCCACCAGTTCGAGGAGTTCACGGGCCCGCTCCTCGGCGGCGTCCTTCTCCATCCCCAGGACGTGCACCGGCGCCTCGGTGATGTTCCGCAGCACCTTCATGTTGGGGAAGAGGTTGAACTGCTGGAACACCATGCCGATGTTCTTGCGGACCTCGCGGACGTGCTTCTCGCCGGCCGGGACGAGCTTGCCGCCCTTCTCCTCGTGCGTCAGATACTGCCCGCCGACCTTGATGGTGCCCTCGTCGGGCTTCAGCAGCGTCATCAGCAGCCGCAGGATCGTGGTCTTGCCGGAACCGGACGGGCCGATGAGCGTGACGTGCTTGCCCGAGGAGACGGTGAAGTCCAGCGCGTCCAGGACGGTGTTGCTCCCGAACCGCTTGGTCACGTGGTCGAAGCGGATCAGCTCGGTGCCGCCCCCGGACTCCGTCCGGGCGGGGCCCCCGTCGGCCGTTTCTTTCGAGGGAGTGCTGTCAGCGGACAAGGCGACGCTCCAGGGCTCGCAGGAGGAGGGAGGTGGGGTAGGAGATGACCACGAAGAGGATGCCGACGACGGTGATCGGCTCCAGGTAGTCGAAGGTGGTGGCGCTGATGCTGTTCGCCTGGAAGAGCATGTCGGCGACGGTGATACCGGCCAGCAGCGGCGTGTCCTTGAACATCGCGATGACGTAGTTGCCGAGCGCGGGCACCACCCGGCGGAAGGCCTGCGGCAGGATCACCGCGGTCCAGGTGCGCCGGGGCGGCAGGCTCAGTGCCGTGGCGGCCTCCCACTGGCCCGGCGGCACCCCGTCGATACCGGCCCGGTAGACCTCCGAGGTGTACGTCGAGTAGTGCAGGCCCAGTCCGATGACGCCCGTGGTCAGCGGCGCGAAGGTGAGCCCCCAGCCGGGCAGGACGAAGAACAGGAAGAACAGCTGCACCAGCAGCGGGGTGTTGCGGACGAACTCGACGAAGACGCTGACCGGCCAGGTCACCCAGCGGTGCCGTGAGCGCAGGGCCATCGCCCACACCAGCCCGAGGGCGAAGGACACCAGCGAGCCGTAGAACGTCGCCTGGATGGTGATCCACAGCCCCTTGAGGATCTCGGGCATGATCTCCGCGACGTAGCTCCATGACCAGTTGTTCACGGCTTTCCTCCGGTGGCCAGTGCCTCGGGACCCTGCTTCTCGACGGGCAGTTTGCGGGAGAACCAGCCCTCGCCCTTGGGCACCGCCCGGCCGACCGAGGCCTTGGCGCGGCGCTCCAGCACCCGCATGATCCGGGTCAGCACGAACGCGACCGCGAAGTACAGGACGAGGATGATTCCGTAGATCTCGGCGCTCTGGCCCGTCGACAGCCGGGCGAGCTTGGCCTGGAAGGTGAGCTCACCGATGGACAGCAGCGACGCCAGCGCGGTGCCCTTGAGCAGCTCGATCAGCAGGTTGTTGAACGGCGGCATCATCTCCGGGACGGCCTGCGGCAGGATCACCTTCCGCAGCCGCTGCGAGGGCGAGAAGCTCAGCGCGATGGCGGCCTCCCGCTGGGCGGGGGCCACCGCCTGGAGCGCACCGCGGACGACCTCGGAGCCGTACGCGCCGTACGACAGTCCCAGTGCCAGGGTGCCCGCCCAGATGCCGACCAGCTGCCAGCCCAGCAGCGGCAGCGCGAAGAACAGCCAGAACATCAGCACCAGTGCCGAGGTGCCGCGGAAGAACTCCACATAGACACCCGACAGGAAACGGACGATCCAGAATCGCGAGGTGCGTGCCAGACCGATGCCGAAGGCGACGACAGCGGCCAGCGCGGCGCTGTAGACCATCAGCTGGATCGTGATCCACAGGCCTTCGAAGAAAAGTCCCCACAGCGCTCCGGTCACTTTTTACAGAGCTCCTTCGCCGTGAGGTCGGTCATGAACTCCTCGGTGAAGCCGTACGGCTTGGCGATACGCAGGAGTTCGCCGCTCTTCTTCATCTTCTGCAGTTCGTTGTTGAAGGCGTCCCGGAGCTTGGTCTCGCCGAGCCGGAAGCCGTAGCCGCCGCCGTCCCGCTGGGGCTTCCCGTCGACCTCCGGCGTGAACGGCGGGGTCATCTCCACCTTGGGGTGGCCACCGGTCTTCAGCGCCTCGATCATGGTCAGCGCGGTACCGGCGAAGACGTCGATGCGGCCCGCCTCCAGCGCCTCCATCCCGGCGATCTGGTCACCGTAGGTCTGGATGTCGCTCTTCTTGACGCCGTTGCCGACCGCGTAGTCGATCTCCGCATAGCCGATACCGGAACCCATCCGGTATTTCCCCTTGGCGATATCGGCATAGGAATGAATCTTGTCCGGGTTCCCCTTGCGTACGAGGAAGGCGTCCTTGCTCTCGTAGTCCGGGTCGGAGAAGAGGACGGCCGCGCACCGGGCCTTGTTGATGAACATGCCCGCGACGATCACGTCGTACTGGAAGGAATGCAGTCCGGGCACCAGCGCGCCGAATTCGACCGGCACCGGCTCGAAATTCTTGACCCCCAGCCGCCGGAAGATCGTCTTGGCGACGGCCGGGGCCTCGCCGGTCAGCTCCCCCTTGCTGTTGATCGAGGCGTAGGGCGGCTCGCTGGCGATTCCCATGCGGACGGTGCCCTTTTTCCGCAGATCTTCAAGGAGATGTCCGCCGCCGGTCGCGCCCGAGACATCGACCCGTGAGCAGCCCGTGGCCGCTCCCACCGCACCCGCTGCACCGAGCGCCGCTACCCCCGCGAGCAGCGAGCGGCGGCGGATGCCGCTTGCCAATTTTCTCTTGATCATTTTGGTGTTCTCCTGTGATGGAGCCATGGGCGCGCGGCTACCCGAACGCCTCACACATATGCCGGTCGTTTCCAGCCCTTGACGGAAGAGCCGCGGACTTGTTCCGTACGCCGGTATTGCCCACCTACGATCGGGGCATGACCGATCGCTTCATCGAAGTCTCCCTGGACAAGCGCGGCGTGAGCTGCACGGCCAAGTTGCTCGACGACCGCGCGCCGATCACCTGCAATGCCGTATGGGATGCCCTCCCACTCGGCGGCGACGTCTACCACGCCAAGTACGCGCGCAACGAGATCTACGCCCTGCTGGCGCCGTTCGCTCCGGAGGAGCCGCCGCTGGAGAATCCGACGATCACCCCGATCCCCGGCGATCTGTGCTACTTCACCTTCACCGACACCCAACTGGGCACCAAGTCCTACGGTTACGAGAGCCAGGCGGCGCACCAGGGCCGCACCACCGTCGTCGATCTCGCGCTCTTCTACGAGCGCAACAATCTACTGATCAACGGCGACGCGGGCTGGGTGCCGGGCATCGTGTGGGGAAGTGTCGTCGACGGTCTGGACCGGATGGCCGACGCGTGTCAGGACCTGTGGCGGGCCGGTGCCTTGGGGGAGACCCTCAGCTTCCGGCGGGCCTGAGGGCAGGCGGTGCGGGGATCGCCGCGGTCCCCGCTTCGTAGAGGGCGTGTGCGGCGCGCAGCACCAAGGCGTCCGCGTGCCGCGCGCCGACCAGCTGGACGCCGATCGGCATGCCGTCCGCGTCCACTCCGCAGGGCAGTGACGCGGCCGGCTGCTGGGTGAGGTTGAAGGGGTAGGTGAACGGCGTCCAGCCCGTCCAGCGGGTGTGTTCCGAGCCGGGCGGGACCTCGGCGCCCGCCGCGAAGGCGGTGATCGGCTCGGTCGGCGTCACCAGCAGGTCGTACGCGCTGTGGAAGCGGCCCATGGCCTGGCCGAGCGCCATCCGGGTGTCGACCGCGGCCAGATAGTCCAGCGCGCTGTAGCGGGCGCCCTGCTCGCAGATCTCCCGCAGCCCCGGGTCGAGCAGCGCCCGGTCCGCGTCGTCGAGATGCTGCACCACCCGGGCCGCGCCGCTGAACCACAGCGTGTGGAAGGCCTCCACCGGGTCGGTGATGCCGGGGTCGATCTCCTCGACGACCGCGCCGAGCCCGGCGAGCGTGTCCACGGCCGACCGGACCGCCGACGCGACCTCCGGCGCCACCGGCACGTCCCAGCCGAGCGACGGACTGAAGGCCACCCGCAGCCCGGAGACCGGACCGGCCAGCGCCTCCCGGAACGATCCCGCGGCCGGACCGAGCTGCGACCAGTCCCGCCAGTCCGCCCCGCAGATCACCTCCATCATCAGCGCCGCGTCCGCCGCGTCCCGGGTCATCGGCCCGACATGCGCCAGGGTCCCGAAGGGGCTCGCCGGATAGAGCGGCACCCGCCCGTAGGTCGCCTTGAGCGCGAAGATCCCGCAGAACGACGCCGGGATGCGCACCGAGCCGCCGCCGTCCGTGCCCAGGCTCAGCGGGCCCGCGCCGAGCGCCACCGCCGCCGCGCTGCCGCCGCTGGAGCCGCCCGCGGTGCGCGCCGGGTCGTACGGATTGCCCGTCACGCCGTGCCGCGGACTGTCGGTGACGCCCTTCCAGCCGAACTCCGGGGTGGTGGTCTTGCCGACGAACACCGCCCCGGACTCCCGCAGCCGGGCGACCGACGGGGCGTCCTCCGGCCACGGGCCCTCGGCCCGCACCGTGCGCGAACCGCGCAGCGTCGGGATGCCCCGGGTGAGGATCAGGTCCTTGACGGTGACCGGCACCCCGTCGACCGGCCCGGCCGGCTCCTTGGCCCGCCAGCGCGCCGCCGACTCCGCGGCCTCGGACAGCGCGGTGTCCGCGTCGATCCGGGTGAAGCAGTTGGCCGAGGCCTGCGCGGCCTCGGCGCGTTCCAGCACCGCCCGGACCGCCTCGACGGGGGAGAACTCGCCGGCCGCGTACCCGGCCGTGAGACGGGTGGCGGTGAGGTCGGCCAGCTGGGTCGGTTCGGTGGTCATGCGTCCTCCGAGCATCGGCCGCCCCGGGGGACGGCGGTGGGGGAGCGCGGCCGCGGCGCGGGGCCCGGCGGCCGGCCCCGTCACTTCACCGGCACGTACCCGAGCCGTTTGTCGACGAGGTTGTCCAGCGGCTCGCCCGCCGACCACCGCTCGAAGTTGTCCTGGAACTGCTCGGCGAGGGCGTCCCGCCAGCCCAGGGTGTCGCCGCTCATGTGGGGCGAGACGATCAGATGCGGGACGTCCCACAGCGGGCTGTCCGCGGTGAGCGGCTCCTCCTCGAAGACGTCCAGCGCCGCCGCCGCGATCCGCCACTCGCGCAGCGCCGCGACCAGCGCGTCCTCGACCACCAGCGGCCCGCGCCCGACGTTGATGAACCGGGCCCGCGGCGACATCCTGGCGAACGCCGCCGCGTCGAACAGGCCGCGGGTGTCCTCGGTCAGCGGCGCCGCGCAGATCACCCAATCCGCCCGGGGCAGCAAGCCGTTCAGCGCGTCACTCGCGTGCACCAGGCCGAAGTGCGGATCGTCCGGGCGCTCCCGGCGGCCGACCAGATCGACCTTGACACCCAGTGCCAGCAGGGTGCTGCCGATGGCCCGTCCGATCGGCCCGGAGCCCACCACCACGGCCCGGCTGCCGGCCAGCCGCAGGGTCTCCCGGTGCTGCCAGCGCCGCTGCCGCTGGAGCTCCCAACTTCCGTAGAAGTCCTTGGCCATGGCGATCACGAGGCCCGCCACGTACTCTGCGATCGGCTGCTCGAAGACCCCCCGGGCGTTGGTCACCAGGGTGTCGTCGGCGACCAGCGCCGGGCACAGGAGCTGATCCACACCGGCGCTCGCGGTGTGTACCCAGCCGGGCCTGGGGCCCTTCTCCGGCCAGGCTCTGCGGATCGCATCCGAGGTGAAGTCCCAGGCCAACAGCACGTCGGCGGTGGGCAGTCGGCCGGCGAGCGAGTCCTCATCGGTGAAGATCACCCGGGCCCGGCCGGCGAGCCGGTCCAGCTTCGGCGGCGGGTCGGATCCGAGGACGAGGACGGTGTGTTCGGACATAGGTCAGAAACCGTTCTGAAACGTGAGCCCCTTTCACTGGAAAGGGGCGCCGACAGATGCCTGAGATGCGAGGATTGACCACGCTAGGAAGTCGTATCTACCGTGTCAACAACGGCTCTGTACCGACGTCCCGGCTTGCTCCGGTTGCACCTCATCCTCCGGCCACTGGCCTGGCCATCCCAGCCCTTCGTTTCTTCTAGGGGCCTTCATGGACGTCTCCTTTCTGGGTGGCCCACAGCCGCAGCTCGGCGTGGGCGTCGTCGCTCCCTTCGACTTCGCGCTGGACCGCGAACTCTGGCGCTGGGTGCCCGACGACGTGTCGCTCCACCTCACCCGCACCCCTTTTGTACCCGTCGAGGTCAGCCTGGACCTGGCCCGGCTGGTCAGTGAGCACGAAACGCTGGACGCTGCCGTCCAGGCGTTGTGCGCGGTATCACCGCAGGTCATCTCCTATGCCTGCACCTCCGGCAGCTTCGTCGGAGGGGTCGCCGGCGAGCGGGCGATGTGTGCGGCCATGGTCCAGGCGGGGGAGGTTCCCTCCCTCACGACCTCGGGCGCACTGATCGAAGCGCTGCGCGAGATCGGCGCCCGGCGCATCGCCGTGGTCACGCCCTATACGAAATCGGTCACCGACTCCCTGGAGGACTATCTCGGGGAGGCCGGCATCACGGTCACCGGCCGGGCCTACCTCGGACTGACCCGGCACATCTGGAAGGTGCCGTACCGCGATGTCGTCGACATGGCCCGCGCGGCCGTGGTCGGCGACACCGACGCGCTCTTCATCAGCTGTACGAACCTGCCGACGTACGACGTCATCCCGCAGCTGGAGGCCGAGCTGCGGATGCCGGTGCTGTCCGCCAACCAGGTCACGATGTGGGCGGCGCTGCGCGCCATCGGCGTCGAGGCGGTGGGTCCGTACCAGGCACTGCTCGATCCGGTGGCGCGGCGCGGTCCGGCCGCGATGACCGGCTCAGCGAGCGGGCCCGGGGAGGGGCTGCCGAGGGCGACGCCCGAGGCGGCCTTCGCCGGACCTCCCGCCCCACCGGAGGGCGAGCCGCTCGACGGTCTCGATCCGCCGCCGTATCCGCCGGATGACGCGGGCGGCCTGCCCCCGGTCTGAGGCCGGTCCGAACCCGGCCGCCACCCCGGATGCTGCCGGCGTCGTCCCCCTCGCCGGCAGCACTTCTGCCCGGAGTCACCCCACCACCCGTGAGCGCACCCGCACCCACGAACCCCCTGCACCCGCAGCCGAACACGCAAGGGAGAACTGCATGGCATCGGTCGGCTTCCTCTACCCCGGCCACTCCGCCGAGGACGACTACCCCCGGCTCGAAACGCTGCTGGGCGGCTCGGTCCGCCTGCCGCTCGTGCACACCGACATCGGCGAGGACGCCCACCGCGTCGACGCGCTGCTGGAGATGGGCTCCGCCGGGCGGCTGGCGGCGGGCGTCGACGAGCTCAAGGAGCGCGGCGCCGAGGCCGTCGTCTGGGCCTGTACGAGCGCCAGCTTCGTCTTCGGCTGGGAGGGCGCGCGCGTTCAGGTCAGGGAGCTGTCCGCCACCGCCGGCCTGCCCGCCTCCAGTACGTCCTTCGCGTTCGCCCATGCCGTCCAGGCGCTCGGCGCCCGGCGGGTGGCGATCGCCGCCACCTATCCCGACGATGTCGCCGAGCGCTTCCACGCCTTCCTGAAGTCCGCCGGTGCGGAGGTCGTCTCGACCCGCGGCAGCGGCATCATCACCGCCGCCGAGGTCGGCACCTGGGGCATCGACGAGGTGCTGGCGCTGGCCCGCGCCGGTGACCATCCGGACGCCGAGGTGGTGCTGCTGCCCGATACCGCGCTGCACACCGCCGCGCATCTGCCGGCCCTCGAAGCGGAGCTGCGCAAGCCGGTGCTCACCGCCAATCAGGTGACGGCCTGGGAGGGCCTCCGGCTACTGGACCGCACGCTCCACTGTCCGGCCCTCGGCACCCTCTTCTCCCGGACGGCGCACGCCTAGCGGAACCGGCGGGGCCCGGACGCAGCAGGTCCGGCGGCTCCGCCGACCGCGGTGCCGGGCCGGGGTTCTGACCCGGGAATAAGTGGAGAGTCTCTCCGGTTGTCCTCGCCGCAGACCACCGACGCGAGGAGGACCCGCACCGTGAGCGGCGAAGACGAGGAGACCCGGGGCAGCGGCGAGCCGGCCGGCGACGGGATACGGGGCACCGCCCGGGGCAGTGCGCCCGTCCCGCTGTCGGTGCTCGACCTGGTGACGGTCGGCGCCGGCAGCACCGCCTCCGCGGCGGTGCGCACCGCCGTCGACATCGCCCGTACGGCCGAACGCCGCGGCTTCCACCGCTACTGGGTAGCCGACACCACTCCATGCCCGGCGTCGCCTCGTCCTCGCCCGCGGTGCTGCTCGCCCACCTCGCCGCCCATACCGGCCGCATCCGCCTCGGCTCCGGCGGCGTCATGCTGCCCAACCACGCCCCGCTGGTCATCGCCGAGCAGTTCGGCACCCTGGAGGCGATGGCCCCCGGCCGGATCGACCTGGGCCTGGGCCGCGCGCCGGGCACCGACGGGGCCACCGCCGCGGCGCTGCGCAGGACCGGCGGCCTGCACGAGGGCGCGGAGGAATTTCCGCAGCAGCTGGCCGAGTTGACGCGCTTCCTCGACGACTCCTTCCCGGACGGCCATCCGTACGCCAAGATCCACGCCGTCCCCGGTCCGGTCCAGGCGACCTCACCGGGCGGGGTCCAGGACCCGCACCGCCCGCCCCTCTGGCTGCTGGGCTCCTCCGGCTTCAGCGCCCGGCTGGCCGGCTCCCTCGGCCTGCCGTTCGCCTTCGCGCACCACTTCTCCGCGGCCAACACCCTCCCCGCGCTCGACCTCTACCGCTCCTCCTTCCGCCCCTCCGAGGCGCTGGCGGAGCCGTACGCCCTGATCGGGGTCGCGGCGCTGGCCGCCGGGACGGAGCGGGAGGCCCGCCGCCAGGTCATGACCGGCGCGCTGTCCATGGTCCGGCTGCGCACCGGCCGCCCCGGCCTGGTGCCCGGCCCGGACGAGGCCGAGGCGTACCGCTTCAACGAGTTGGAGCGGGGCTTCGTCGACAGCTGGCTCGGCAATGTCGTTCACGGCACCCCGGACGCCGTCCGCCAGGGCCTGGACGACCTCGCCAAGCGCACCGGCGCCGACGAGCTGATGATTACCGCCAACGCCCACGGCGGCGCGGCCCGGCTGCGCTCCTACGAGCTGATCGCGGACGCGTACGGGTTGCCGGGGTAGGGCGCGGGGTCCGCGGCCCCCTCAGACCCCCGTGTGCCGCCCCGCGTCGAGGAGGGCCTCGACGCGGTCGGGGGCCACGGGGCGGGAGTAGAGCCAGCCCTGGCCGGTGTCGCAGCCGATGCGGCGGAGGCGTTCGGCCTGTTCGGCGCTCTCCACGCACTCGGCGGTGACCGTGAGGCCGAGCCGGTGCGCGAGCGCCACCAGCGCCTCCACGATCATCTCGTCCGCCGGGTTGGGGTGCTCCTGCGAGCGGAAGCCGCGGACGAAGGACCCGTCCAGTTTCAGTACGGAGACCGGGAGGCGGCTGAGGTAGGCGAGGTTGGAGTAGCCGGTGCCGAAGTCGTCGATGGCGATCCGTACGCCCATGTCGCTCAGCGCCTGGAGGGCCTGGAGCGGCCGGCCGGCCGAGCCCATCACCGCCGACTCGGTCAGCTCCAGCTGGAGCAGCTCCGGCGGCAGCCCCGTCTCGGCGAGAATTCCGGCGACATCCGCGACCAGGTCGGAGTCCCAGACCTGACGTACGGCCACATTGACGCTGACGAACAGCGGCTCGTCGGGGTGCGCCAGCTGCCAGGCGCGTGCCTGATGGCAGGCCCGCTCCAGCACCCAGCGGCCCAGCTCGACGATCGCGCCGTTCTCCTCCGCCAGAGCGATGAACCGATTCGGCGACAGCGTCCCGAACTGCGGATGCCGCCAGCGCACCAGCGCCTCCACGCCCTGCGCCCGGCCGTCGCCCAGCCCGACCAGCGGCTGGTACTCCAGGGTGAATTCGCCGCGGTCCACGGCCGGCCGCAGGGTGCTGGAGAGCGCCTGCCGGGTCATCCGGTGGGCGTTGCGCTCCGGGTCGAAGAGCGTCCAGCGGGCCTTGCCGTCCTCCTTGGCCCAGTACAGCGTGGTGTCCGCGGCCTGCATCAGACCGGTCGCGGTGGTGCCGGTGGCGGCCCGCTCCACGACCCCGATGCTCGCCGACACCGACAGCCGCTGCCCGGCCAGGTCGAACGGGCGCTGCAGCGCGTCCAGCACGCACTGGGCCAGCTCCGCGAGCTGGTCGGTGCCGGTGGAGTCCTCCACCAGCAGCGCGAACTCGTCACCGCCGAGCCGGGCGACCAGGGGCCCGCCACGGTCCGCCCCGCGCTCCTCGGCGCTCTCCGCGCAGCGCGTCAGCCGCTGCGCCACCGCGCTCAGCAGCCGGTCGCCGACGCGGTGCCCGAGGGTGTCGTTGACGGCCTTGAAGCCGTCCAGGTCGAGGTAGCAGAGGCCGATGCGGCCGGTGCCGGACGGTTCGAAGGAGGCGGTCTCCAGGGCGGCGGAGAGCCGCTCGAAGAACAGTGCCCGGTTGGGCAGCCGGGTCACCGGATCGTGCATCTGCAGATGCCGCAGCCGGGCCAGCAGGTCGTGCCGGTCGCTGATGTCCGCGACCGACAGCAGCATCCGCTCCTCGCCGCTGAGCGGCTCGGGGGTCAGCGGCTCAACGGTCACTTCCACCCAGACGGAGTGCCCTTCGGGGTGTTTGAGGCGGCGGGTGCAGCGCAGCCGGTCGCTGCGGCCGCAGAGCACCTCGCGGTAGGCGGTCCACACCCGCGGGTCGGCGCCGAGGTCGGTGAGGTCCGCGGCGGTGGCGGCGACCAGCTCGGCCGGGTCGGTGCCGAGCAGCTCACCGAAGGCCGGGTTGGCGGCGAGGACCAGGCCGTCGCGGTTGAGGACGGCCATCGCCACCCGCGCCGCGTAGAACGTGGCGCGGTAGTCGCCGAGGGAGGCCGCGCTGTCTTCGCCGGGCCCGCCCGGGGCGGGCCGGGTCTCGGCGGATTCTTTGGTCGTTTCCTCACGCTCCGTCACTGAGGGGAGCGTCGCTCCGGGCGTGCGGCCCGGGCTGTCGGGGTGTCCGCTCACTGCTCGCTCCCGCGTGGCGCTGTCTCGTGATGGAGGGGGGATCTCGCGCTGGAAAGTGTGGCGATCATAGAGGCTGGCACGACGGCCGATCCAGCGACGCTGCCGTGATCGCCCGCGCGCATGACGGAACTTCGGCCATTTCTGCCCGGCTCTGTTCGTACGGATTGCCCCGATGGTCGTTTGTGACTTTCCGTTACGGCACGGCCAAGACGCGCCGCTCACCCGTCCGGGCCTTCAAAACAGGACGAATAGCATTAAATCGCCACAGGGTAGATGAGGTCGCCGAATCCGTCCCTGGAGGTATGTGTGCCGCGCGCCCAGACACCCGACAGGGTGGACCGCCGCAGCCTGCGGCGGGTCGCGGCCGTTCTCACCTCGCTCAGCGCGCTCATCGCGACCTCCATCGTCGCCGGGCCCGCCACCGCATCCGAGGCCGTGCTCCCGTGCGCCCTGGGACGCACCGACGCGCACCACTCCGAGGGCGTCGACAGCTGGAACGGGTCCTATCCGCGCCCGGACCGCCCGCTCGACGCCGTCATGATCTATCTGTCCTTCCCGGACGCCCGCCCCCTCGCGTCGCCGCAGGAACTGTCCCGCGACTACTTCCCCGCCACCTCCGCCTTCTTCGAGCGCGCCTCGTACGGGAAATTCCGGCTGCGCCCGCACGTTCACCGCCGCTGGGTGCAGATGCCGCGCCCGTCCGCCGCCTACGGGATACAGCGTGACTGGGACGCGGGCCGGCGCTCGTCCTATCTGCACGACGCGGTCGCCGCCGCCGACCCCTCCATCGACTTCAGCCACTACGACGTGGTCTATTTCGTCGCCGACCCGGAGGCGCCCGGCGTCGACTCGGACGCCACCAAGGTCGTCAACCTCGACCGGCCGATGCACGCCGACGACCGGGACCTGCGCCGGTTCGTCACGGTCTTCGAGCAGAACCCGCCGGACCGCAACGTCCTCGCCCACGAGACGGGGCACGTCTTCGATCTGCCGGACCTCTACCACCGGCCGGAGGACGGCAAGGGCGACTGGGACACCTACGTCGGCGACTGGGACCTCATGGGGAGCCAGTTCGGACTCGCGCCCGACCCGTTCGCCTGGCACAAGTGGAAGCTGGGCTGGATCGCCGACAGCCAGGTCGACTGCGTCGCGCTGGCCGGGCCGGCCATGCACTCCCTGCGACCGCTGTCCGCCCCCAAGGAGCCCCGCGCCCAGCGCCGGCCGCGGCTCCTGGTGGTCCGCACGGGCTCCGACAGCGCCCTGGCCATCGAGGCACGCGGTGCCACCGCCAATGACCGCTCGCTGTGCACCGAAGGCGTGCTGGTCTACCGCGTGCGCAGCAGGACGGCCTCCGGGTCGGGCCCCGTGCAGGTGCTCGACGGGCATCCGGACACCTCGGCCTGCTGGGGCACCTCCGTCTACCCGCCGCTCGCGGACGCGCCGCTGGGCGTGGGGGAGAGCCTGGACGACGCCGAGGACGGCGTCCGCATCCAGGTCGAGGGCCGCACGGCCGACGGGGACTGGGCGGTGAAGGTGAACCGCGGCTGACCGCGCCGTATGCCGCCCTGCACACCGCAATGACGAAGGCCCCCACCGGAGTGGAGGCCTTCGACCGTCTGTGCGCCGCCAGGGACTCGAACCCCGGACCCGCTGATTAAGAGTCAGCTGCTCTAACCAACTGAGCTAGCGGCGCCTGCTGACGGGGAAAACATTAGCATCCTGGCCGGGGAGGGCAAAAATCGGTTTCGCTCAGCCCGCGGTCAGCATCGCGACGGGGTGCTGAGCTGCGGCTTCACGCGCCGGACCGGCCATCGAGCGGGCCGCGCGGACACAGGCCCAGAGCAGGACGTCGGGGCCGGGCAGCCAGGGATCGCGGACATCCGGCGCCACCAGCCAGCGGGAGACGGACGGGGCGGCCGGGTCCTCGTCCTCCGGGCCGCAGGCGCCCGGGGCCCGGTCCGCGGCGGGCCCGCGGCGGGGGTGCAGGGGCGGGACGGTCACCGCGTCACCGCTGCCGTGGCAGAGCAGCGGAGGGACGGCGGTGGCCCACTCCTCCCAGGCGAGCAGCGCCGGCAGCCGCTGGGCCGTGCCCGGGGTGGTGAACATCAGGATGCGGCCGCGGTGCGCCGCCACCGGGCCCGAGCCGGGGCCGTCGGACCATAAGCGGTCCACCATGCGCCGCCCGAAGAGCGCCGGGGCGTTGATCACGTCGAAGGCGGTGCCGCAGGGCAGCGCGCTGGGCGCGGCCGGACGGGTCGCCCAGAGCGTGTGCATCTCGTCGGGATGGGGGCTGGCGGAGGCGAGCCAGTCGGCGCCCGCGAGGGTGACGTATGCGGCGGTCGGAAAGGCCAGGGTGCGGGGGGTCTCAGGCAGCCAGTCGCTCATGGGGACAGGTCTACCCAGCCGGCACACCGGGACTTGCCTGATTGGCGGAAAACGGGACGGGGCGGTGGGGGAGCCGGTATCTTTCCCCCCTTGCATATGCCAGCGGCCCATGATCACGGATCATGAGCCGTCGTGGGGCGCGTCGGGCGGGCACGATTCCGGCCGCCGATGGGCGCGGACGGGGCCGGGGCGGTCAGTCCATGTCGCCCGGCAGGGAGCCGCCGCTCCGCATCAGGCTGCGGCCGAACTCGATCATTTTCCGGGCGTAGTCCTCGGTCCACTCCGCCTGCTCGGCGAGCGCGGCCAGCGGCAGCCGGTCGAACCGGCTGGGGTCGGACAGCTGGGCGGCGGCCAGCGCCTGGAACTCCGTGGCGCGGTCGGCCGCGGCGCGGAAGGCGAGGGTGAGTTCGGTGGCGCGGCCGAGCAGCTCGCGCGGGTCCTCCATCGACTCCAGGCCGAAGAAGTGCTCGGGGTCGGCGACGGCCTCGGGCGGCTCGAAGAGCAGCTGCGCGGGCTTCATCCGCCGAGGTCCCGGCGCCGTACCACGCGGGTCGGGAGCCGGTCGCGGCTCGGACATGTACCTACCTCCAGATCGTGTGCCGCATTCCATTGTCCCGCTGCGCGCAAGTGGGCCCGTGGGAGTGGCCGTACGGGCCCGCCGGAGACACGCCCTAAGGGCGCCAGCTCACCCGGTGTTCCGCGAGGTGGGCGAGGACGGCGTGGTTGGCTTCCCAGCCGTCCGGGAACTTGACCGTGACGCCGAGACGGACCGGCTCGGTCGAGGGGTGCTCGTCCAGCAGGTCGGCGACGCCCGCCCGGCAGACCACGATGCAGGCGTGCCGGTGGCGGGAGGCGAGCACGCACAGCCGGCCGGTCTCCAGATGGAAGGCGGTGGCGTCGGGCCGGCCGGACAGCGGATGCAGGACGACCGTGACGTCGAACTCGCGGCCCTGGAGACGGTTGGCGGTGTCCACCGCGACGCCGGAGACCCCGAGGCCGGCGAGCGCGGCGCGGACGGCCGCCGCCTGGTCGCGGTGGGCGGTGCCGACCGCGATCCGGGCGGCCGTCAGCGGGGCCGGGGCGGCCGGGGACCCGTGGGCCTCACCGGTCGTGGCGCCGCCGCGGTCCAGGAGCCGGCGCACGACCTGCGCCACCGCCTGCACCGCCTCCGGGTCCGTCCGCGGAGTGCGGCGGGCGGGGAGTTCCAGCAGGCCCCAGCCGGACTCGGCGGCCTCGTCCAGGACGCGGTCCGGGCCCGAGCCGTCGCCCGGCACCCCGAACGCCAGCCGGCGGTCACCGGGGCCGGTGCCGCTGCGGAACGGGGTGAACGGATAGAACGCGGCCGAGACCAGCGGCGCCGCCGACGCGGGCAGCCGCCAGGACACCGGGAGCCGGTGCTGCGGCAGATCGGGGTTGTGCGCCAGGAGCGTCGACACCGCGCTCGACGACGGGTCGTAGGCCAGCCCCGCCCACTGCTCCGCGCCGACCACGCTGAACGGGTCCAGCTGGCCCGGGTCGCCGACGAACAGCGCCCGTTCGAAGAGCCCGGCGACGCTCAGCAGCGCATCGGAGCGCATCTGATACGCCTCGTCCACGATGGCGTGCCGCCAGGGCTCGTCGACCTTGGTGTACGCCCACTTCGCGGCCGTCGAGACGACGATGTCCAACCCGGCCAGGTCGGCGATCTTCGCGGACGTACGGACCGCGGGCAGCCCGGCCAGCGCCGGGTCGAAGGAGCCGGGCTCGCTGCTGTGCAGCCGCCCGACGGGCAGCTGCGGGTCCTTCTCGGCGAGCCGCAGCACCAGGTCGTCGACCTGGGCGTTGGTCTGTGCGACCACCATCAACGGGCGTCCGGCGGCGGCCAGTTCGCGGGCCGCGCGCACCACGAGGGTGGACTTGCCGGCGCCGGGCGGGGAGTCCACGACCACCCCGCGCCGGCTGCCGTGCAGGGTGTCCCGCAGGATCTTGTCGGTCGCCTCGGCGGCCGCGGCGGCGGGGTCGAAGGGGCCGGCGGTGGTGGCTCCCCCACTGCCGGAAGGGCGTGGGAGCTCCAAGGGGTCCTGAGTGGCCGTCATACGGGAGCGTTCTCCAGGGCGGTCGAGGGCCGGGCGCGGGTCACAGGAAGTCCTCCGGGGTCACCGGGTCGGGGGCGGGCTGCGGCGCGTCCACCACCCCCGGCGGCGGGCCGCCGTGGGTCCACGGGGTGTCCTCGGGGTCCGGGAGCTCCGGGCCGCCGCGCGGGGCGTGCTCGAACAGCGTCCAGCACACCGTGTCGTCCGGCTCCGGCACCGAACCGGGCTCCGGGGTCTTCCCGCGCCCCATCCCGCCCGTCAGCCGCACCACCAGCATCCCCGGCTCCTCGGGCACGGACACCACGAACTCCGCGGTCTGGGTCCGGCCGTCCGCCACGGGGCGGTAGAGCTTGCCGCCCCCGGCCAGCTGCGGGCGGTCGGCCGTCCGCAGTGTGACCAGCGGGCGCGGCATCGGCCGCTTGCCCTCGGAGAAGGCCATCTCGACGGCGGTGACCGTGCCCTCGAACGCCTCCCCGGCCAGTCGGCGCCCCGCCATCACCAGGGGGTCGTCCAGGGCTTCCTGGGCGTCCAGTTGGGCCTGGGCGGTCTCCCGCGCGGACAGTTTCTGCGCGGCAGTGACCGCGTCGTCCTGACGGGGCTGCGGGGGTTCCCCGGCGCGGATCCGGTCCCGGTGCGCGGTGTACGACCAGCGGTCGCGCTTCCAGCGGTCGGCGACCCGGGCGCCCTCGGGGAGCGTCCGCAGCAGGTCGAGGCCCTGCCAGACGGCGTCCCAGGCCGGTCGCAGCTGCCCTTCGACGAGGGTGCGGAGCGCCTCCTCGGCGCCCGGCAGCCCGGCGTCGTAGCGGGCCATCGCCGGCGCGAGCAGCCGGTTGTCGAACGCCGGGTCGGTGGCCGGGCCGGCCGGCGGGCACAGCAGCTGCCCGTCCGCGTCCCGCGCCGACTCCGCGCGCTCGGCCGCCTCCCGGCCCGACATCCCGGGCGGCGGGTCGATCCAGGAGAGCAGCGCGCCCAGGTGCTGGTCCTCCAGCACGCTCTGGCCGGTCGCCCAATGGCGGGTCAGCAGGCCCGTCATGGACAGCAGCAGGCTCGCGCCCGGGACCCGCGCCCGCTCGCCGAAATGGGTCAGCCAGCGGCCCAGCAGCGGGACGTGCGGCGGCGCGGGATACGGGGTCTCCGGCTCCTGCTCGGCCGTCCGCCGGAACCGCATCGAGCGGCCCAGCAGCCGCACGAACTCGATACCGGCGGCGCTCGGCACGATCAACTGCGGGGCATCCGCGCACAGTTCGACCTGCACCGGGACCTTCTTGCCGGTCTCCGGGTCGGTCTCCTTGCGCTCCTCCCACTCGACGGCGTCCGCGAAGCCGTCCACGTACGGCAGCACCGACTCCGCCAGCTCGGCGAGGAAGGCGAACCGCAGATCGCGGTCGCGCGGCTGCGGCACGGCCAGCAGCACCGGCTTCTCGCGGTCCGTGCCGACCAGCGCGCCCAGCGGGGCACCGGCCTCGCCCGCGGTCGTCAACGGGACGAACACCAGGGGCCGGTCGGCCAGATGGCGGTGCCGGACCGTGCACCGCGGCTGGGCGCGGCCCGCCGTCACCGCCTCCATCCGGGCCAGCGTCTCGATCAGTGACATCCCGGCTCCTCCGCTCGCGGTCCCGGCACGGCCGGGCGGCCCAGTGCCTCGGCGCGCAGCGCGGCGGCCCGCCGCAGCGCGACGACGGCCGGGTCGTCCGGCCCTTCGGTGGCGGGGGGCTTGGGTCCGTCGGCGGACGCGGCGGATTCCGGCCCGTCGGCGCGGGCCGCCGCCAGCACCTCCCCGACGGTGCGCAGCCCGCCCAACTCGCCCCGGACACCGCGCCCCAGCGCCTCCACCGCACCGTCCTCCCGGGACCGCTTACGGCAGTGGAAAGCCAGCTCGCACGCGGCCAGGCACTCGGGGGCGTAGGCCGCGTCGACCAGCTCGACGGCCTCGGCCAGCTCCTCGGGCCGGCGGGTCGGGGTCTTCCCGTCGTCCGCGAGTGCGAGGTCGAAGGTGGTCTCCGGGGGGAGCGCGGCGGCGATCTCCTCGACCCGGGTGAGCCGGGACAGCTGCCGCCGGGTCGTGGCCAGCTGCTTGCGGACGTCGACGGCCGCGGCGGTGGGGAGGTTGGAGAAGTCCTTCGGGCAGACCAGCAGCACCCGGTCGCGGACCCGGACCGGGCGGCCGGTGTGTGCGCCGACATGACCGGCCACCGGCCCCAGGGCCAGCACGTACACCGCCGCCTGCCGGGCCGCGGCGCCCACCTTGGCGGCGTCCGCCGAACCGTCGATCATCGGGAAGGACTTGATCTCGACGACCGTCCAGCTGCCGTCCGGATGCACCACCACCGCATCCGGCTCCACATAGGCCGGCGAACCGGCCACCTCGACGACCAGCATCGGATGGTCGAGCAGCGCCCAGCCGCCGGCCGCGGTCGCCTCGCGCAGCGCCAGCGCCGTCCGCGCCGCCCGGCCCTCGGGCCCGGCCGCGGACAGATCGGGGGTGGCGACCTCCTCCGGCGCGGGCGGGGGGCCGCCGGGCGCCAGCCGCTCGTGCAGCAGCCGCAGCAGCTCCGTGCCGCCGTCGGACTTCACCCGGGACTCGAAGGAATGGCCGCGGACGATCGCGAACTGCGACTGGCCGTACGCCGCGGGCGAGCCCAGCGCCTGGGCCAGCGCGCCCTTGTCGATACCCGCACCGTCCAGCAGCGCGCGGCGCCGGCAGCCCGGGTTGGCGGCCAGCGCGGCGAGCGCGCGGGCGTCGAGGGAGCGGGGGCGGACGCCAGGGCCGCGCAGCTCGGTGAGCCTGCTCCGGCGGCCACCGGGTGGGGCGGCCCCCGGCGGCGGGGGGACCTCCCGCCGCGGGCCCGGCGTCGCCGTCGGCCGCTCCTCCGGAGGGGCGGCCGACGCGGGTCGACTGTCGCGCGAAACGTTCACCCGCGAAAGTCTCGCATCCGGCACCGACATACGGGGCGACCGCCCGCCGGCCGGCCACCGCTCCGAGCCCCCGCGCCGTAGGGGGGAGCGCCCCGGGAGCCCGGCCCCCGGGCGGGACGGTGTCCCCGGTCGGGGACAAAACGACCCGGTGCGCGATGATGGAAAGCCCGCGGTCGACGTTGCCCGCATCGAGAACGAGCAACCGAGCGATCGGCGAGAGGTACGACCATGGCAGCGCGCATCTTCCTGGCCAGGCACGGGCAGACCGAGTGGTCCCTGTCCGGCCGGCACACCGGCCGTACCGACGTCCCGCTGCTGGACGAGGGCCGGCGCGGCGCCGAGCTGCTGGGCGAGCGGCTGCACCGCGCCCCCTGGGACGGACTGCCCGGCGTCGAGGTCCGCACCAGCCCCCTGGTCCGCGCCAAGGAGACCTGCGACCTGGCCGGTTTCGGCTCCCGGGCGCAGCCGTGGGACGCGTTGATGGAGATCGACTACGGCGCGTACGAGGGTCTGACCCCGGCCGAGATCAAGGCGGGCCGGCCGGACTGGCTCATCTGGCGCGACGGGGTGCCGGAGGGCGAGACGCTCGCCGAGGTCACCGCGCGGGCGGACGAGGTGATCGGGTGGGCACGGTCCGCCGACCGCGATGTGCTGGTCTTCGCGCACGGCCACATCCTGCGCGCCCTCGGCGCCCGCTGGCTGGGCCTGGACATCTCCTTCGGTGCCCGCATCCGGCTGGAGCCGACGTCCCTGTCGGTGCTCGGCTGGGCCTACGGGGAACCGGCGATCGAGCGCTGGAACGACACCGGGCACCTGGGCTGACCGGCTGAGCAGCTGGACGACGGTCGCCGGGGGCACGGTCCGCCGACGGCGCGGGCACCCGCGAACCGGTGTGACGGGCCGCCTGACCGGCCTCCTGACGGGCCGTCGGGCCGCCGGGCAGGTCGGGCCGCCGCCCGTCAGCCGCCGGATTCCATGCCCGCCGCCCCGCCGTCGGAAGCCGCTGAGGCCCCGGAAGCCGCCGACGCCGCGTGCCGCTCCAGGAACGCGGCGACCGCGCCACCGTCGTACGCCCGCAGCGTCCGGGCCGTCTCGTCGAGCATCGTCCGGATACGGGCCGAACGGACCTGCTCCAGCAGCGTCAGCACCCGGCTCCCGGCCGCGGCGGCCTCCTCGGGCTCCCCGCCGGCCGCGAGATCGCCCGCCAGCTCCGCGGTGAACAGGGCGATATTGCGGGTGAAATGGGAATTCTGGAGCGCCACCGCCCGGCGGGCGTGTTCCGCCGCGCGGCCCGCCTCACCCAGGGCCGACCAGCACTGCGCCTCCAGACCCGCCAGCTCGGCCTCGCCGTAGAACGTCATCCACTCCGGGTCGCCGTCCCGCGGCCCGCCCGCGAACAGCCGCTCGGCCCGTGCCAGCGCCTGCTCGCAGCCGGTCCGGTCGGCCAGCCCCGCCCAGCCGCCTGCCTCCCGCAGCGCCAGCAGTGACAGCAGCCGCGGTGAGGCCAGATGCTTGGCGGCCTGCTGCGCGGCCTGCGCGGCCCGCACCGCCTCGCGCGGCCGGCCGGCGTCACGGGCCAGAAAGGCCGTGTTGCAGAAGGCGTGGGCCTCCAGGGCGGCGTCACCGCAGACCCGGGCGGTGGCCAGCGCCTCCGCGTAGTGCGAGCGGGCGTCGCCGAAGCGGCCCGAGTCATGGGCCAGCCAGCCCACGGTGATGGCGAGTTCCCCCGCCCCGGCGTGCAGCCGGTCGGACACCGAACGGCGTTGCACGCCCGCGTCCAGCAACTCGTAGGCGGCGCGCAGCGGCTGGGTGGCGCGGCGGTAGATGCCCTCCGCGCCGTGCCGGTCGTCCAGCAGCCGGATGTGCCGGACGGCTTCCTCGACGGCGGCGGCCTCGGCGGTGCCGGGCCGGCCGGTGACGGGCCCGCGTGGGCCGGGCACATGGGCGGCTGCGGCGGCGGCAGCGGCCTCGATGGGATGCAGCGCGGCGAAGCCCAGGGCTGCTGCCGGGCCGCCGGTGATGAACGCGCGACGCAGCACGTCGCTCTCCTCGCAGATCTGGATACGGGTATCGCGGTGGTCGGGGTCGGTTGCCAGGGGCGCGGCGCCGACCGCCGCCGTACGCGCCCCCCGACCGCGTACCGCCTCGCGCGGCGCGAAGCCCATGTCGGGCAGCGTCAGCCCGGGGAACATGTGCCGGAACACCCGCTCGTAGGCGTAGTTCGGACACCGGATCTCCCCGGACTCGACGCGGCCCACATAGCGGGCGTCGCACGAGACCTGTTCGCCGATCTCACGGGCGGACCGTCGGACCGCCGCCGCGAACTCGCCCGGTGACAGCCGGCCGCGCAGCTGTCGGAAGGCGAGGTTCGGGCGGGCGGGTACGGTGCGGGACGACGCTGAACTTGCTGCTGGCGACGCCATGGCGGACCCTCTCCGTGCCCTTTCCGTGCCATCAGGTGGCGTTGCCGCCTCCTGGCGGTGCGGCGGGAAGACCGTACCGGCTGTGATGGCTCCGATACGCACAGTTTGGCTACAAATCGGATATCTCGCGCGCGATCTGCCATGAACTGCCATCCTTTGCAGCGTTACGCCGCCGTAGCTGTTGACACGTCCGGCCGTTGAAGTCGGTGTAAAGGGTCGGGTACGTGCGAGGAGGGGTTCTCCGTGTGGGAGACCGGCGTGAGCAGGGGCGGCAACGGGTCCGCGGGCCGGGCCGGCGGCCGGGGGCCGGCCGTCGTGGCCGGGGCACCGGCGGTACCGGCCCAGGCCTGTGACCTCGTCACGGTGCCGGCCCGGCAGGGTCTGGAAGCCGTCGACATCCTCCGGCTGCGGGACGACGTCGGCCCCGTGCTGCACGACGGCGCGTGCGACACCCTCGGCTTCCTGGTGCCGGCGGGCACGGCGGACGGCTGGGACGTACCGGGCAGTGCCTGCACCCAGACCTCCGGGCGGGGCATCGCCCTCGGCGCACTGTGCGGGGAGGGCGAAGGAGCCCCGCTGGAGCCGCCGGTGACCGGCACCGGCTGGCTGGTGCCGCCGGAGGGCGCGGGCGCCGCCGCCACCGATCCGGCCGTCCTGCGCGCGGCGCTCGGCGAGGCGGCCCGCACCATCGAGGCCGTCGACCGCTGTCAGTGACGCCCGTCCCGTAAGGGATAGCAGTCAGTGACGCCCGTCCCGTACGGGAGAACGGGAAAGGGGCCGCCCGGGCGCTGCCGGACGGCCCCTTCGGGCGGGTGGTTGCCAGGAGGGCGGTCGCCAGGGGGTGTCTCCCTAGTGCGCGGCCGGTGTGCTGTCCCGTGCCGGGCGGGGGATGGTGGTGGCGCGGCGGCGGTCGCCGAGGCGGCGCTGTACGCCGCGCAGCAGTCGCGCCGCGGTGAAGGCCGCGCCGTGGACGAAGCGCATCGACGGGCCGAACGACGGGGCGGTCAGCAGCCCCGCGAAGAACAGTCCGGGCCAGGACGATTCGAAGCCGGCGCTCAGCTCGGGCGCCCGGCTGCCGCCCACCGTCCGCAGAGTGGTGCGTACTTGGGGGTGCAGCAGCCGCAGCCGCCCGACGTCCGGGGTGAAGCCGGTGGCCGCCACCACGTGCTGGGCGTCGAGGGTCTCGCAGTCGCCGTCCGTATGGGTGAGCCGGAGCCGCACCCCGTCATCCAGGGGAGTCGCCGCCCGGATGCGGTGCCCCAGCAGGACCGGCACCGCCGGTTCGAAGCGCTCCCGCAGCCACCAGGCACCGGCCGGGCCCGGCGTGTGCGCCGCGAGGTGCACCCGGGTCGCCGGCGGCAGCCGCCGTACCGCGCCGGGCAGCTCCGACCACAGCCAGGTCGGCCAGCCGGTACCGAGTGCGGAGTGCGGGTCGCGCAGCGCGCGCAGCCGGCCGCGCTCCAGCGGCGGCGGCGCACAGTCCCAGCGCAGCCGGTCGGCGCGGGCCACCAGGCGGGGCCTGGCGCCCTGTTCGGCCAGCAGGGTCGCGGTCTCCAGCGCGGACTGCCCGGAGCCGATCACGGCGACGTCCTGGCCGTGGAAGCGGCGCAGATCGTGGTGGTCGCTGCTGTGCGAGGCGAGTTCCGGGGGGAGTTCGAGCAGTGGCCAGGGGCGGTTGACGAACGGCAGCGCCCCGAGGGCGAGCACCACGGTCCGGGCCGCGATCTGCTCGCCGGTGTCGGTCGTGACCTGGAAGCCGTCGCCGTCCGGGCGTACGGCGGTGACGGTGACCTTGTCGATCTGTGGCACCGCCCGCTCGCCGAACCAGCTGCCGTACGCGGCGAAGGTGCTGACGGGCAGCGGGACGCCGTGCTCGGCGGTGAGGTCGTGGGCGGCGCAGTAGTCGGTCAGGGTGTGGCCGTCGGCCGGGGCGGAGAGAGCGGTGGACCTGGGCTCGGATTTGAGGAGCATGCCGTCGGGCATGTGCGCGCGCCACGAGGCCATCGGCCGGCCCAGGACCCGCAGCCGCAGTCCGGCCGCCGCCGCGTGCGCGGCGATCGAGAGTCCGTAGGGGCCGGCGCCCACCACGACGAGGTCGTACATGGAGTTTCCTGCGCTTTCTTCCGGTGTGGGGGCGGGGAGGAGCGTCCGAACCCGGGGCGGAGCGCCCGGCGCGGCCGCCGCGGCCGCGCCGGACCGCCGCTACCTGTTGGAGAGCGGCGAAGGCTCCGGCGACCGGGACGGATCCGGCAGCGACACGCTCGCCGCCGGGAGTGCGGCCGGCCGGCCCTGGGGCGGCGGCACCGCCGCCGGGCTCCCGCGCCGTGCCGGGGCCCCGGCCACGGCCTGCTCGTACACGGACATCAGCGCCTCGGCGCTGCGGGTGATGTCATAGCGCCGCACCACCGGCGGGACCGGCAGCCGGCCGGGCCCCTCGCGCCGCAGCTCCCGTAGGGCGGTGGCCAGTTCGTGGACGTGGGGGCCGAAGTGGCGGGCGCCGGGAGCCTGGTCCGCGGGTAGCTCGTCGACCGCCGGGCAGCTGCCGTAGAGCACATGCAGCCCGGACGCGAGCGCCTCCAGGACGGCCAGCCCGAACGCCTCGTCCGGGGAGGGCGAGACGAAGACGTCGATGGCCGAGAGCAGGCCGGGGATGTCGGGCCCGGTGGTCCCGGGGTCGTCGGCGGCGCCGTGGAGCGCGCCCCCGACCGCGCCGTCGCGTTCGCCCAGCAGATGGATCCGGTCGCCCGAGCCGAACTGCTGCGCCATCCGCCGCAGCATCTCCCGCTCCGGCCCCGCACCCGCCAGCAGCAGGTGTACGCCGGGCAGTTGGGTCACCGCGCGGACCAGGACGTCGAACCGTTTGCCGGGCACCAGCCGCCCGGCGCCACCGACCACGAAGGCGTCCAGCGGCAGCCCCAGCCGGGTGCGCACCAGCGCCCGCGCCGCGGGATCGAAGCCGAAGCGGTGCGCCTCGATGCCGTTGGGCACCACATGGATTCGCTGTTCCGGTACGCCCCAGCGGCGCAGCCGGGCGGCGACGGTGTCCGAGACGGCGACCGTGGCCGTCCCCAGCCGCTCGGTGGCTCGGTAGAGCGTGCGGACGCCGCGGGTCAGCCGGCGGCCCTCGATGACCGCGTCGCCCAGGGAGTGTTCGGTGGCCACCACGGCCCGTACGCCGGCCAGCCGGGCGGCGATCCGGCCGTAGACGCAGGCCCGGTAGAGGTGGGTGTGCACCAGGTCGTAGCCGCCGTCGCGGATCAGCCGGGTGAGCCGGGGGAGCGCGGTCAGGTCCCGGGTGCCGGTCATGCCGAGGTGGCCGACGGGGGTGCCGTCGGCCTCGATGCCCTCGGCGACCGGGCCCGGACCGGTCAGGGTGAGGACCTCGCAGTGCACGGGGAGCCGGCGCAGCAGCAGCCGCAGCTGCTGTTCCGCGCCGCCCACGCCGAGGTCGGTGATCACATGCAGAACCTTCACCGGATGCCTCCAGAGGTAGCGGCCGGGGTGGTGGTCCGGTCGGGGCCCGGGCGTGTCCGCCCCGGGGCACGGCGCCGCAGCGGGGGCCGGGCGCGGTAACGGGGTCCCGGCGGCCGCCGGGTGCGGTCGCCCCCGGGATCGCCGGGCGGGACGGGCCCCGCGGCGGTGCGGCCGGGGCGGCGGCGCGGCGGCGGGACGCCCGCGCTCATCCGCCCTCCAGCCGCACCACCGAGGCCACGGTCCGCAGCAGGATCAGCAGGTCCTGCCGCAGCGACCAGCTGTCGATGTAGAGGTTGTCGAAGCGGGCCCGGTCCTCGACGGAGGTGTCGCCGCGCAGCCCGTGCACCTGCGCCAGGCCGGTCATGCCGGCCGGCATCCGGTGCCGGGCGCCGTACTCCGGGCACGTACGGAGGAACTGCTCGACGAAGAAGGGGCGTTCCGGGCGCGGCCCGACCAGGCTCATCTCCCCGCGCAGCACGTTCCACAGCTGCGGCAGCTCGTCCAGCGAGGTGCGCCGCAGCAGCCGCCCGGCCCGGCTCATCCGGCGCTCGTGCGCCAGGCTCCACCGCGTCGCCGCCTCGTGCGCGTCGTCCGGCTGCCAGGTGCGGAACTTCAGCATGGTGAAGCTGCGGCCCCCGCGGCCGACGCGTTCCTGCCGGAAGAGCACTCCGGGCCCGACGGCGAGCCGCACCGCGAGGGCGCAGCCCACCAGCACCGGGGCCAGGGCCACCAGCGCCGCCGCGGCCAGCGTGAGGTCCAGCAGCCGCTTGCCCCGGCTCCCGTGCCGGGGAGGGGCGGTGTCCAGCCGTCGGCAGGCGAAGCCCCACAGGTGGTCGGTGGCGGCCTGGGGTGTCCGGCCCTCGCGGGCGGCCGCGGCGCCGGCCAGCCAGACGGCCGAGCCCTGGTCGATGAAGCGGCGCAGCAGCGCGGCGGTGTGCGGATCGCCGTACGGCGGCAGGGTGAACACCACGTCCCGCACGGTGTGCCGGATGACGGCCCGGGTGAGCTCCGGCGCGGAGCCGAGCCGCGGCAGCGGCGGTCCGGCGAGGGCCGGGGACGCCTGGGCGCCCGGCGGCAGCGACGGCGGGGTGACCACCCCGACCGGGCGCAGCCCGTACTCGGGTCGGGCCTGTAGTACGGCGGCGAGCTGCCCGGCCGCCGGGTCGGTGCCGACGATCAGCGTGGCGCGCGGCCGGCGGCGCGCGGACCGGCGGCGGGCCCGGTGCGCCGCGGCCCGGCCGCCGCAGAGCAGCGCGGTGTGCACCGCCACCGCCCCCGCCAGCAGGGCCGGTGACAGCGCCTGCCCGGGGCGTACGGCGGCGAGCACCGCGGCCGCCGCGCACCAGCAGACGGCGGACCGGCCCAGCAGCGTCGGCAGTTGCGTCAGCAGGCCCGGGGCGGGGCCGGGGCGGTAGAGACCGGCGTGCGCGTGGAGCAGCAGCAGCCCGGCCGGCAGCAGGACGAGCGCGGCCGGGGTTCCGGTGCCGAGGACGAGCAGCGCGGCGGCCGCGGTGGCCAGCGCGTCGGCGGCCGGCAGCGGGGCGACGGTCCGCCGCCGTAGGCCGCGGCCGGGCCGGGGCGGGGGCAGGGCTTCCCGCTCGGGCTCGCGGGGCGGCCGGACCGTCGCCGCCGGGCGGGGGACCGCCGACGGGGACGGGACCGGGGCGGAGCGGTGCGCGTCCGCGCTCTCCGTCGTCATCGGCTGATCCGCTCCCTGCTCTCCGGCACGGCGGTCATTCCGGGTGCGCCGCTCAGCGCCCGGTATCGGTCTGCACGAAGAGCGCGCCGAGCAGATATCCCGGTTTGCGGGTGGTGAAGCGGAAAGCGAGCCGGTCACCGCCGGACCGCAGTGCCGGGGTGATGTCGAATACATCGGAATCGAATCCGAGGGTGTTCCGGTAAGCCGGCCACCGCACCGTCGTCCGGCCGAAATCGGTGACCGTAGAATTCATCACATCATTCGCCGGATTGGCGGCATCCCGCACCGTCAGCGCGCGGTTCCGGCCGGCCCGGACGGAGAGCGTGTCATTTCCGCGGCCGCGCTCGCCGTCGTATGCCACCACGCCTGCGCGGCCCCGAGAATTCGCCGGGATGCGCAGTCCGGAAAGCCGCACCGAAAGCTCGCGGCGGTCCGCGCCCAGCGACTCGAAGCCGTCCCACAGCGCGATTCTGCGCAGCGGCTGCTTTTTGTTCTCGTACGCGGCGACCAATGTCCAGCCGCCCCACATACCGGCCGTGGAAGGGCCGCTCGCCATATTGATCCGGGCGACCGTGTAGGCGCCGCTGCCGCCGCGCCGCACCAGGCCGGTGACATCCGCGGAGGCCTGGAAACCGTCGGCCGCGGACTGCGGGCGGTGCCCGGTCAGGGTGTCCGCGCGCACCTGGCGGTACCGGCCGCCCGGCTCGGCGAGCAGCACCCGGCCGCTGCCCCCGGTGGTCTGCTGCCCCCTGCCCCGCAGGCTCCCGCCCCAGTACAGCCGGGCGTAGCTCACCCGGGAACCGGCCGGGATGCGCAGGGTGGCGCTGCTGGAGTCGGCGGTGCCGGCGTCGGCGTCGACGTCGATGGCGGCCATCCGGTACTGGCCGTTGCGGCCGGCGCCGCCCCGCTGGGCCGCGGCGCACGGGGCGGTGGTGCGACCGGATGCTGTTTTGCAGGTGACCGAGGAGTTGGCGGCGCGGACGATTCCGCCGTGCTGTGTGGCGTGATAACGCTCGGTGAATGGAATTCGTGCGGATTCCCGGACGGCCGGAGCGGCCGTCGCCGAAGACAGTGCGGCCGACAATGCCAAGGACGCCAGGGCGCATACGGCGCCGCGCCCGGTACGGTCCAGCGACTTCCGCATGTCTTCCTCTCCGACTTCAATCAGTCAAACAGGAGAGCACTCTGACAGAAATCATGTCGGAAACCGCGACAGGCACGCCGTGCCCCGGCCGGGGGCGGCCAATTGGCGGAATGCCGGAGTTCCGGTCGCCCGGCTGCTGCTGCCAGAAGGCCTAATGATTTCCCGGAAGGGGGAACGCCCGCATCCCCGACTCTTTTCGCTCGTTGTGACCGGTTGCCCCATTCGCGAACTGAAAGGAGAATGGGATGAAGCGGTTTGTTACGACCGCCGTGATGACTGCGGCCAGCTGTGCCATGGTTATGGGTGGCGCAGGCATCGCATCCGCCGGGGACCACGGGCGTCACCACCGTGGCGACCATTTCCGCCATGACCACCGCGGTCTCTACAACCACCGCAGTGGTGCCAACGCGGCGGGCTTCGCCGCGGGGTCCCCGGGCATCCTCAGCGGCAACAATGTCCAGGTTCCGATCAACATCCCGATCAACGTCTGCGGCAACAGCCTCAACGCTGCCGCGCTGCTCAACCCGGCGTTCGGGAACGTTTGCATCAATAGGTGACCCGCCCGCCGGTCCGGAAGGACTCGGGCCGGCACGGGTCATGACGTGCAGTTGGCGGATCGCCCCTGACCTCGGTCGTGGGTGGTCCGCCACTCCGCTGTCCGCGCGGGGCTCCTGGCGCTCCCGGCTCCCGCGAACGCGCTGACCAGCGGATACGGCATTCCGGGCAGCGGCCATACTGGTGGGCATGGCGAAGAGCAGACGCGGGCGCGGCGGCGCGGAATCCGTCACCGATACGGTGGACGGCGGGTTTGCCGAACTGCGGCCCGACCGGGACCGGCCGCGCGGCTGGACCCTGCTGATCGACGGCGCCCCGCAGTCCCATGTGGACCTCGACGACCCGGCATATCTGGACTTCGCCTACCAGCGGCGGCTCGGGCACGTCGCCGATCTGGCCGGACCGGCCGGCAAACCGCTGCGCGTCGTCCATCTCGGCGGCGGCGCCCTGACCCTGGCCCGCTATGTCGCGGCGACCCGCCCGCGCTCCACCCAGCAGGCCGTGGAGATCGACGCGGCCCTGGTCCAGTTCGTCCGACGGCAGTTGCCGTGGGACAGCGGCTGGCGCATACGGGTGCGCGGCGGCGACGCCCGCGCCGGTCTGGCGAAGATCCCGGACGGCTGGGCGGATCTGGTCATCGCCGATGTCTTCGCCGGCGCCCGTACGCCCGCGCATCTGACCAGCACCGAATTCGTGGCGGAGGTCCACCGGGTGCTGCGGCCGGACGGCTTCTACGCGGCGAATCTCGCCGACGGGCCGCCGCTGCGGTTTCTGCGCGGCCAGATCGCCACCGTCCGCACGGTCTTCCGCGAGCTGTGTCTGACCGCCGACCCCGCCGTGCTGCGCGGCAAGCGCTTCGGCAACGCCGTGCTGCTGGCCGCCGACGGGGAGCTGCCGGTCGCCGAGCTGACCCGGCGGGCGGCGACCGATCCCCAGGCCGGCCGGGTCGAACACGGCCGGGCGCTGCTGGACTTCACCGGCGGCGCGGCCCCGGTCACCGACGCCACCGCCACCGCCTCGCCCGCCCCGCCGCCCGACGCCTTCGACTGACGCCGTGCGGCGCGCGGCCGGGCGCTCCTCCTCGCCACCGGGCCCTTCGCGGCCGGCCCCGGCCTCAGCTCGCCCGTCAGCTGATCTGCACCGTCGGCGGATGGCCGTTCCAGGTGCAGATCACGGACTTGTGGGTGCCGTCGCCGCCGGTGAAGTCGACGCGCAGCCAGCCGACCTGCTTCCACACCTGCATCTCCCAGCCGGGGTTCGGCGTGGCCGACACCAGCTCGGCGGTCCGGTTGTCCATGTCGAGGACCACCCGGCCGCCCGACGTGGAGTAGCTCTTGACCCGGCCGTCGGAGACCGGCTTGGTGCCGCCCGGCGGGTCGGGCGCCGGGTACCGGGGCGCGGCGGAGCCGGTGTGCGACGGCGTGGCCGGAGGTGACGGTTCGTGGTCGTCGGGTGTCGTGCTGGGGGTGGCGGAGGGGGACGGCTTGGGACGGTGCGTGGCGGAGACCTGCGGGGTGGCGCGGTCCGACTGCCCTTCCGAGGAGTCGACTTGGCTGGTCAGGGGCAGGGCGCGCGGAGCGTCGTACACCGTGCCGGACAGCACGGTGTGTACGCCGAACCACGACAGGGCGACCGCGGCGCCGGTCGCCAGCGTCCAGGCCGCCACGTGAACCAGTCCTCGTTGCATTGGGCTCATACTGCACCACCGGACCGCGCGGCGGCAGTCCGGGCCGAGCACTGCGGACCGTACCGCCCCGCTGTCAACTCCGGTCCGGAGCTGTCGCCTGGATGGCGTACGGTGCCGCCCATGGCAAGTGTGCTCGTGGTCGAGGACGACCAGTTCGTACGCTCGGCCCTCATCCGGCATCTGACCGAGGCCTCCCATACGGTACGCAGTGTCGGTACCGCTCTGGAGGCGCTGCGTGAGGTGGCGCACGTCGGCTTCGACGTCGTCATCCTCGACCTCGGTCTGCCCGATCTGGACGGGGGCGAGGCGCTCAAGATGCTGCGTGGAATCACCGATGTCCCAGTGATCATCGCCACAGCCCGGGACAACGAAGCCGACATCGTCCGGCTGTTGAACGACGGCGCCGACGACTACCTCACCAAGCCGTTCTCCGTCGAGCACCTCTCGGCCCGGATGGCGGCCGTACTGCGCCGCTCCCGGGCCGCCGCGGCCGGAGCGGAACCGCCCTCGCGAGTGATCCGGGTCGGCGGCCTGTCCATCGACCCGCTGCGCCGGCAGGCCGAACTGGACGGCGTCGACCTCGACTTGACCCGCCGGGAGTTCGATCTGCTGGCCTTCCTCGCCGGCCGGCCGGGCGTCGTCGTCGCCCGCAGGGAACTCCTTGCCGAGGTCTGGCAGCAGTCCTACGGCGACGATCAGACCATCGACGTCCATCTGTCCTGGCTGCGCCGCAAATTGGGCGAAACCGCGGCGAAGCCCCGTTACCTGCACACCCTGCGGGGAGTCGGAGTGAAGCTGGAGCCGCCCCGGTGAGCCCCGTCGGCCCGGAAGTGAAGGGGCAAGCACAGTGAGATGGGCCCTGGTCAAGGTGGCGCTGGCGGTCACCACGATGGTCGTGGTCGCCTTCGCCGTACCCCTCGGGCTGGTCGTCAAGGAGCTGGCCCGCGACCGCGCGTACTCCAACGCCGAGCGGCAGGCCGCCACCATCGGCCCGGTCCTGGCCATCACCACCGACCGCGGCCAGCTCGAACGCGCCGTCGCCAGCGCCGAGACCGGCTCCGGCGGCCGGATCGGCGTCCATGTCCCGCCCGGCGGCAAGAACGACAGCCCCGCCGAGATCGGCTCCCGGCGCGCCCCGCAGGCCGATGTGGCGGCCGCCGCCAAGCTGGGCCGGGCCTCCATCTCGCCGGTCCCCGGCGGCACCTCGCTCCTCCAGCCGACCGCGGTCGCGTCCGGTATCGCCGTCGTCGAGGTGTTCGTCCCCGATGAGGCGCTCACCCGGGGCGTCGCCACCTCCTGGCTGTTGCTGGCCGGCGTCGGCCTGGCGCTGGTCATCGGCTCGGTCGCGGTCGCCGACCGGCTCGGCACCCGCATGGTGCGGCCCGCCGAACGGCTGGCCGGTGCCGCCCACGACCTCGGCAAGGGCAAGCTCGGCGTACGCGTCCCGGAGGACGGCCCCACGGAACTGCGGGCCGCGGCCAGTGCGTTCAACTCCATGGCCGACCAGGTCGTCCAACTCCTCGCCAACGAGCGGGAGCTGGCCGCCGACCTCTCGCACCGGCTCCGCACCCCGCTGACCGTGCTCCGCCTCAACACCGCCTCGCTCGGCGACACCCCCGCCGCCGAGCAGACCCGGTCCGCCGTCGAGCAGCTGGAGCGCGAGGTCGACCAGATCATCCGCACCGCCCGGGAGCAGAAGGCCCAGACCCGGCAGGCGGCCGCCGCGGCGGGCTGTGACGCCGCCGAGGTGATCCGCGAGCGGATGTCCTTCTGGTCGGCGCTCGCCGAGGACGAGGGCCGCACGGTCCGCATCGCCGGCGCGGACCACCCCGTACGCGTCCCCGTCGCCCGCCCCGACCTCGCCGCCGCCCTGGACGCGATGCTCGGCAACGTCTTCCGGCACACCCCCGAGGGGACCGCCTTCGCGGTCGACGTCCACAATGCCGAGGAGGCGGTGATCGTGCTGGTCTCGGACGCCGGGCCGGGCATCGACGACCCGGACGCGGCGCTGCGACGCGGCTGGTCGGGCGGGGGCGGCCGGGGGAACCACCCGGCGGAAGCCGGGGGCGGTTCCACCGGCCTCGGGCTGGACATCGTGCGCCGGCTGGCCGAGTCCACCGGCGGTGACGTCCGCATCGGCCGCTCGGTGTACGGCGGCACCGAGGTGCGCGTCTGGCTGGCGCTGGACGGCGGGGGCGCCCCGCGCGGCGGACGGCGCGGCCACCGGCTGAGCCGCTCGCTCTGCGCCCGGGGGCGGCGGGCCCTGCGCATCGGCACCTGAACGGGGCACATGCCAGAGGCTCTTAACCGCTCCCTTTCGCCGCCTTAAGGCGGACATAATTCCGCCAACTGCCGCTCCGTTCCCGGCATTTGTCCGTTTCGCTGTCGCTAGCGTGCGGGACGCACCACGGTGCACCCCACCCCCCTCATGTGACGACAGGCAGGCATGCGATGACTCCCTCGGTACACCGCCGGCGCACGAGCCGCACCACCAAGCTGATCGTGACCGGCGCGGCCGCCGTGGTCGCGGCGGGCGGCGCCGTCGCCGTCGCCGGTTCCGCCCTGGCGGCCAAGGCGCCGCACACCGCGGGCGGCACCGTGAAGGCGGCGGCCGGCTTCGCCCCGTACGTCGACACCTCGCTCAGCCCCGCCTACGACCTGACCGGCACCGCCGAGAAGACCGGCGTGAAGGACTTCCACCTCGCCTTCATCACCTCCGGCGGCGGCTGCGAGCCCAAGTGGGGCGGCGCGGGCGAGCTGGGCGACAACCCGGTGGCCCGGCAGATCCCCGCACTGCGCGCGGCCGGCGGCGACGTCCGGGTCTCCTTCGGCGGCGCCAACGGCTCCGAGCTCGGACTGGTCTGCGGCTCCGCGAAGGAGCTGGCCGCCGCCTACGGCAAGGTCATCGACCGCTTCAAGCTCACCAAGGCCGACTTCGACATCGAGGGCGGCGCACTGCCGGACACCGCCGCCAACACCCGCCGCGCCCAGGCCATCAACCGGCTCCAGAAGAAGCACCCCGGCCTGGACGTCTCCTTCACCCTGCCGGTCATGCCCGAGGGGCTGACCCAGGACGGGGTGAACCTGGTCGCCGACGCCAAGAAGAACGGCGTCAAGATCTCCGCCGTCAACATCATGGCGATGGACTACGGCCCCTCCTACAGCGGCGACATGGGCACCTACGCCACCCGGGCCGCCAAGGCCACCCAGGGCCAGCTGAAGAAGGCCCTGGGCCTGAGCGAGGCGGCCGCCTGGAAGACCGTGGCCGTGACCCCGATGATCGGCGTCAACGACGTCCAGGGCGAGGTCTTCAAGGCCGACGACGCCACCCAGCTGGTGCGGTTCGCCGAGAAGAAGCACCTGGGCGGGCTGTCGATGTGGTCCTCGACCCGCGACCAGGCCTGTCCGGGTGGCGCGGGCACCTCCGCGCAGCCCACCTGCAGCTCCATCGAGCAGCGCCCGCTGGACTTCACCAAGGCCTTCGGCGCGTACAAGGGCTGACCCCCACCGGGCGGTCCGGTTCCCCCTGCCCGGACCGTCCGCCCCCGAGGCGGGGGGGGGGGGGGGGGCCCCCCCCCCCCCGCGCCCCCCCCCCCCCCCGGGGGGGGGGGGAGACCCCCGCCGCCCCCAGCGCGGCG
>NZ_JBHYPE010000021.1:49140-119480 GCF_042746015.1 Streptomyces sp. NPDC058773
GTTGTACTTCACCACGGCCTTGGGCGCGTACAAGGGCTGACCCCCCGCGGGGGGTCCGGTTCCCCGGCCCCGCACCTTCGGCCCCCTTGGGGGGGCGCTGGGGGCTCCCCCTACCCGCTGCGCCCCGCCCCCTTTCCTTCTCTCTTTGTCCCCACTCGTCCCGACATCGGCGGAGACATTCCTTTCATCACTCCAGCTCGCTCGTCCCTCTGCCT
Source organism: Streptomyces sp. NPDC058773 (assembly GCF_042746015.1). Lineage (NCBI taxonomy): Bacteria > Bacillati > Actinomycetota > Actinomycetes > Kitasatosporales > Streptomycetaceae > Streptomyces > Streptomyces sp. NPDC058773. Next base: position 49,356 of record NZ_JBHYPE010000021.1, read on the forward strand.
CGTCACTCCGGCAGGAGGCACGTGAGACAAACGCCAAGGCCCCCGACCTGAGGTCGGGGGCCTTGAAGTGGGGTGAGTAACGGGACTTGAACCCGCGACATCCTGGACCACAACCAGGTGCTCTACCAGCTGAGCTATACCCACCATGACCGGTGCTGTGTGGTTCTTTTTCCCCACCGGCTGAGAAAAAGTGTACAGGGTCCGGAGGGGTGCTCGCGCCCAGGTTTTGTGTCCCGGGCCCGAGGGCGTGTCGTACGGGTCACGGTGGCCCCGTGGGCACCCGCACGACACGCGCCCTGCGTCGCACTACGGCGTGGACTGCGGCTCAGCAGGAACGACGTGCTTGGCGGCGATGGCCTTCGCGGTCTCCGAGTCGGGGCCGGGGTGCGACACGAAGACCGCCTCCCGGTAGTAGCGCAGCTCCGCGATGGATTCACGGATGTCCGCCAGCGCCCGGTGGTTGCCGTTCTTGTCCGGACTGTTGAAGTAGGCCCGCGGGTACCAGCGCCGGGCCAGTTCCTTCACGGACGAGACATCGACGATCCGGTAGTGGAGGTAGCTCTCCAGCGCCGGCATGTCACGCAGCAGGAAGCCGCGGTCGGTGCCGACGGAATTGCCGCACAGCGGCGCCTTCCCCGGCTCCGGCACATGCTGCTTGATGTAGGCAAGCACCTGTGCCTCCGCGTCCTCCAGCGTCGTGCCGCTGTCCAGCTCCGCCAGCAGCCCGGAGGCGGTGTGCATCTGCCGCACGACCTCCGGCATGGTGCCGAGCGACTCGGCCGGGGGGCGGATCACCACATCCACCCCGTCGCCCAGCACATTCAGCTCCGAGTCGGTGACCAGGGCGGCCACCTCGATGAGCGCGTCATTCGCCAGCGAGAGTCCGGTCATCTCGCAGTCGATCCACACCATGCGATCGTTCATACATCTCACCCTACGGGGCGCTCCCGCTGTCCGGGCAGCACGGGGCGGCCCGGACCCCGGCCGACCGGGGATTCCGGAAGCCGGGAGGCAAAGGCGTCCGACTGCGGTTTGCCCGCTTCGGCCGCCTCGGCGGTCGCCAGCCCGTGGCCGGCCAGCGCGGCGGCGGAATACCGGTCCCCGGTGCCCGCCCCCAGCATGGCCCGCTCGCGCTCCGGCCGCTCGGCACGCTCCGGCCGGAGTACCGGCCCGTCCCCGCCGTTCTGCGGCCGGCGCGCGCGGTAGGCCGCGCGGTAGGCGGCGGGTGAGGCGCCCAGCTGCCGCCGGAAGTGCCCGCGCAGGGCGACCGGCGAGCGGAAGCCGCAGCGCCCGGCGACCTCGTCCACCGAATAGTCGGAGGTCTCCAGCAGCCGCTGGGCCTGCAGCACCCGCTGGGTGATCAGCCACTGCAGCGGAGCGCTGCCCGTCAGCGAACGGAAGCGCCGGTCGAAGGTGCGCCGGCTCATGTACGCGCGGGCGGCCAGGGTCTCCACGTCGAACTGCTCGTGGAGGTGCTCCAGCGCCCAGGCGACGACCTCGGCGAGCGGGTCGGCGCCGATCTCTTCAGGTAATGACCTGTCCAGGTAGCGCTGGTGTCCCATGTCGGACGCGGTGCGCCGGGGCGGCACGACGAGCCGGCGGGCCAGCGCGTTCGCGGCGTCCGCCCCGTGGTCGGTGCGCACGATGTGCAGACACAGGTCGATACCGGCCGCCGTCCCCGCGGACGTGAGCACATCGCCGTCGTCGACGAAGAGCTCACGGGGGTCCACATGGACGGACGGATAACGCTTGGCCAGCGTCGGTGCGTACATCCAATGGGTCGTGGCCGGGCGGCCGTCGAGCAGTCCGGCCGCGGCGAGGACGAACGCCCCCGTGCACAACCCGACGATTCTGGCGCCCTCTTCATGCGCCCGCCGCAGCGCGTCGAGCGCGGCGGGCGGCGGGGCCTGGGTGATGGATCGCCAGGCCGGCACGACGACCGTCCCGGCACGGGAGATCGCCTCCAGCCCGTAGGGGGCGGACAGTTCCAGCCCCCCGGTCGTGCGCAAAGGTGCATCTTCGCCCGCGCACACAAGCAGCCGGTACCGCGGAACGCCGGCGTCCTGTCGGTCGATGCCGAAGACCGAGAGCGGAATGGAGCTCTCGAAAATGGGGCCGCCGCTGAAGAGGAGCACCGCGACTATTTCGCGGCGTCGTCGGGCGGCGAGCTTGCGTGCGGCATCTGGTACGGCAGCGGAGTCCTGGCTCATGGCACTTAAGCCCCCCTCGGTCGTCTCGCCCTCTCGGTCCTGCACAGTTCCCCCGCCATTGCTACCAAGATCGAATCTACTGTGTTCCGTGAGGATGGAGTGCCAAGTTCACCACCCGCTGGTATGTCGATATGGCAACTTGGCGCGAAGCATTCGATCACGAAGCGTTCCACTCGTCGGGCCTACATGGGAAGTACGCGTCTCGGCTCTGCCCGTTCGCAGTAGGGCACAACCATGCCCAGCGGTCCTTTCCTCCCTGCTCACACCAGGGTTGAGAGGTGCCACGGGCAAGGTGGGGACCTCGGCCGGAAGTTGGCTGAAAACGGTCGCGCGCAGAGTCGCCGGCGCCTCAACCGACCGGCGTACGCCCTCCGGAATGCCGGCCTCCCCCGTGCGCCGTCACCCCTGAACGTCCGCTTCTGTCCCGGTGCCTCCCGACCTCACGCACCCGGACCCGTGCGGCGGTCCGTTCGGAGTGCCGCAACAGGGCGCGGCAGACGCAGGTCACCGCGGTCAGACCGAACGCGGCCCCGGCCGCGCCGGTCCAGGAGGCACCGCTGAAGATCAGGACGAACGGCACCAGGGCACAGCTGAACGCGCCCCAGCGCACCACATCGCTCACTGGGTCGGGTGATCTGTCGGACGGCAACGGCACCGTGGCACTCTCCTCGGACGGGCTGCTACTACAACGCCGCCGACGATCATGGGTCACCGGGAAGGGTACGTACGGGGGCAGGCCGGGGCATTGCCATCCGCGCCACGCTCCGGCATGCTCCTCGGGACGTTCGAGGCCCCGCCTCACCTCGCGCGGGCGCCCCGCGTCCGTGGCGGGCTCTGGGCAGCGGGGGAGTGGCGCCGTACTCTTGGGGTATCGGGTTGGGAAGATGATTCCCAGACGTATCGTTCCTCTTTGAACTATGGCTCCCGCACTTCGGACGAGTCAGCCCAGTCAACTGCCGGATCAAGTCAATCGCCGTCCCCCGTTCGCCCCTCCGCAAGAGGACGCCCTCGCCGAGACACCAATGGCCGGTCACGAAATCCCCGAACCCGCGGACCGCAAGCAGGTCGCCGATCCCATGGCGGACCTCGAAGCGGCGGAAAAGACGCGCCATTCCTGCGACCCCGCGTTCCGGCACGGCGTCGTGGTCGGCTTCGACGGCTCCATGTCGAGCGAGCGCGCGTTGGCGTATGCAATCGGTATGGCCCGGCGCCTCGACTCCGGTTTGATCATCGTCCATGTGGCCAACCGGCTGCCGACGACCGTCTGGGCCGGCTGCGAGCCCCCGGTCTTCGTGGACGTGCCGGATCACCGCACCGAAGTGCTCGGCCTGGAGCTGGCCTGCGCGGACCACCTCACCGAAGTGCCCTGGATCCTCGTCGAGCGCGGTGGCGACATCTGCCACGAGCTGGAGGAGGTCGGTCGGGAGTACGAGGCCGACGCGATCGTGGTCGGCTCCACGCACGGCATCGTCGGCCGGATCTTCGGCTCGGTCGCGGGACGGCTGGCCCGCCGGGCGCAGCGCCCGGTGATCGTGATTCCCTGACGCGCACCCAGGTGCGGTCCCTGACGCCCGGGGTGTGGGGCAACTCCCGTGCCGTGGCGCCGTCTTCCCGTGATCTTTCTCCCCGTCATGCACACAGGTGCGGGGGCGTCATGAGGATTGTGCGCAGCTGCGGTTCCGGGCGCCCCGGCAAGGTGAAAGGCGCCCCTGCGGCGGGTAGAAAACGCCTCACGTGGGCGCGCCGCGACACGGGCCCGGCGGCCGCGCACACGGTAACTGCGTGCTGCCGGCCGGGGCGTGACGGTTCCCGGGACGGCGGCACCCCGCCGGCGGACGGGCGACGCCGGCACAGGGGAGGCGGCGGCTCCGCGCGCACGGTGGCACGCGCGGAGCCCTGCCTTTGCGCCTGAACCGGCGCCGCTTTCGCGGAGGGGGCTGGGCGCCGTGGGGGTTGCTCAAACGTCGCTTCGGTGGGTGAGGCGGGAGGCCTCACCGGGCATTTGAGGGGCGACGCCACGGCGAGCCGGGGTTGCGGCTCGCCGTGTGGATGAGCTCCCCGTGTGCTACTCGACCGTGACGGACTTGGCCAGGTTCCTGGGCTTGTCGATGTCGCGGCCGAGGGCCAGGGCCGTGTGGTAGGCGAGGAGTTGGAGCGGGATGCCCATGAGGATCGGGTCCAGCTCGGGCTCGTTCTTCGGGACGACGATGGTGTGGTCGGCCTTCTCCTGCTCCTGGTGGGCGACGGCCAGGATGCGGCCGCTGCGGGCCTTGATCTCCTCCAGGGCGGCGCGGTTCTTCTCCAGCAGGTCGTCGTCGGGGACGATCGCGACGGTCGGCATGGCGGGCTCGATGAGGGCCAGCGGGCCGTGCTTGAGCTCCGAGGCCGGGTAGGCCTCGGCGTGGATGTAGGAGACCTCCTTGAGCTTCAGGGAGGCCTCGCGCGCCACCGGGTAGCCGCGCACCCGGCCGATGAACATCATCGACTTGGCGTCCGCGTAGGCGGCCGACAGCTTCTTGATGTCCTCCTCGCCCTTGAGGATCTCGTCGATCTGGCCGGGCAGCTTGCGCAGGCCCTCGATGATCCGCTTGCCGTCCGCGACCGACAGGTCACGGATGCGGCCCAGGTGCAGGGCGAGCAGCGCGAAGGAGACCACCATGTTGGTGAAGCACTTGGTGGAGACGACGCAGACCTCGGGGCCGGCGTGGACGTAGATGCCGCCGTCGGTCTCCCGGGCGATCGCCGAGCCGACCACGTTGACCAGGCCCAGCACCCGCGCGCCCTTGCGCTTGAGCTCCTGGACGGCGGCCAGCACGTCGTAGGTCTCACCGGACTGGGAGACCGCGACGTAGAGGGTGTCGGGGTCCACGACCGGGTTGCGGTAGCGGAACTCGGAGGCCGGCTCGGCGTCCGAGGGGATGCGGGCCAGCTCCTCGATCATCTGGGCGCCGATCTGGCCCGCGTGGTACGAGGTGCCGCAGCCCAGGATCTTGACCCGGCGCACCCCGCGCGCCTCACGGGCGTCGAGGTTCAGGCCGCCGAGGTGCACGGTGGAGAAGCGGTCGTCGATCCGGCCGCGCAGCGCGCGGTCCACCGCGTCCGCCTGCTCGGAGATCTCCTTGTGCATGTACGTGTCGTGGCCGCCCATGTCGTACGACTCGGCCGCGTACTCGACGGTCTCCGGCGTCGCGGTCGTACGCGAGCCCTCGGTGGTGTACGTGCGGTAGTCGTCGGCCTTGAGGGTGGCCATCTCGCCGTCGTCGAGGGTGACGACCTGGCGGGTGTGCGAGACCAGCGCGGCGACGTCGGAGGAGACGAACATCTCGTGCTCGCCGATGCCCAGGACGACCGGGGAGCCGTTGCGGGCCACGACGATGCGGTCGGGGAAGTCGGCGTGCAGCACGGCGATGCCGTAGGTGCCCTCGATGTGCCGCAGCGCCTCGCGGACCTTCTCCTCCAGCTTCTCGGCCGGCGAGCGGCCGATGAGATGGGCGAGGACCTCGGTGTCGGTCTCCGAGGCGAAGGTGACGCCGTCGGCGACGAGCTTGGCGCGCAGTTCGGCGGCGTTGTCGATGATGCCGTTGTGGACGACCGCGACCTTGCCCTCGGTGTCGAGGTGCGGGTGGGCGTTCTCGTCGGTGGGCGCGCCGTGGGTGGCCCAGCGGGTGTGCGCGATGCCGGTGGAGCCCGCGAAGCGCTTGGGGAGCCGGGACTCCAGCTCGCGGACCCGGCCCTTGGCCTTGGCGGTCTTCAGGCCGCCGGCGGCCTTGCCGGTGCCCTTGGCGTGGATGGCGATGCCCGCGGAGTCGTAGCCGCGGTACTCCAGCCGCTGCAGGCCCTCGATGAGCAGCGGGGCGACATCACGTTTGCCGATATACCCAACGATTCCGCACATACAGTGACCCTCCCAGAAAACGTGGTAACGATGGTTCGTGCTCCGGCCCGGCGTGGCGGGCGCGGACGTCAGCCGTAGACGAGGCGGCGCAGCTGGCGGGCCGAGAGACCGGGCGGGGCCACGGCGCGGTGCGGCAGCTCGTGGCGGATCCGTTCGAAGATCTCCTCGTTGCGCAGTCCCTGGGACTGCAGCTCCCGGTGGCGCCGGCGGACGAATTCCTCCGTGGTCTCGTCGAAGTACGCCAGCACGTCCAGCACCACCCGGGCGGCCTCACCGCGCTGCAGCGGCGTACTGCGCACCAGGTGGTCCACCAGGTCTTCGTGCGGCGCTTCAGCGCTGCGGTGACGGCGTTCGAGCACCCGTCGATATTGCGGGGCGGCGCGAGGAATGGCAAGAAATCTGCCCGCTATCGGGCACGGTCCCCGGTTTGGGGGCCGGAAAGTGGTCTGAACCTTGACCGGAATCGAGGCTCACGGTACGCATGGTCACCGTTCGGTCGCTCCATGCCATGCACCACGCCATGCACGAGGTTCGCCGAAAGGGACCGTCGATGAGACGACGCAGACTGCTCTTCTCGCTGCTGCTGGTCGCGGCCGGGCTGGGAACCGCCGCCGTGACGCCCCAGGGCGCCGCCGGCGCCGCTCCCCGGGCCGCCACTCCCCTGGACCGGGTGATCCCCGCCCCGGCGTCCGTACGCGGCGGCCAGGACGCCTACACGCTCGGTACGGGCACCCGCATCCGGGTGCCCGGCGGTTCCGGGGAGGCCAAGCGGATCGCCGGCTATCTGGCGGGGCTGCTGCGGCCCGCCACCGGCCTGTCCCTCCCGGTGACGACCAAGGACGGCCGGGACGGCATCGTGCTGCGGCTCGGCGGCAGCGGCACCGGCGGGCTGGGTGCCGAGGGCTACCGGCTCACCTCCGACCGCCGGGCGGTCACCCTCAGCGCCGCCCGCCCCGCCGGGCTCTTCCACGGCGTGCAGACCCTGCGCCAGCTGCTGCCCGCCGACGTGGAGCAGCGGCACGTCCGGCGCGGGCCCTGGCGGATCGCCGGGGGGACCATCGCCGACTCCCCGCGCTACGCCTACCGCGGCGCGATGCTCGACGTCTCCCGGCACTTCTTCACCGTCACGCAGGTCAAGCGCTACATCGACCAGCTCGCGCGCTACAAGATCAACCGGCTGCATCTGCATCTCTCGGACGACCAGGGCTGGCGGATCGCCCTCAAGTCCTGGCCGCGGCTGGCCACTTACGGCGGCTCCACCCAGGTCGGCGGCGGGCCCGGCGGTTACTACACCAAGGACGACTACCGCGAGATCGTCCGCTACGCCGCCGCCCGCTATCTGACCGTCGTCCCCGAGATCGACATGCCGGGCCACACCAACGCCGCGCTGGCCTCCTACGCCGAGCTCAACTGCAACGGCCAGGCGCCGCCCCTCTACACCGGCACCAACGTCGGCTTCAGCTCGCTGTGCGTGCCGAAGAAGGTGACGTACGACTTCATCGACGACGTCATCCGCGAGATCGCGGCGCTCACCCCCGGCCGCTACCTCCACATCGGCGGCGACGAGGCGCACTCCACCAGCCACGCGGACTACGTCGCCTTCATGGACAAGGTGCAGCCGGTGGTCGCCAAATACGGCAAGACCGTGATCGGCTGGCACCAGCTGACCGGGGCGCACCCGGCCGAGGGCGCCGTCGCGCAGTACTGGGGCTACGACAAGACGGGCGCGGCGGAGCGCCGGCAGGTCGCCGACGCGGCCCGCAACGGCACCCGGCTGATCCTCTCGCCCGCGGACCGCGCCTACCTCGACATGAAGTACGACAAGGACACCCCGCTGGGCCTGAACTGGGCCGGCTACGTCGGCGTCAGGCGCTCGTACGACTGGGACCCGGGCAGCTACCTGGAGGGCGCCCCTGAGGGCTCCGTCCTGGGCGTGGAGGCGCCGCTGTGGTCGGAGACGCTGTCCACCTCCGCGCACATCGAGTACATGGCCTTCCCGCGGCTGCCCGGCATCGCGGAGCTGGGCTGGTCCCCGTCCCGCACCCACGACTGGGACGACTACAAGGTGCGGCTGGCCGCCCAGGGGCCCCGGTGGGACGCGCTGGGCCTCAACTACTACCGCTCGCCGGAGGTGCCCTGGCCGGCGCGGTGACGCGCCGGCGCGGCGCGGCGGGCCCGGGGAATACCCTCCCGGCCCCGCCGCGTTGTGGCCCCGCAGGGGGCGCAGCGGACCCCTACGGGATCTGTTCGCCCGCCCCCGACGGGCCCCCGCCCCTAGAAGCCCAGCTCCCGGGCGATCAGCATCCGCTGGACCTCGCTGGTGCCCTCGCCGATCTCCAGGATCTTGGCGTCCCGCCACATCCGGGCGACCGGGTACTCGTTCATGAAGCCGTAGCCGCCGTGGATCTGGGTGGCCTCGCGGGCGTTGTCCACCGCGATCTCGGACGAGTAGAGCTTGGCGAGCGCGGCCTCCTTCTTGAACGGCTCGCCGTGCACCAGCCGGGACGCGGCGTCGCGCCAGGCCAGCCGGGAGGTGTGGGCGCGCATCTCCATGTCGGCGAGCTTGAACTGGACGGCCTGGTTGCTGCCGATCGCCCGGCCGAACGCCTGCCGCTCCCTGGCGTAGCGCACCGACTCGTCCACACAGCCCTGCGCCAGGCCGGTGGCCAGCGCCGCGATGGCGATCCGGCCCTCGTCGAGGATGCGCAGGAACTGGGCGTAGCCGCGGCCCTCCTCGCCCAGGAGGTTGGCGGCCGGAACCCGGACGTCGGAGAAGGACAGCTCGCGGGTGTCCGAGGCGCTCCAGCCGACCTTGGAGTACGGGGCGCCGACCGTGAAGCCCGGAGTGCCGGACGGCACGATGATCGAGGAGATCAGCGGGCTGCCGTCGTCCTTGCGGCCGGTGACGGCGGTGACCGTGACCAGACCGGTGATGTCCGTACCGGAGTTGGTGATGAAGCACTTGCTGCCGTTGATCACCCAGTCCCCGCCGTCCCGTACGGCGGTGGTACGGGTCGCCCCCGCGTCCGAGCCGCCGTCCGGCTCGGTGAGGCCGAAGGCGCCGAGCATCTCACCGCTGCACAGCTTGGGCAGCCACTCCCGCTTCTGCTCCTCCGTGCCGAAGTGGTAGACGGGCATGGCGCCCAGCGAGACGCCCGCCTCCAGGGTGATGGCCACCGAGGAGTCGACCCGGGCCAGCTCCTCCAGGGCGATGCCGAGCGCCAGGTAGTCGCCGCCCATCCCGCCGTACTCCTCGGGGAAGGGCAGCCCGAACAGGCCCATCCGGCCCATTTCCTGCACGATCTCGTACGGGAACGCATGCTGCTCGTAGTACTCGCCGATCTTCGGGGCGACGACGTCGTGTGCGAACGCCTCGACCGTGCGCCGGAGTTCTTCCAGCTCGTCGGGCAGGCGGTGGTCCAGGGACATGGGGGTCACTCCTTGTGGGAGAGGGCACGGAGGGTACGGGAGGGGCTCGGCCGGCCCAGGGCCTCTGCCATCCACACGCTGGTGGCGGTCAGGCGGTCCAGGACGACCCCGGTCTCGATGCCGAGGCCGTGCAGCATCCACACGAGGTCTTCGGTGGCGAGGTTTCCGGTGGCGCTCTTGGCGTACGGGCAGCCGCCGAGGCCGCCCGCCGACGCGTCGAGGGTGGTGATGCCGTGCTGGAGCGCGGCGAAGGTGTTGGCGAGGGCCTGCCCGTAGGTGTCGTGGAAGTGCACGCCGATACGGGGGGTGGCCACCCCGGCCTCGTTGAGGGCCGTCAACAAGGTCTGCACATGGCCGGGGGTGGCCACGCCGATGGTGTCGCCCAGGCTGAGTTCGTCGCAGCCCAGGTCGAGCAGCGCCCGGCAGACCCGGACGGTCTGCGCGACGGGCACCGGGCCCTCCCAGGGGTCGCCGAAGCACATCGACAGATAGCCGCGGACATGCACCCCGGCGTCCTTGGCGCGGGCGACGACCGGCGCGAACATCGCCAGCGCCTCGTCGACCGTGCGGTTGAGGTTGGCCTTGGCGAAGGACTCGGTGGCACTGCCGAAGACCGCGATCCGGCGGGCGCCCAGGGCGAGCGCGCGGTCCAGCCCGCGGTCGTTGGGGACCAGGACCGGGAGCCGGTCCGGGTCGAGGTCGTCCAGCAGCGGGAACAGCCGCTCGGCGTCGGCGAGTTGGGGCACCCACTTGGGGTGCACGAAGCTGGTGGCCTCGACGGTCGGCAGGCCCGCGGCGGCGAGCCGGTGGATGAACTCCGCCTTGATCTCCGTGGGCACCACGGTCCGCTCGTTCTGCAGGCCGTCGCGCGCGCCGACCTCGTAAATCCGTACGCGGGTGGGCAGCCCCTCCGCCCGGATCTCCATCGGCAGTCCGGCCGCGGTCATGAGGCGCTCTCCTGCCCGCCCTCGGGGCCGCCCGCGGACGCGACGGCCTCCTCGGGGCTCTCGTGCGGGGCGACCACGGCCAGGATCTGGTCCATGGCGACGGTCGAGCCCGCGGTGACGTCGAGTTCGGTGACGGTGCCGGCGTGCGGTGCGGAGATGACGTGCTCCATCTTCATCGCCTCCACCACCAGCAGGCCCTGGCCCGCGGCCACGTCGTCGCCGACGGCGACCTTGACGACGGTGACGGTGCCGGGCATCGGGGCGGCGAGGGTGTCCGCGCCGTGCGCCCCGGCGGCCCCGCGCAGCGCCGCCGCCACCGGGTCGTGGCCGGTCACCTGCCAGGAGTCACCGTCCCGGCCGAGCCAGTCGCCGCTGTGGTGGAAGGTGTGCAGCACGCCGTCGACGGTGACCCGGACGCGGCCCGGCTCCACTTCCCCGGCCGGGGCGCCGGGGCGTACGTCGTGGAACACCGGGTCGTGGCCGGGGACCCGCAGCCAGTGGCGTACCGGGGCGGGCTCCCCGCCGAGCCGGAAGCCGTTGGGCGCGGAGAACGGGTCGCGCCAGCCGCCGTCGGCCACCGCGGGCTCCAGGGCGGCCTGTCGCACCGCCGCGGCCGCCGCGTACACCTCGTCCGGCACCGCGGCGTCGACCAGACCGGCCGCCTCCCGCTCCACCAGGCCGGTGTCCAGCTCGCCGGAGACCACGTCCGGGTGGGCCAGCAGCCGCCGCAGGAAACCGGCGTTGGTGGTGACGCCGAGGGTGACGGTCTCGGCCAGCGCGGCCCGGAGGCGGCGCAGCGCGCTCGCCCGGTCCGGGCCGTGCGCGATCACCTTGGACAGCATCGGGTCGTAGCGGCTGCCGACCTCCCCGCCCTCGGAGAGCCCGGAGTCCGTGCGGGTGCCGCCGCCCTGCGGCTCGTGGAGCGCGAGCACCGTGCCGCCGGTCGGCAGGAAGTCGCGGGCCGGGTCCTCGGCGCAGATCCGCGCCTCGATGGCGTGCCCGGTGAGGGTGATGTCCTCCTGGGCGAACGGGAGCCGCTCACCGGCCGCGACCCGCAGCTGCCACTCCACCAGGTCGAGCCCGGTGACGAGTTCGGTGACCGGGTGCTCCACCTGGAGGCGGGTGTTCATCTCCATGAAGTAGTAGGAGGACGGGTCCTTGCCGGGCACGATGAACTCGACGGTGCCGGCGCCGCGGTAGCCGCAGGAGCGGGCCGCCTGCACGGCCGCCTCGCCCATCGCGGTGCGGGTGGCCTCGTCCAGCAGGACCGAGGGGGCCTCCTCGATGACCTTCTGGTGGCGGCGCTGGAGGGAGCACTCGCGCTCGCCGAGGTGGATGACGTGGCCGTGGCCGTCCGCCAGCACCTGGATCTCGATGTGCCGGGGCCGGTCGATCCAGCGCTCGACGAGCAGGGTGTCGTCGCCGAAGGAGGAGCGGGCCTCCCGGCGGGCGGAAGCGATCTCGTCGGCCAGCAGCGCCTCGTCGCGGACCAGCCGCATGCCCTTGCCGCCGCCGCCCGCGGACGGCTTGAGCAGCACCGGAACCCCGATCTCCCGGGCCGCGGCGGCCAGTTGACCGTTGTCCAGCCCGCTGCCGGAGGAGCCCGGGACGACCGGGACGCCGGCCTCCCGCACCGTCTCCTTGGCGCGGATCTTGTCGCCCATCAGCTCGATGGCGTCGGCGGACGGGCCGATGAAGACCAGCCCGGCGTCCGCGACGGCGCGGGCGAAAGCGGCGTTCTCGGCGAGGAAGCCGTAGCCGGGGTGGACCGCCTGGGCGCCCGTACGGGCCGCCGCCTCCAGCAGCCGTTCCACGGACAGATAGCTCTCGGCGGCCGGGGCCGGACCGATGCGTACCGCGGTGTCGGCCTCGCGGACATGGCGGGCGCCGGCGTCCGCGTCGCTGTACACGGCGACCGAACGGATGCCGAGGGCGCGCAGCGTACGGATGACACGGACCGCGATCTCGCCGCGGTTGGCGATGAGCACGGTGTCGAAGTTGGTGGCCATACCTGTGGACATCCCTCTCACATCCGGAAGACGCCGTAGCCGGGCGCGGTGCTGTCCTTCTCGGGCAGCGGCGCGTTGGCGCAGGCGGTCAGCGCCAGCCCCAGCACCTGCCGGGTCTCCAGCGGGTCGATCACACCGTCGTCCCACAGCCGCGCCGTGGCGTAGTAGGCGTTGCCCTGGGTCTCGTACTGCTCGCGGACCGGCGCCTTGAAGGCGGCCTCCTCCTCGGCGCTCCACTCCTCGCCGTGCGCCTCCAGCTGGTCGCGCTTGACGGTGGCGAGGACGGAGGCGGCCTGCTCGCCGCCCATCACCGAGATCTTGGCGTTCGGCCACATCCACAGGAAGCGCGGCGAATAGGCCCGGCCGCACATGGAGTAGTTGCCCGCCCCGTAGGAGCCGCCGATGACGACCGTCAGCTTGGGCACGCGGGTGCAGGCCACCGCCGTCACCATCTTCGCGCCGTGCTTGGCGATGCCGCCGGCCTCGTAGGAACGCCCCACCATGAAGCCGGAGATGTTCTGCAGGAACAGCAGCGGGATGCCGCGCTGGTCGCACAGCTCGATGAAGTGCGCGCCCTTCTGGGCGGATTCGGAGAACAGGATGCCGTTGTTGGCGACGATGCCGACCGGGTGGCCGTGGATATGGGCGAAGCCGGTGACCAGCGTCGTGCCGTACTCCGCCTTGAACTCCGCGAAGCGTGAACCGTCCACGAGGCGGGCGATCACCTCGCGCACGTCATAGGGCGTACGGGAGTCCGCGGGTACCGCCCCGTACAGACCGGCCGGGTCGGCCTTGGGCTCCTCGACGGTCCGCACCGGCCACGGCAGCGGCGCGCGCTCGCCGAGGGTGGAGACGATGGTGCGCACCAGGCGCAGCGCATGGGCGTCGTCCTCGGCGAGATGGTCGGTGACACCGGAGGTCTTGGCGTGCACCTCGCCGCCGCCCAGCTCCTCGGCGGTGACGACCTCACCCGTGGCGGCCTTCACCAGCGGCGGCCCGCCCAGGAAGATCGTGCCCTGATTGCGGACGATCACGGCCTCGTCGCTCATCGCCGGGACGTACGCACCGCCCGCCGTGCAGGAGCCGAGCACCGCGGCGATCTGCGGAATCCCCGCACCCGACATCCGTGCCTGGTTGTAGAAGATCCGCCCGAAGTGCTCCCGGTCGGGGAAGACCTCGTCCTGCATCGGCAGGAAGGCACCGCCGGAGTCGACGAGGTAAAGACAGGGGAGACGGTTCTCCAGGGCGATCTCCTGCGCCCGGAGGTGCTTCTTGACCGTCATCGGGTAATACGTGCCGCCCTTGACCGTGGCGTCATTGGCGACGATCACCGTCTCCCGGCCGGAGACCCGGCCGATCCCGGCGATCACGCCCGCGGCCGGCGCGGCCCCGCCGTACATCCCGTCCGCGGCCAGCGGCGCCAGCTCCAGGAACGGCGAGCCGGGGTCCAGCAGGGCGTCCACCCGGTCGCGGGGCAGCAGCTTGCCGCGGGCGGTGTGCCGCGCCCTGGCCTTCTCGCCGCCGCCCAGCCGGGCCGCCGCGAGCTTCTCGCGCAGCTGGGCGGCCAGCTCGCGGTGCGCGGCCTCATTGGCCCGCCAGGAGTCGGACGCCGGATCGGCGGTACTCCCCAGCACCGGTGCCTGCTCCATCAGTTCGAGCCCCCTTGCTCGGTCTGCTGCCCCGGTGCCGCGGTCCGCGGCCTCCGGGCCATCCGGGTTAATGGGCGTTAACCTCATTGTCTTCAGGTTAACGAGCACTAACCCGGCTGTCTACAATCGACGGCATGAGTAATGCGCAGGCCTCCGCCCGGACCAGCCGCCGTGAGCAGATCCTCAAGGAGGCCGCCCGGCTCTTCGCGGAGCGCGGTTTCCACGGCGTCGGCGTCGACGAGATAGGGGCGGCCGTGGGCATCTCCGGTCCCGGCCTCTACCGGCACTTCGCGGGCAAGGACGCGATGCTCGCCGAGCTGCTGGTGGGGATCAGCGAGCGGCTGCTCGCGGGCGGCCGGATGCGGGTCGCGGAGGGCGGCGGGAGCCCCGAAGCGGTGCTCGACGCGCTGATCGACGGCCATATCGACTTCGCGCTGGACGACCGGCCGCTGATCACCCTGCACGACCGGGAGCTGGACCGGCTGCGGGAGGCCGACCGCAAGCGGGTGCGCCAGCTCCAGCGGCAGTACGTGGAGCTGTGGGTGGAGGTCGTCCGCCGGGTCCACCCGGGCCCCTCCGAGGACCGGGCCCGCGCCGCGGTGCACGCCGTCTTCGGCCTGCTCAACTCCACCCCGCACCTCGGCCGGCCGGGCTCCCTCCCGGGCCGCACGGAGATGGCCGAGCTGCTGCACCGGCTCGCCCTGGGAGCGTTCGGCGCGGTGGCCGGGGAGCAGGCGGGGGAGCCAATGGCGGCGGTGCCGGGGGCCTAGAGGGGCCGGCCGGGCGTGCCACTGCGCCGGGACGCCGCGGTGGACTCCGCCGGCGTGCGCGCGCACCAGCGGTGCAGCGCAGGCATCCGCCACCCACTACGGTCTCCCGGTGACCGAACTCGAGACCTGTGAGACCTTGCGTGCCACCCGTGAGTCCTACGACGCCATCGCACCCACCTACGCGCAGATGTTCCACGACTCCCTGCGTGACCGTCCCCTGGAGCGCGCCCTCCTGGGCGCCTTCGCGGAGCTGGTGCGGGCGAACGATGACGCCGAGGTCGCAGACCTCGGCTGTGGGCCGGGGTACGTCACGGCTCACCTGCACGGGCTGGGGCTGAAGGCCTTCGGCGTCGATGCCTCCCCCGTGATGGTCGGGCTCGCTCGCGAGGCGCACCCCGGACTTCGCTTCGAGGTCGGCTCGATGGCCGCGCTGGACCTCGCGGACGGCGCGCTGGGCGGGGTGCTCGCGCGGTGGTCCGTCATCCACACCCCGCCGCAGGACCTGCCCGCCGTCCTGGCCGAGATCGCCCGGGTCCTGGCTCCCGGCGGGCACCTGCTGATCGGCTTCCCCGCCACCGACGGCCCCCACCACGAGACGCAGGCCTACGACCATGCGGTGGCAACGGCCTACCGCTGGTCCCCCGACCGTCTCGCCGCGCTCCTGCGCGACCACGGACTGGCCGAGGCGGCCCGCACGGTGATCGAGCCGAAGCCCACCGACCGGCGGCAGTTCCAAGAGGTCCAGCTCCTGGCCTGCAAGGTGTAGGCGTCGGTGTCTCGCGGAGGAGCGGCCTCGCGGGCGGGTGAGCGCCCGGCCGGCTCCTGGGCGCGGCCGTCGGCTCGTACGGATTTTCGTTGACCTCTGGACAGCTTGGGTAACTGGCCGGTAGCTTTCGCTGAGCAAGCGCTTAGCCATGCGCTTGGACCGGCGACCTGGAGGAGGCGACGTAGGAATGCGCCGTACGGTGTTCAACGAGGATCACGAGGCGTTCCGCGCGACCATACGCGCCTTCATCGAGGCCGAGGTCGTCCCGGTCCACGACGAGTGGTTCGCCGCCGGCCAGGCCCCCCGCGACTTCTACTACAAGCTCGCGGAGCTGGGCGTCTTCGGCATTCGCGTCCCCGAGGAGTTCGGCGGCGCCGGGATCGACTCGCACAAGTTCGAGGCCGTGATCTACGAGGAGACCGCCCGCGCGGGCGTCACCTTCGGCGGCTCCGGCGTGCATGTGCTGCTGGGCCTGCCGTACCTCCAGATGCTCGCCACCGACGAGCAGAAGAAGCGCTTCCTGCCGAAGTTCGTCAGCGGCGAGGAGATGTGGGCGCTCGCCATGACCGAGCCGGGCACCGGCTCCGACCTCGCGGGCATGAAGTCCACCGCGAAGCTGTCCGAGGACGGCACGCACTACGTCCTCAACGGCGCCAAGACCTTCATCACCGGCGGTGTGCACGCCGACCGCGTCATCGTCTGCGCCCGTACCGCCGCGCCCCGTGAGGACGACCGCCGCTTCGGCATCTCGCTCTTCGCCGTGGACGCCAAGTCCGCCGGCTACTCCGTCGGCCGCAAGCTGGACAAGCTCGGCCTGAAGATCTCCGACACCGCCGAGCTGGCCTTCGTCGACGTCAAGGTCCCGGTCGAGGACCTCCTCGGCGAGGAGAACAAGGGCTTCGCCTACCTGGGCCTGAACCTCGCCTCCGAGCGCTGGGGCATCGCCTTCGGCGCCTACGCGCAGGCCAAGGCCGCCGTCCGGTTCGCCAAGGAGTACGTGCAGGAGCGCACGATCTTCGGCAAGACGGTCGCCTCCTTCCAGAACACCAAGTTCGAACTGGCCGCCTGCCAGGCCGAGGTGGACGCCGCCGAGGCCGTCGCCGACCGCGCGCTGGAGGCCCTGGACGCCGGCGAGCTGACCCCGGCCGAGGCCGCCTCCGCCAAGCTCTTCTGCACCGAGGTCGCGCACCGCGTCATCGACCGCTGCCTCCAGCTGCACGGCGGCTACGGCTTCATGAACGAGTACCCCATCGCCCGCCTCTACGCCGACAACCGCGTCAACCGCATCTACGGCGGCACCAGCGAGGTCATGAAGTCCATCATCGCCAAGTCCATGGGCCTCTAGGCCGTAAGGGCACCGCGCACGTGAACGACGCACTCCGGTCCCTGCTCGGTCAGCTCTCCCTGGAGCGGATCGAGCAGGACATCTTCCGGGGCGAGAGCCGCGCCTCGGTCGTGCCCCGGGTCTTCGGCGGCCAGGTCGCCGCCCAGGCCCTGGTCGCGGCCGGGCGCACGGTCCCCGCCGACCGGCCGCCGCACTCTCTCCATGCGTACTTCCTGCGCCCCGGGGACCCCGGCGCACCCATCGTCTACACCGTCGACCGCATCCGCGACGGCCGGTCCTTCACCACCCGCCGGGTCGTCGCCGTCCAGCACGGCCAGCCGATCTTCCACCTCTCGGCCTCCTTCCAGGCGGCCGAGGAGGGACTGGAGCACCAGGAGCCGATGCCGCCGGCACCGGACCCGCTGGAACTCCCCACCGCCGCCGAGATGCTGCCCCGGCACGCCGCCGAACGGTTCCTCGCCCCCGAGGTCGCCGAACGGCTGCTGGAGGCCCGCGCCGCGATCGACCTGCGCTACGTCGACGAGCCCCCGTACGCCACCGTCGGCGAGCCCCGCGAGCCCAGGTCCCAGGTCTGGTTCCGCACCCAGGGCAAGCTCGACGACGACAGCGGGATACCCCGTCCCCTGCTGGACATCTGCCTGGTCACCTACGTCTCCGACATGACCCTGCTGGACTCGGTCCTGCTCGCCCACGGCCGCGGCGGCTGGGCGGTCGGCGACGTGGTCGGCGCCAGCCTGGACCACGCGATGTGGTTCCACCGTCCCCTGCGTGCCGACGAATGGCTCCTGTACGACCAGGAGTCCCCCACCGCCCAAGGCGGCCGCGGCCTGGGCAAGGGCCGCATCTTCACGGCGGACGGGCAGTTGGCGGTGTCGGTGATCCAGGAGGGGGTTGTCCGGGTGCCTCGGGGTTAAGGCGCACCGGGATTGCGGCACGGAGCACTGACGCGCCCCGAGAGCGGCCGGCGGGCCGGGCTCCTCGAATTCCGTGACTCGGGGATATCGGCCCACCGGCTTTTGCCGTATGCGGTGGGGAAAGACCTCAGGTCGCGGCGACCTGCTTCCTCACTCCGGTGTGAACTCATATTGGAGTTCATGGAGATGGCCCGCCTTGACCATGATGGTGACCTCGATGGGCCGTTCGTCGTCGCTGAAGACCACTCGCAGGGTCCGGAGGACAGGCAGGTCGCTGGGAAGGCGGAGAGCCTCGTACTGCTCCTGAGTGGGGACGCGGGCGGAGACCCGGTCGACGCTGAGGCGGGGCGGGTAACCCAGCTCGGCCAGGAGGGTCGGCGTACCGCCCTTGATCCTGCGGTGTTCCATCATCGCGGTACCGCGGGCGAGGTCCAACGGGTAGTAGGACTTGACGAGTTCGACCGGTTCGTCGTCGATGAAGAGGATCTGGCGGCGGAGCAGCGCGGTGCCGCCGTCCGGGAGGTTCAGGGCCGCTGCGGCATCGCTGGGCGGAGCGGCCTCGGTGACCTCCAGCAGGTCGCTGTGCGCTCGACCTCCGCGGTTGGTCGCCTCGGTGAGCCAGCGGTACCGCTCGCCCGGGCCCGCCGGTGCCATGAAGGAGGCGGGTCGCATGGTCTGCTGTCGGTGTTCCCGTACGGTCACCGCCGCTCCGGCGCGCCCCACGACCAGGCGTTCTTCCTTGAGCAGTTGGAGCGCCTTCTGCACGGTGGCGCTGGAGGCGTCGAACCGTTCCTTGAGATGCATCGTGGATGGCAGCTTCGCGCCCGGTGCCAGGTCACCGCTCATGATCTCGTCGCGTAGGTCGGCGGCGATCCGTTCGTGCAGGGAACGGCGGTCGTACGCGTCGTCTTCGGTTCTCGGCACATTCATCCGATCTTGATCTCGTAGCGCAGCCGCTGAAGGTGTCCGGGCATCGCCATCCTGTCGACCTGGATCGGCTGGCCGTGTGCGTCCAGCGTGACCCGTGTCAGCTGGAGCACCGGTTCGTCGGCGCCGGTCTGCAGCCCATCGCTTTCCTCATGGCTGGGCATCCGGGCGATGACGTCCTCCTGGACCCTGGCGCCGACGTGCCCGAGATCGGCGAGGAGCGAGACCGCGCCGCCGGGAATCTTGGTGGTCCCGGCCAGGCGGGTTCCCCGGGCGATATGGACGGGGTAGTAGGTGTCGGTCAGTTCGCAGGGCGCGTCGTCGACATACATCACGCGACGGCGTACGACGACGCTCTCGCCCTCCCCGATTCCCAGGAGTTCCGCGATCTCGGCCGATGCCGCGATCTCTCCGGCGTGGACGATGCGTTGGCTGCCGCGACGGCCACGGGCGGCGGTTTCCGCGCCCCAAGCATCGGACTGCCCCTTCTGACGGGGCTTCAGATACGGCATCGAGGTGCTGACCCACTCGCTGGTACCCACGCGTCCTCCTGGCGATAGGTGATCCCAACCCTTCGCCTACACGGTAAGCGACCCCTGTCGACGGCCACCTCTCCAGGCTACCTTGTTGCTTTTCGTGAATAGCGATAAGCTCTCGGTGATCGTGCAACCAAGGAGCAAGGCGGTGGTTCCCCGTGTCTGTGTGCCTTTCGCGACAACGTCCAATCCCTCAGACCCGTCCTCCTGTCGGTGCCTCGCCTCACCTTGTCGCCACCGCCCTCGCTGGCCCTTTCGGGCTGGTGCCGCGGCTGCCCATGCCTGCGTCCGCACGCCGTCGGCCGGAGGATGCGGAGGTGCCGGCGCCGCCGCGCACGCGACGGCAGGACCAGGCCCGCGCCTCCGTTCGGCCCGCTCTCGCCCTGGGGGCAGAGGTGACCGCGCGATGAGTGAGTCACCGACCACGCGTCTGTTGCCGTGGGTGAGCCCCGATGGCAAGACCTGCATCCTGCTGAGCGACGGCAGGGGTGAGGGCGCCTTGTCCCGGGCCGCGGACCGGATGGAAGACGTGCAGCTGGAGATGGCGGACGGGCTGCTCGATCACGCCGCCGACATGCTCGGGGACGACACTGCGACGGATCGGCAACTCCGTTATCTCGGCGAGCAGTTGAGTGCGACGCTGCGGGATGTGCGTCGTGTCGCGGAGAGCAGGAGGGCGCGGCTGAGCGCCGGCGGCTAGCAAGTACACGGCACCACGCACTGAATGAAGGAGAGGTACACGGGATGCGCATGCAGACCACCGCTGCGGATGGCGGGCAGCAAGGCGGGGGAGAAGACGGCGGGGACGGGCACCCTGGCCAGCCCTGGACGCCGCCCCCGCCGCCGCCCCCGGACGGCGACATGCCGCCCGGCGACGGGACGCACCGCAAGTGACTCTCAACTCTGAGCCGGAGCACCGCGCCAGCGCCAAGCTGGTGCGGTCCCTCACCGAAGCGGGAGCCCTGACGCCCGATTGGGCGGAGACGTTCCGAGCCGTACCCCGATCGTTGTTCCTGCCGGATCTGGTCTGGGCGCACGACATGGTGACCGGCCGAAGCGCGCCCGTCTCCCGGAGCGGCGACCCCGCAGCGTGGGAGCTGGCGGCGTACGCGAACGTCCCGCTCGTCACCCAGTGGGACGACGGACAGCACACGGGCAGCGAGCCCGGAACCGTGCCGACCAGTTCGGCCAGCATGCCGTCAGTCGTGGCTGCGATGTTGCGTGACCTGGACGTGAGCGAGGGGATGCGGGTGCTCGAAGTCGGCACCGGCACGGGGTGGAACGCCGGGCTCCTCGCTCACCGGCTGGGCAGCGGGAACGTGGTCAGCGTCGAGATCGACGAGGCGGTCGCCGATCAGGCCCGAGGGGCGTTGCTGCGCGCCGGACTCCGCCCCGAGACAGTCCACGGGGACGGGGCGGACGGCTGGCCGGGCCGGGCGCCGTATGACCGGGTGATCGTCACGGCAGGGGTGCGAGCCGTTCCGCCGCGCTGGTTGGAGCAGTCACGGACGGGCGGGGTGATCCTCGCCCCCTGGGGCACCCATTACAGCGACCAGGACGCACTCGTCCGGTTGACCGTGCGGGAGGACGGCTCCGCGTCGGGGCCGTTCCTGCGCATGGTCGAGTTCATGAAGCTCCGGGATCAGCGCTTGGACTGGAACCGGTTCAGGGAGCACGTTCCGGATTTCCCCGGCGACGCCGACGTTTCCAGTACGACGGTCGCTCTGGCGGACCTGGGGGGCCGCTACGAGCCCGCACGGTTCGTCATGGGGCTGCGTGTGCCCGACTGTGCCCATGTCATCAACAGGTCGGACGGGGACGGGGGCGGCGGGACTGCGACGGCGTGGTTCTTCGACCTGACGAGCCGGTCATGGGCCGCCGCCGTGTTCCGTAGCGGCGAACCGGACGCCACGGTCTATCAGTCGGGGCCGCGTCGGCTGTGGGAAGAAGTAGAGGCGGCCCACCGATGGTGGGTCGGCCGGGGCGAGCCGGACCACACCCGGTTCGGACTCACCGTCACCGCGGAGGGGCAGCGGGCGTGGCTGGATGACCCGGCCGACTCCTGGGCCGTGTGAGGAACGGAGTCGGCCCCGCCCGCGCGCTGCGGCGCGGTGGACGGGGCTTACCGCCGGAGCGCGGGAGCCGCGTCCACGGGGAGGTCCCGCGGCTCGATCATCTGGCCACCTTCGCCAGGGCGTCGGCGAGTTCGGCGGCTGTCGGCCGGTCACTCGCTCTGCCGAGGAGGACCGGTCGCAAGATGTCCTGGAACGCCAGCCAGGGGGTCGCGGTGTCGAGGGGGACGCAACGGCTTGCGATGCGCACGCGGATTGCTGCCGGGGTGAGCCGGCCGGGCTCGATCCCGGCCGCGGCGTAGTCCAGTGGCCAGCGGCCGGTGAGGCAGGTCCATAACGTTCCGGCGAGGGCGTACACGTCGGCGGAAACGCTTGGGGTGACGGGCTGGAGGCCGGCTTCTATGGACGCGGCCAGTTCCGGTGCCACCAGGTGGTTGATGCCACCGCGGAAACCGGCGGCCGGTTCCGTACCTGGGCGCCAGGACCAGGAGCAGTCGATCAGCCGTACGCCGTGGTCGGTGTGGATGCCGTGGGACGGCTGGAGGTCGGCGTGGATCCAGCCGGAGGAGTGGAGTGCGGCCACGGCCCGGCACAGGTCCACGGAGGCCACCAGGGCGCCGTCCTTCCCGTCCGCCGCACCCCGCACAGGGGCGAAGGCGTGCCAGGTCGACGGCCCCGCGAACCATGGGGTCACCAGCCAGGCAACACCCTCGTCCCCGCCGGAGGCCAGCAGGTAGC
The DNA here is from genome assembly GCF_042746015.1 of Streptomyces sp. NPDC058773. Taxonomy (NCBI): domain Bacteria; kingdom Bacillati; phylum Actinomycetota; class Actinomycetes; order Kitasatosporales; family Streptomycetaceae; genus Streptomyces; species Streptomyces sp. NPDC058773. The sequence goes on from NZ_JBHYPE010000021.1 coordinate 71,563, forward strand.
CGGGCCAACCGATCGCCTCAAGGACCGCTGCCTCCCGCTGAGTGACGGCCACCCCGTCGCCGTCGCTGGCCTTGACCGCCACCGCCCCCTCCGGGCCGGCCGCCTTCCACACCGCCGCGCCACGCCGGTAGGAGATCTCCTTCAGTTCGACCGGAGTGCCGCAGGCCGCTTCGGTGGCGGGAACGGCGGCTGTGGGGAAATCAGGGAACTCGCCCATTTCTTCACTGCCTTCCACTCGTACGGGAGCCCCGGAAACACCTCGCGTCCGTCATCCACAGCTGTGGAGCGCGGCAGCGCGAGGTCCGGGGTGTCGGCACAGCAGCCGGACGGTCGGCCATGTCAAGGGTGCAGCGCCCCAGTTGGCTGGGCCCGCCGCACCAATATCGCGTTGTCGGCCCACGGGCACGGCCATAAAGTCACCGCATGTCTTTGCGACTTCGTATGCGTCAGGCGTTGCCGGAAGCGATGCGTGCCCGGGACAAGGTCGCGGTGAGTGTGCTGCGGGCGACGCTGGCCGCGCTGGACAACGCCGAGGCGGTTCCGGTGGGGGAGGCCGGGCTCCGGGGGGTGGCCATTGAGCAGGCGCCGGTGGGTGTGGGTGTCACCGAGGTGGCGCGGTGTGAGCTGAGTGAGCGGCGGGTGGTGGAGGTCGTACGTGCCGAGGTGGACGAACGGCTGGAGGCCGCCGCGCAGTTGAGTGCGCCGGCGCATGCCGACCGGGCCGCGCGGCTCCGTGCGGAGGCCGAGGTGTTGATGCGCTTCCTCGACGGGCCCGGCGGCGCGTAGGACAGGCGCCGCCCCAGGGGGCGCCTCCTCAGCGCAGTCCCGCCGCGTCCAGCAGGTAGGCGGTCAGTGGGTCGTAGTGGCGGGGGCTCAGGACGTGGTCGTCCAGGGGGATCGTCACCTGGAGGGTGCCCTCGGATTCGGCGAGGAAGAGGGCGGGGTCGTTGCAGTCGGCGAAGCCCACCGCGTCGATGCCGCGCTGGGCCGCGCAGCCCGCCCAGCCGTGGTCGGCCATCACCAGGTCCGGCAGCGGACGCCCCTCGCGCTCCAGGCCGTCGAGGACGGCGGCCATCGGCTCGGGGGAGTGGGTGTGCCAGAGCGTCGCACCGCGCTCCAGCATCGCCACGTCACCGAACTGGAAGACCATGCCGTCATCCGCCCGCAGCGCGTCGGGGATGACGACGATCTCGCAGCCGGCCGCCCGCAGCGCCTCGGCCGTCGCCCGGTGCACATCGAGCAGTCCGCCCGGGTGGCCGGTCGCGAACAGCACCCGGTGCTTCCCGGCGGCCGCCTTGCGCAGCACCGCGGCCGTCCGGTCCAGCGCGTCGACCGTCAGCTCCGGGTCGATGGTGTCCTGCCCCTGCCGGTGATGCGGATCGTCGACGACCCCGCAGCGCTCCGCCATCACGGCCAGCACGTCCTGCTCGTCCGTCCACCGGTCGCCGAACTCCAGGCCGAACCAGTAGTGGCGGTCGCCGTTGGCGAGTCTGCGGTAGTGGGAGAGGTTGTTCTCGCGGGGGGTGGCGACCTCACCGGCGATCCGGGTCCGGACGAGATGATCGACGAGTTCGGCGCGCGTGGGGGCGGGGGCTGCGGAGGCTATCGGCATAGCGCCCATTGTGCCCGTACATGTGTTCCGGGGCGGGGGAGTTCCGCAGCCCGGACACCGGGGTGCGGATGCCGGGGCGGCGGCACCGCGCTGCGGACGGCCCGGCGGTGTGGGGTGGACGGGGGCGGACCGGGTGGCGTTCCGCCGGGCCGCCGTGCGGCAGCGGGCCATGGGCACCCGAACGTGCCCGGGCAGGGCCGTCCAGCTCTTGGACAAAACGTCGAACAGGGTTGCCCCAGGCTACGCAAATGTCCATGGGCCCGGCGCCCGGCGCTCCCTAATCTCACCCTCATGACCACCGCAGCCAGCGCTTCCCACGGGCCCGTCGGCCCCGTCGACTCCTCCCGCGTCCCGCGTTACGCCGGGCCCGCGACCTTCGCCCGTCTTCCCCGCCTCGACGAGGTCGGCGGCCGGGCCGATGTGGCGGTCGTCGGTGTCCCCTTCGACACCGGCGTCTCCTACCGTCCCGGCGCGCGCTTCGGCGGCAACGCCATCCGGGAGGCGTCCCGGCTGCTGCGTCCGTACAACCCGGCCCAGGACGCGTCCCCCTTCGCGCTCGCGCAGGTCGCCGACGCCGGTGACATCGCCGCGAACCCGTTCAACATCAACGAGGCGGTGGAGACGGTCGAGGCCGCGGCCGACGACCTGCTCGCCTCCGGCGCCCGCATGATGACGCTCGGCGGCGACCACACCATCGCGCTGCCCCTCCTGCGCTCCGTCGCCAAGAAGCACGGCCCGGTGGCGCTGCTCCACTTCGACGCCCACCTGGACACCTGGGACACCTACTTCGGTGCCGAGTACACCCACGGCACCCCGTTCCGCCGCGCCGTCGAGGAAGGCATCCTCGACACCTCCGCGCTCTCCCACGTCGGCACCCGCGGTCCCCTCTACGGCAAGAAGGACCTCGACGACGACGAGAAGATGGGCTTCGGCATCGTCACCTCGGCCGATGTCATGCGCCGCGGCGTCGACGAGGTCGCCGACCAGCTCCGCCAGCGCATCGGTGACCGCCCGCTGTACATCTCCATCGACATCGACGTCCTCGACCCGGCCCACGCCCCCGGCACCGGCACCCCCGAGGCCGGCGGCCTCACCTCCCGCGAACTGCTGGAGATCGTGCGCGGGCTGTCGTCCTGCAACCTGGTCTCGGCGGACGTCGTCGAGGTCGCCCCGGCGTACGACCATGCGGAGATCACCTGCGTGGCCGCGTCGCACACCGCGTACGAGCTGACGACGATCATGTCGCGGCAGATCGCGGCGGGGCGGCAGGAGAGCCCCACGCAGCACCTCAACTCCTGAGAGCTCAGCGCTCAAGGCTCAGCCCTGAGACGTCTCCGCGCCCTCCGCCCGGCCCTGCCCGCCGCCCGCTCCCACGCGTCCCTGAAGGAGGCGGGACAGGGCGGCGTGGACGTCCTCGACCGAGCGGTCCGGCTGGAAGGACTGCCAGTCCAGGGCGGCCACCAGGACCATGCCGAGGAGGGCGGAGGCGGTGAGCGGGATGTCGAGTTCGCCGGAGAGTTCGCCGGTCCGTACGGCGTCCCGGAGGACGTCCTCGACGACGGACTGGGCCCGGCCGCGCACCGAGGTGAGGGTGTCGCGCCAGGTGCGGTTGGTGCGCCAGAGTTCGGCGACGTAGAGCTGGATGAGGGCGGGGGAGCAGGCGATGAAGTCCAGGCCGGACCGGATCATCGCGTCCAGGGCGTCGACCCGGGTGCCGCCGCGGGCGGCGGTGGCGTCGGCGGCCCGGCGCAGGGAGTCGGCGAGCAGATCGATGCCGTCCCGCAGCAGCTCCTCGTAGAGGACGTTCTTGCTCGCGAAGTTGTAGTAGACGGTGCCCTTGGCGACGCCGGCGCGGTCGGCGATCTCGTCGACGGTGGTGGCGGAGAAGCCCTGTTCCGCGATGAGGGTGACGGCGGCGTCGAAGAGGCGGCGGCGCGTCGTGGTGCGCCGCGGGGCGGGGACGGCCCCGGGGGCGGTGCCGTCGCCGGCACCGCCCCTTCGGCCCGTGGGGACGTTCACAGGCTGAGTTCCGGATGCAGGTCCTTCATCCGGACGACCTGCCGGCTGCGCGCCGCGAGGGCGGTCAGGGCCAGCGCGCCGACGGTGAAGACCGCCAGGACCGCACAGCCCTGCTGCACGATGGCGAGGTCACCGCCGGTGATCAGCCGGCGCAGGCCGTCGACCACGTAACTCATCGGCAGGAACGGGTGGATGGCGGCGAAGAAACCGGGGCTGGTCTGCACCGGGTAGGTGCCGCCCGCCGAGGTCAGCTGGAGCATCAGGACGACCAGGGTCAGCACCCGGCCGGCCGGTCCGAAGAACGCGCCCAGCAGCTGGATGATGGCGGTGAAGCAGGCCGTGGCCAGCAGCAGGAAGCCGACGGTGCCGGCCGTACGGGCCATCTCCAGGCCGAGGCCCCAGTGGAGCACGGCCATCAGCGCCAGCACCTGGACGACGCCGATCGCGTAGGCCGGCAGATAGGAGCCGAGGGCGATCCGCCAGCCCGGGGCGCCCGCGGCCAGGGCGCGCTTGCCCAGCGGCTGGAGCAGCATGAAGGCGACCATCGCGCCGACCCAGAGGGAGAGCGGGATGAAGTACGGCGCCAGGCCGGTGCCGTAGTTGGGCGCCTTGTGCATCGACTTGGAGGCCAGCTCGACCGGGTCGGCCATCACCTCGGTGCGGGTGTCCCGGTCCTTCTTGTTGTAGTCGGGGATCTTGGAGACACCGCTGTGCAGCCCGTCGGCCAGCTGGTTGCTGCCGTCCTTGAGCTTGAAGAGGCCGCCGGTGAGCTTGTCGGCGCCGTCCTTGGCGACGGTCAGCCCGCTGTGCAGCTTGCCGGCGCCGTCGGCGAGGGTGCCGATGCCGTCGGCGAACAGCCCGGCGCCCTGGGAGACCTTGTGGGCCCCGGCGTTGAGCTGGTTGATCTGGCCGATCGCCTTGTCCGCCCGGTTCGCGATGCCCGGTGCCTGCTCGGCGACCATCGCGGCACCGTGGTGCAGCTCCCGCACCTTGCTGCGCAGCTGCCCGAAGTCGGTGTGCGCGACGGTGTCGTTGACCTTCTCCGCGGCGTCGGCGGCGAGGGCGGTGCCGTCGGCGAGCGCCTTCAGCTCGGGGCAGTCGGGGTCGGTGTCGACGAGGCCCTTGCAGCGGCTCTGGTAAAGCTCCGCGGCGTTGTCGGCGTTCTCCCGTGCCTGGCGGGCGGCCTTGGCGGAGTCGCCCGGCAGCCTGCCGAGGTCCTCGTCGAGCTGCTCGGTGAGGTCGGCGACGATCTGTGCCTTGCGGCCGATGTCCTTGCCGTGCTCGCGGAGGTAGGGCAGGTCCCTCCTGGCGATGCCGTGGACCTTGTCGGCGAGCTGCTGGGTGCCGTCGGAGACCTGGCGCGCGCCCAGGCTCAGCTGCCGGGCCTTCGTGGCGGCCTCCGCCGCGCCCTTGCTGATCTTGTCGGCGCCCTTGTCCAGCTTGCCGAGCCCGTTGGCCAGTTCGCCGGTCTTGTCCTTGGCGGTGCCGAGGCCGTCGTCGAGCTTCCCGGCGCCGTCCGCCGCCTGTGCCGTCTTGTCGTGCAGATCGGAGAAGGAGATGAAGATCTTGTCGAGCATGGCCCGCGACGAGGTGGCCGAGGTCTTGGCGCGGACCTCGGAGAACACCGTCTTGGAGATCGAGCCGACGACGTAGTTGTTGGCGTCGTTCGTCCGGACCTGGAGCGCGCCGGTCTGCGGGGTCTTCCCGGAGCTGGAGGCGATCCGCTCGCTGAAGTCCCTGGGGACGGTCAGCGAGAGGTAGTACGTGCCGTTCTCGACGCCCTTGGCGGCGTCGGCGGAGCTGACGTCCTCCCAGTGGAACTTCTTGCTGTCCTTGAGGTTCTCGGCCAGGTCGTCACCCGCGTGGATCTCCTTGCCACCGGTGGTGGCACCCCGGTCGTCGTTGACGAGGGCCACCGGGATCTTGTCCAGGCGGCTGTACGGGTCCCAGAACGAGCAGAGGTACAGGGCTCCGTAGAGCAGGGGGATCAGCGTCAGGGCCACCAGGCCCAGCCGGGGCAGCTTGCCCCTGCTGAAGCGCCTGAGCTCAAGCGCGGCCAGCTTCGGCGAACGCATGCGCTGCCTCCTCCTCGGTGGTGTCGGTGCCGTCCTCGGCGGGGGCCGGGGCGGGAGTGGGGGCGGCGGCCGCGGTGTCCGTCCGTGCGGTGCTGACGGTCAGCGCGTCCGCCGGTGCGCCGTCGCCGGCGGCCACGACGGTGAGGCCTTCCCGGGTGAGGTCCCGCAACAGCCCCCAGGCCTCGGTGCGTTCGGCGTCGGAGAGCTTGAGGTCCACGTCGTCGACGGCCAGCAGCTGCGGGCCGTGCATCAGCCCGAGTGCCACCGAGAGTCGCAGCGCCTCGATCCGCTCCAGATCGCGCACGGTCGTCCGCAGGCCCTTGGCGAGGGTGCCGGGGTCGAGCCGGGCGGCCGCGAGGGCGGCGTCGACCCGGGCCCGGGTGGCCTCCTTGTGGCGCCTGCCCCAGGGGAGCGAGCCCTTCAGGCGGTGGCCCAACAGGGCCTGTTCCCTGAGGTGTTCGCCGACGGTGAGGGCGGGTTCGAGGTCCGCGACGCCGGGTACGTGCGCCAGGGCGGTACGGCCGCGGACCGTCCCCATCCGCTTGGGCAGCGGGAGTCCGGCGACCGTCGCCTCGCCCTCGGTGATCCGCATCCGGCCGGTGAGGGCCAGCAGCAGACAGGTCCGGCCGGAGCCGGAGGGGCCCTGGACCGCGATCAGCGAGCCCGGTTCCGCAGTGATGCCGACGCCCCGGAAGGCCCATCCCCGTGGGCCCTCCACTCCGATTCCCCTGGCGTCGACCGCCGCCCCCTGGCGGGTGGTGTTCACCGACACCCCTCCCCTTTTGATCTGACTGGTCAGTCTAAAAGTGTGCCGTACGGAGGGTGCTCTTGGCCAATCGGGGTCCCGGCGCCGGGCAGGGTGGGCGCCCAGGCGGAAACGGTCCGTAGTTCGGCGCCGTCGATCCCGTGACCCGAACGGGGGAGCCGCCCTAGGGTGCAGGGCAGGCGGGGGCCTGATGATGTTCATGGTGAGTCCGTGCCGCGGAGAGCGGTGCGGACCGCGCACAGATGACGGAGAACCATGCAATCTTCGGCTCAGCACCCCGTGGACCGGCCGCCGCAGCGCTCGCCCCGCCCCGTGGCGCCGCGCTCCCGCAAGCTGGTCGCCCCGCTGCTCACCACCGCCCTGATCGCGGTCCTCGCCCCCGTGTCGGCCTCCGCCTCGGCGCCCACCGGCGGCGACGGACCGGTCAACTCCGCACCGGGGCCCTGCCCGCAGGGCAACGGCGACGACGGCTGGACCGCCACCGCCACCGGAATCGACCCCAAGGACAGCCATCACGCCTTCGTCGGCAACGGCTACCTCGGACAGCGGGTGCCGCCCAACGGCACCGGCTACGCGGCCCCCGGCGGCACGACCGGCTGGCCGCTGAAGACCCCCGAGTACGACGGCTCGTTCGTCTCCGGGCTCTACGCCAAGGGGCCGCGGAACCTCAAGGGCCGGCAGGCCATCGCCGCGATCCCCACCTGGACCACCTTCGACGTCGCCACCGGCGGCGCCCACCCCGACACCTTCTCCTCCGCCACCGCGCCCGGCCGGATCTCGCACTACCGCCAGACGCTCTCCCTGCGCTGCGGCTTCGTCCGTACGTCGCTGACCTGGACCGCCGCCGACGGCCGCCGCACCGATCTGGTCTACGACGTGCTCGCCGACCGCACCGACGCCCACACCGGCGCCGTACGCCTGCGGATGACGCCCCACTGGAGCGGCACGGCCACGGTCACCGACGGCCTCGACGGCCGCGGCGCCCGCCGGGTGACACCGTCCACGGACGGGGCCGCCACCAAGGGCGACGAAACGGGCGGCGCCGAAACGGGCGGCAAGGAGCCCGGCGGCAAGGAAGCCCGCGGCAAGGAGAGCGGCGGGGAGACCGGCCGCACCATGGACGTCGGGTTCCGCACGGACGGGACGAAGACCGACGGCGCGGTGGCCTCCACTCTGCGCACCGGACCCGGCGTACGCACCAACGGGCCCCGCCCGGCGGCGGGAACGGACAAGCTGAGCAACCGGCAGCAGGTGTCCTTCCCGGTCCGCGACGGCCGCTCGTACGAGCTGACCAAGTACGTCGGCGTGGACACCGCACTCACCTCCCGCACCCCGCGCGCCGCCGCCGGCGCCGCCTCGCGCCGGGCCGCCGGCCGCGGCTGGGACGCCCTGTTCGCCCGGCACACCGCCGCCTGGCAGCGGCTGTGGCGCAGCGACATCGAGGTCAAGGGCCGCCGCGACCTCCAGACCTGGGTCCGCTCGGCGCAGTACGGACTGCTGGCCAACACTCGCGCCGGCAACCGCAACAGCATCGGCCCCACCGGCCTGACCAGCGACAACTACGCGGGCGAGATCTTCTGGGACGCCGAGACCTGGATGTACCCGGGCCTGCTGGCCACCCACCCCGCACTGGCCAGGTCGATCGTCGACTACCGCTACAAGACCCGGGCCGGGGCCGCCGCCAACGCCCGCAAGCTCGGCTACCAGGGGCTTTTCTACTCCTGGACCAGCGGCAGCAAGGGCGATCTGTGGACCGAGTGCCACAGCTGGGACCCGCCGCACTGCAAGACCCAGAACCACCTGATGGGCGACGTCTCCCTGGCCGCCTGGCAGTACTACCTCGCCACCAAGGACACCGCCTGGCTCCGGTCCCGCGGCTGGCCGGTCCTCAAGGGCATCGCCGAATTCTGGGCCTCCAAGGCGACCCGTAACGCGGACGGCAGTTACTCGGTCAAGAACGTCGCCGGACCGGACGAGTACAGCAACGGCGTCAACGACGCGGTGTTCACCAACGCCGGGGCCGCCACCGCGCTGCGGCACGCCGGCCGCGTCGCCGCGATTCTCGGCGAGAAGGCCCCGGCCTCCTGGAAGACCATCGCCGACAAGCTGCGCATCCCCTACGACAGCAAGAAGAAGATCTTCGAGCAGTACGCCGGCTACCAGGGCACGACCATCAAGCAGGCCGACACCGTGCTGCTGATGTACCCGCTGGAATGGCCGATGTCGCAGGAACAGGCCGCCCGCACGCTGGACTTCTACGCCGGGCACACCGACCCGGACGGCCCGGCCATGACGGACTCGGTGCACGCCATCGACGCCGCCGGCATCGGCGAGCCCGGCTGCTCCACGTACACCTACCTGCTGCGGTCCATCAAGCCGTTCGTCCGCGGGCCGTTCGCCCAGTTCTCCGAGGCGCGCGGCGAGAAGGCCGGCGCGAGCGACCCGCACGCCGGCAAGCCCGCGCAGGACTTCCTCACCGGTAAGGGCGGCTTCCTGCAGACCTTCACCCACGGGCTGACCGGCCTGCGGCTGCGCGAGGACCGGGTCCGGCTCGCCCCGATGCTGCCGCCGCAGCTCTCCGACGGCGTCACCCTGCGCGGTCTGCACTGGCAGGGGCGGACCTACGACGTCGCGATCGGCGCGCACCAGACCACGGTGCGGCTGACCGCGGGGGCGCCGATGCGGATCGAGTCACCCGAGGGCGAGAAGATCGTCAGCCGGGGCGTGCCCGCCGTCCTCAAGACCCGGCGCCCGGACCTGGCGGCCACGTCGAACGCGGCCCGGTGCACCACGGCCACCGCGACCTCGGAGGAGCCCGGTCTCTACGCGGGCGCCGCGGTGGACGGCAACGCCACCACGGCCTGGGTGCCCGACGCGGCCACCGGCACCCTCACCGTCGACCTCGGCCGGACCACCCGCGTCGGCCAGATCACCCCGCACTGGAACGGGACCCGCCCCACGTCCTACAACGTCCAGGTCTCCCTGGACGGCAGGCACTGGACGGGCACCGGCTACGCGGGCCGCACCCCGGCCCGGTACGTACGGGTCACGGTGACCGGCGACACGGCCCGGTCGGCCGACGGCAAGCCCGAGCCGCATCCGGGCATCGCGGAGCTGACCGTGGAGCGGGCGGAGGACGTGTCCGCGGGGCGGGGGAAGTAGTTCGGCGCGCCCCCTGAGGGACGGCCCCTGAAGGACGCCCTCTGAGCGACGGCCCCGTACCGGACCATCCGGAACGGGGCCGTCCGCCGTACCGGGGCCGGATGCGCACAGAAGTTCGTGACAGCGGGATGAAATCCGCCCCGCGCGGTGTTGCCGCCCTCGAACAGTGTCGATGGGCGGGAGGCACCGGGTGGCGGGCACGGACAGGGAACGAGTGGGCTGGGCGCGGCGGCTGACCCGCGACTGCTGGCAGTACCGCAAGGACGTGCTGCTGGCCCTCGGCTCCTCGCTCGCCGGGATGGCCGTGCTGGCCCTGGTCCCGCTGGTCCCGAAGCTGATCATCGACGACGTCATCATCCGGCACGAGCGCGCCCTCGCCCCGTGGGCCGCCCTGCTGGTCGTGGCCGCGCTGGCGGTCTACGTCCTCACCTACGTCCGCCGCTTCTACGGCGGCCGGCTCGCCCTCGACCTCCAGCACGACCTCCGCACCCGGATGTTCGCCTCCATCGCCCGGCTCGACGGCCGGCGGCAGGACGAGCTGAGCACCGGCCAGGTCGTCGGCCGCGCCACCAGCGACCTCCAGCTGATCCAGAGCCTGCTGTTCATGCTCCCGATGATGATCGGGAACGTCCTGCTCTTCGCGATCTCGCTGGCCGTGATGGCGGTGCTGTCGCCGCTGCTCACGGTCATCGCGCTGGCCGTCGCCCCCGCCCTGTGGTTCATCGCCCAGCGCAGCCGCGCCCGCCTCTTCCCCGCCACCTGGTACGCCCAGGGACAGGCGGCCGCGGTGGCCGGTGTCGTGGACGGCGCGGTCGCCGGCGTCCGGGTCGTCAAGGGCTTCGGGCAGGAGGAGCAGGAGACCGGGAAGCTGCGCGAGGTCAGCCGCCGGCTGTTCGCCGGGCGGCTGCGCACGGTCCGGCTCAACGCCCGCTACACCCCCGCCCTCCAGGCCGTCCCCGCGCTCGGCCAGGTCGCGATGCTGGCCCTCGGCGGCTGGATGGCCACCCGGGGACAGGTCACCCTCGGCACCTTCGTCGCCTTCTCCACCTACCTGGCGCAGCTGGTCGGACCGGTCCGGATGCTGGCGATGATGCTGACCGTCGGCCAGCAGGCACGGGCCGGCGTGGAGCGGGTCTACGAGCTGATCGACACCGAGCCCTCGATCGCCGAGCGGCCGGACGCCCACGAGCTGCCCGCCGACGCCCCGGCCACCGTCGAGTTCGACGACGTGACCTTCGGGTACGCACCGCTGTCCGAGGGCGCGGACCCCGACCGGGACGCCCCGCCCGCCGCCCGCCCGGTCCGCCCCGTCCTGGACGGCTTCTCCCTGCGCATCGAGGCCGGTGAGACCGTCGCCGTGGTCGGCACGTCCGGCAGCGGCAAGTCCACGGTCTCGCTGCTGCTGCCGCGCTTCTACGACGTCACCGCCGGCCGGGTCCTGGTCGGCGGCCACGACGTACGCGATCTGACCCTGGAGTCGCTGCGGGCCGCCATCGGCCTGGTCCCCGAGAGCAGCTTCCTGTTCTCCGACTCCGTCCGCGACAACATCGCCTACGGCCATCCGGACGCCACCGACGCCCAGGTGCACGCCGCGGCCCGCGCCGCCCAGGCCGACGGCTTCATATCCGAGCTTCCCGAGGGCTATGACACCAAGGTCGGCGAGCAGGGACTGACCCTGTCCGGCGGCCAGCGCCAGCGCGTCGCCCTGGCCCGCGCCATCCTCACCGACCCCCGGCTGCTGGTCCTGGACGACGCGACCTCGGCGGTCGACGCCCGGGTCGAGCACGAGATCCACGAGGCGCTGCGCGGCGTGATGGCGGGCCGTACGACCCTGCTGATCGCGCACCGCGCCTCCACCCTCGCGCTCGCCGACCGGGTCGCCGTCCTCGACGGCGGGCGGCTGGTCGACCTCGGCACCCAGGAGGAGCTGGAGGAACGCTGCCCGCTCTACCGCCGGCTGCTGACCGACCCGGAGGAGCTGGGCGGCGTCGAGCGCGACCCGGCCGGTGCGCTGAGCTACGACGGCGAGTTCACGGCCGACGGGGACCCGGCAGCGGACGCCGACGCGCCCGACGGGGCGCGGGACGGCGCCGACGGCACCATCACCCCCGAACTCTGGGTCCGCAGGGAGCAGGAGGCCGAGGCGGGCGGCGCCGGGATGGCGGCCCGCGCGGCCGTCGCGGCCGGACCCGGCATCGGCGCCGCGATGGCCGGACTCCCGGCCACCCCCGAACTCCTCGAGCGGGTCGCCGCCCTGCCGCCCGCCACCGACACCCCGGACGTCGACGAGGAGCAGGCGGTCCGCCCCGAGCGCTCCTACGGCCTGCGCCGGCTGCTGCACGGCTTCGGAGGGCCGCTGGCCTTCGCGCTGGCCCTGGTCGCCGTGGACGCGCTGGCCGGACTGATGCTGCCGGTGATGATCCGGCAGGGCATCGACGAGGGTGTCCGCCGCGGCGCGCTGATCGGCGTCTGGACGGCCACCGCCCTCGCCCTGGTCGTGGTCCTGGCCCAGTGGGCCGCGCAGGTCGGCGGCAACCGCATGACCGGACGCATCGGCGAGCGGATTCTCTACTCCCTCCGCCTCAAGATCTTCGCGCAGCTCCAGCGCCTCGGGCTCGACTACTACGAGCGGGAGCTGACCGGCAAGATCATGACCAGGATGACCACCGACGTGGACGCCCTGTCCACGTTCCTGCAGACCGGCCTGGTCACCGCCCTGGTCTCGATGCTGACCTTCTTCGGCATCCTCGTCGCGCTGCTGGCCATCGACGTCCAGCTGGCCCTGGTCGTCTTCGCCACCCTCCCGCCGCTGATCATCGGCACGTACTTCTTCCGCAAGCAGAGCGTCAAGGCCTACGAGCTGGCCCGCGAGCGGATCAGCGTGGTCAACGGCGACCTCCAGGAGAGCGTGGCCGGACTGCGGATCGTCCAGGCGTTCCGGCGCGAGCGGCGGGGCGCGGAGCGGTTCGCCGCCCGCAGCGACGCCTACCGCCAGGCCCGGGTCCGCGGCCAGTTCCTGATATCCGTCTACTTCCCCTTCGTGCAGCTGCTGTCGTCGGTGGCGGCCGCGCTGGTGCTGATCGTCGGCGCCGGCCGGGTCGGCTCCGGGACCCTCACCGCCGGTGCGCTGGTCGCCTACCTGCTCTACATCGACCTGTTCTTCGCGCCCGTCCAGCAGCTCTCCCAGGTCTTCGACGGCTACCAGCAGGCGTCCGTCTCGCTCGGCCGGATACAGGAGCTGCTGCGCGAGCCGACCACCACCCCGGCCGTCGAGCGGCCCCGCGCGGTGCCCGCGCTGCGCGGCACCATCACCTTCGACGATGTGCACTTCCACTACGGCGGGGGCGACGAGCCGGCGCTGGCCGGTGTCGCGCTGACCATCCCGGCCGGCCAGACCGTGGCGTTCGTCGGCGAGACCGGCGCCGGCAAGTCCACCCTGGTCAAGCTGGTCGCGCGGTACTACGACCCGTCCTCGGGCGCCGTCCGGGTCGACGGCACCGACCTGCGTGAACTGGACCTGACCGGCTACCGCCGCCGCCTCGGCGTGGTCCCCCAGGAGTCCTACCTCTTCGCCGGTACGGTCCGCGACGCCATCGCCTACGGCCGCCCGGACGCCACCGACGCCGAGGTGGAGGCCGCCGCGCGGGCCGTCGGCGCGCACGCGATGATCGCCACCCTCGACGGCGGCTACCTCCACGAGGTCGCCGAGCGCGGCCGCAACCTCTCGGCCGGCCAGCGCCAGCTGCTGGCCCTGGCCCGCGCCGAACTCGTCGACCCGGACGTGCTGTTGCTCGACGAGGCCACCGCGTCCCTGGACCTGGCCACCGAAGCGGTCGTCAACCAGGCCACCGACCGCCTCGTCGGACGCCGTACCACCCTCGTCGTCGCGCACCGGCTCACCACCGCGGCCCGCGCGGACCGGGTGGTCGTCCTCGACCAGGGCCGCATAGTCGAGGACGGCAGCCACGCCCAGCTCCTGACCCACGGCGGCCGCTACGCGGAACTGTGGCGCACCTTCACGGGCGAGGAAGAGGAACTGGCGGCCTGAGGGGGACGACGGGGGCCGGGGCAGGCCGGGGGACGGCCCGATCCGCCGAACGGCGCCAAGGGCTGGTGGGACCCCCGTCGCGCCGATAGGTTCAGCCCGACCTTTGCTATCCCAAGGGGAGGGTGCATGCGCAAGGCCACCAGATGGCTGCTGTCGCTCGCGGTGCTCATAGGCACGGCGGGAGCCGGCAGTGCGTCGGCAGGAGCGGCGACCGCCGCCGAGCCGAAGACCGAGGACATCAAGGACCGGATCCTCGCGATCCCGGGAATGAGCCTCATCGAGGAGAAGCCGGTAGACGGCTACCGCTACTTCGTTCTGAACTACACCCAGCCGATTGACCACCGGCACCCCTCGAAGGGGACCTTCCAGCAGCGACTGACCCTGCTGCACAAGTCGGTGGACCGGCCGACCGTGTTCTTCACCTCCGGGTACAACGTGAACACCACGCCGTCCCGGAGCGAACCCACCAAGATCATCGACGGCAATCAAGTGTCGATGGAATACCGGTACTTCACCCCGTCGCGGCCCACGCCCACCGACTGGAAGAAGCTGGACATCCGGCAGGCCGCCAATGACCAGCACCGCATCTTCCGGGCGCTGCACCGCATCTACGGCAAGAACTGGATCGACACCGGCGGCAGCAAGGGCGGCATGACCGCCACCTACTACCGCCGTTTCTTCCCGAACGACATGGACGGCACCGTCGCCTACGTCGCGCCCAACGACGTACGCAACGACGAGGACTCGGCGTACGACCGCTTCTTCCGCACCGTCGGCACCGCGAAGTGCCGCACCGCCCTCACCGCCATCGAGCGCGAGGCCCTGATCCGCCGCGGCGAGATGGTCAAGCGCTTCCAGAAGTGGGCCGACAAGGAGAAGCAGACCTTCACCAAGGTCGGCAACGCGGACCGGGCCTACGAAGTCATGGTGACGGACCTGGTGTTCGGCTTCTGGCAGTACCAGCCGGCCGAGACCGCCTGCGACGAGGTCCCCGAGCCGACCGTCTCCACCGACGAGCTGTGGAAGTGGATGGACAAGGTCGGCGGCTTCGACAGCTACACCGACCAGGGCATGGAGCCGTACACGCCGTACTACTACCAGGCGGGCACCCAGCTGGGTGAGCCCGGCTACGGCTACCCGCAGCTGTCCGGTCTGCTGAAGTACCCCGGCATCAACAACTCCCGGTCGTTCGTGCCGAAGGACATCCCGATGCGCTTCGACCGGCGTGCGATGCCCGACGTCGACCGCTGGGTGCGCCACCACGCACAGCGGATGATGTTCGTCAACGGCGAGTACGACCCGTGGAGTTCGGAACACTTCGAGCTCGGCAAGGGCGCCCGGGACTCCTATGTCTTCACCGTGCCCGGCGGCAACCACGGCTCGAACATCGCGAAGCTGAAGGACGCCGACCGCACCAAGGCCACCGCCGAGCTCCTCGACTGGGCCGGAGTCCGCGCCCCGGACGGCAAGGCCACCCCGCTGGCCCCGGACAACAAGAAGCTGGACAAGCAGGAGGTCCGGCGGATGCCGCTGCTGCGTCCCTGACCTCACAGGGCGGCTGGGGGCGCGGTAGTGCCCCGCGGCTGTGGCTGTGCGGTGACGGACCGGAGGGCGCGCTCCCCGAGGACAAGGGGGAGCGCGCCGTGGCCGTCCGCCGCTCAGTACGTCAGCCCGTGGCCGATCCGGTAGAGCGCGCGGGTCGGGGCGTCGGCGCGCATTATCGGGACGGGCAGTCTGCCCGCCGGGTCCTGCCGGCCGGCGATCACCCGGGCCGCCGCCCGCAGCTCCACATCCGTCCACGAGTAGCTCGCCAGCGCCGCCCGGACACCGTCCAGCTGGGCGATGTCATACGGATTGCGCACCGCCAGCTGCACCACCGGCTTGCCCGTGGCGAGCAGCGCAGCGACCAGCTTCCGCTGGGCCGAGCCCGCGGTCACGTTATAGGTCGCCACCACCACCGCGTCCCGCTCGCCGAGCGCCGCCACCGCCTCGTCGATCCGCTGCTGGGTCGGCGTCAGGCCCGTGGACAGGGCGGTGGCCGTGAAGCCCAGCTCGGTGAGGGCCCGCGCCAGCACCGTGGTGGGCGGACCCCCGGTCCCGGACGGTGCCGCCGCGTCCACACCCACCACCAGCACCCGCCGCTCCCGGCGCCGGGACAGCGGCAGGACGCCGGTGTCGTTGCGCAGCAGCGTGGTGGTGCGGTCCGCGATCCGGTCGGCCGCGGCGAGGTGCGCGGGGGTGCCGACCGTCCGGTTCACGGCCTGCCGGGTGGTGTACGGGTTCCTGAAGAGCCCGCGCCGTTCCTTGAGCAGCAGGATGCGCAGCAGCTTCGCATCGAGGTCCCGCTCGGTCAGCTCGCCGTCCTTGAGCGCGGTGAGCACCGCGCCGTACGCGACGGCGAGATCCGGCGGGTTCAGCAGCTGGTCGACCCCGGCCTTGAGGGCGAGCACCGGCACCCGGGCGTCGCCGTACTTCACCCGGACGCCCTCCATCCCGAGGGAGTCCGTCACCACCACACCGTCGTAGCCGAGGCGTTCGCGCAGGATGCCGGTGAGGATCGGGCGGGAGAGGGTGGCCGGGTCCTCGCTCGGGTCGAAGGCGGGCACGACGATGTGCGCCGTCATGATCGAATCGATCCCGGCGGCGATCGCGGCCCGGAAGGGCGGCGCGTCCAGCCGCTCCCACTCCTCCGCGCTGTGGTGGATGTACGGCAGCCCGACGTGGCTGTCGGTGTCGGTGTCGCCGTGCCCGGGGAAGTGCTTGGCGCAGGAGGCGATCCCGGCGCCCTGATAGCCCTTCACCTCGGCGGCGACCATACGGGCCACGGCCTGCGGATCCGCGCCGAAGGAACGCACGCCGATGACCGGGTTGGCGGGGTTGACATTGACATCGGCGTCCGGCGCGTAGTCCTGCCGGATGCCCATGGCGAACAGCTCCTCGCCGGCGATCCGGGCCGCCGTACGGGCATCGTCGCGGGAGCCGCCCGCACCGAGCGCCATCGCCCCGGGGAAGAGCGTCGCGGGTGCGCCGACGCGGGCCACTATGCCGTGTTCCTGGTCCGTGGAGATCAGCACCGGGACGGGGAGGCGCTGCGCGGCGGCCGCCTTCTGGATGCCGTTGGAGAGATCGGCGATCTGATGCGGGTCACGGGTGTTGTGTGCCCAGCCGAAGTAGATGATGCCGCCGACGTGGTACCTGGCGATCAGCTCGGCGGCGTTGGCGACCCCGATCTCCTTCTGGTTCGCGGCCGCATCGGCCGGATCGGGGTCGGTGGCGGAGTGCCCGTAGACCCGCATGACGAAGAGCTGGCCGACCTTTTCCTCCGGAGTCATACGGGAGATGAGGCGGCGCAGCCGGGCCCGGGTGGCCTCGGACGGGGCGGAGTCGGACGGGGCGGAGTCGACGGGCTGGTGTCCGATGGCGGGGACCGTGCCGTGCGCGGGACCGGCACCCGCACCCGCAGCAGCGGCAACCGCGGCGGCCGCGGTGGTCAGGACGGTACGTCTGGAGTGCATCTGCGCTCCTTCCGGAGGGCTTCCTCGGCTCATTGAAGGAAACTTCCAAGGAAACACGGATAGCCGGAAAACTATTGTCGGTCAATGACTCCGCCCACGGTGGCGCTCCCCTATTGCGGGGCGGGCGGGGATGTGTGATGGGGGAGCCGGATGACGGAGCGGCGGGGGGCGAGGGTGCGGGGCGATGGCGGTTCTCGGGGTGGGCCGGTGGAGGCACGCGGGGTGGCGGGGCGACTGCCGTGTGCGGGATGGGGCGGCGGAGGTGCGCGGGGCCGTGGGTGCCGGCATGTGGGGCGGCCGGCGGAGGCATGCGGGCAGTGGGAGACGGCACGCGGGGCGGGGGCTGTGTGGCGGGCCCCGCCTCAAGGAGCGGCAGGCCCCTCAAGGAGCTGCTGGAGATGGGCACGGCCCGGGGCCAGCAGGGTGGGGAGGTCGGGTGCCTTGGGGTGCCAGCGTTTCTCGTATTCCCAGCAGAGCCAGCCGCCCGTGCCCTGGTCGTAGGTGCCCTCGGGGGCGGGCACGGGGCCGTGGGCGCCTGCCGGGTCCTGGGTCAGGGTGCGCAGGGCCGCCGCCAGGGGGACGGCGCCGTCGCCGAGCGGGAGAGGGGTGCGCTCCTCGGGCGAGGCGACGTCCTTGACCTGGACATAGCCCAGGTGCGGGGCGAGCGCGGCATGGGTGTCGGCCGGCTCCTCACCGCCGAGCCAGCTGTGCAGCACATCCCAGAGCGCCCCGATCTGACGGTGGCCCACGGGGCCCAGCACGCGGGCGGCATCCGCGCCCGTGCGGTGCGAGTCATGGGTCTCCAGCAGGACCCGGACGCCCCGTTCGGCCGCGAGCGGCGCCACCGCGGCGAGCCGGCGGGCGGCATCCGCGTCCGCCTCGGCCGCCGGGCGCTCCCCGCCGCCGGGGAAGACCCGCACATACGGCGCCCCCAGATCACCCGCCAGCCACACCAGCTCACTCAGCTCCTGCGCCAGCTCGTCCTCACCCGCCGCGTCCCGAGCCGCGGCGACCTGGGCGTATCCGGCGACGGCCAGGATCTCGACCCCGGCGTCCGCGAACTGCCGGCGCACCGTGGCCCGTTCCCGCATCCCGATCAGCGGATGCACCGGCTCCTCCGGATGGGCCCGCAGCTCCACCCCCTGGTACCCGGTGTCGGTGGCCAGCCGGAGGACGTCGGCCACCGGCATACCGGGCACACCGAGGGTGGAGAATGCGAACCGCATCGCGGGGGTGGTGCGGTGCGTGTTACCCGTGCTGACCATGCCTGGCCTCCTCCTCGTCGTTCGCTCACGCCGTCGTGGTCGGTCCCCCCATCCCTGCCCGCGATGTCCGCGTCCTCACAGGGCCAGCCGCCAGTCCTGGCCGAGCAGGTCCTGCCCGAAGCTGTGGTGGGCCGACTCGGCGACCAGCTCGAACCCGGCCCGCTGGTAGATGCTGCGGGCCGCGCCGAGGACGGAGTTGGTCCACAGCACCATCTCCCCGTACCCGGCCTCCCGGGCGAACTCCACACAGGCATCGACGAGTTGACGGCCCACGCCATGGCCACGGGCATCCGGCTCCACCAGCAGCAGCCGCAGCCGGGCGACCCCGGGCCTGCCGTCCCGTACGCACATCACCGCGCCCGCTCTGCGCCCGTCCAGCTCCGCTATCCATGTGCGGTCCCGGCGCGGGTCGAAGGACTCGGCGTACTCCGCGACGATCCGGGCGACCAGTGCCTCATAGCTCAGATCGAAGCCGTACTCGGCGGCGTAGAGCGCAGCATTGCGCTCCACCATCCAGCCCAGGTCCCCGGGCCGGGGCATACGCAGATTCACCTCGGGCGCCCGCTCCCCGGCCGGCTGCTCCGCTTCGCGCGCCGGGCGCTCGCCGAGCAGGGCGCGGATGGTCCGCATCGAGTCCACCAGTCGCGCCCGGTCGTCGGCCGGGAGTTGTTCCAGCAGCGACCCGGCGGCGTTCTGCGACCGCTCCTCCAGCAGGCCGGCCGCCTCCCGGCCGCCCTCGGTGAGCGTGATGCGCTGCCGGCGGGGGTCCTGCTCGGACTTGCCGCGGGTGATCAGCTCGCGCTCCTCGAACTTGCCGAGCAGCCTGCTCAGATAGCCGGCGTCCAGCGACAGCGAGGTCCGCAGGTCCGCGGCGTCCACCCGCTCGTGATGGGCGACCTCGTAGAGCACCCGGGCCTCGGTGAGGGTGAACGGGGTGTAGAGATGCCGCCCGTAGTCGAGGGCGCCGATCAGGTTCGTGTAGAAGCGGTTGAATCTGCGCAGTTCGCGGACGTCGGGCGCGGCGTCGGGTGCCGCGCCGGACGCCGTGTCGGATGCCGTCCCCGTTGTCATCGTCATCTCGACCCCTCATCGTTGACTGAGTCAAGAGTATCGCCCGCCGCCGGCCCACGCACCGAAAATTTCGCGCCTGTGGAAAACGCCCGCCCCACGCACCCCGCCGCGGCCCCTCCACACGCCCCGGCGCCGTCCGCCCGCGCCCTACCCCTCCCGCCGCGGCATCCGTACCGTCGTCGGGACGGGCGCCGCCTGACGATCCCTCACCTGCCGCGAGCGAGAGAGGCCGGGCCGTGACAGACACGACCGTACGTATCGCCATGAACGGTGTGACCGGGCGCATGGGACACCGCCAGCACCTGGTCCGCTCCGTCCTCGCCCTGCGTGACCAGGGCGGTCTGGAGCTCGCCGACGGGACACGGATCCGGCCCGAGCCGGTGCTCGTCGGCCGTTCCGCGCACAAGCTGCGGGCGCTGGCCGAACGCCACGACGTACGGCACTGGAGCTGCGACCTCGACGCCGTACTGGGCGACGACACCATCGGCATCTACTTCGACGCCCAGATCACCGCGGCCCGCGAGGACGCGGTGCGGCGAGCGATCGCCGCCGGAAAGCACCTGTACGTCGAGAAGCCCACCGCGAGCGGCCTCACCGGTGCCCTGGAGCTGGCGAGGCTGGCTCAGGAAGCGGGCGTCAAGAACGGTGTCGTCCAGGACAAGCTCTTCCTGCCCGGCCTCCGCAAGCTCCGCCGCCTCGTCGAGTCCGGCTTCTTCGGCCGCATCCTGTCCGTACGGGGAGAGTTCGGCTACTGGGTCTTCGAAGGGAACACCCAGGCGGCGCAGCGCCCCTCCTGGAACTACCGCGCCGAGGACGGCGGCGGCATCGCGGCGGACATGTTCCCGCACTGGGAGTACGTCCTGCACGAGCTGTTCGGGCCGGTCCGCAGCGTCCAGGCGCACCTGGCCACCCACATCCCGCGCCGTTGGGACGAATCGGGGACCCCGTACGCCGCCACCGCCGACGACGCCGCCTACGGCATCTTCGAACTGGCCGGCGGCGTCGTCGCGCAGATCAACTCCTCCTGGGCGGTCCGGGTGCACCGCGACGAACTCGTGGAGTTCCAGGTGGACGGCACCGAAGGGTCGGCCGTCGCCGGGCTGCGCCACTGCCGTATCCAGCACCGCGCCGCCACCCCCAAGCCGGTCTGGAACCCCGATCTCCCGGCGTCCGAGCCGTTCCGCGAGCAGTGGCAGGAGGTCCCCGGCAACGCCGCGTTCGACAACGGGTTCAAGGTGCAGTGGGAGCTGTTCCTGCGGCATGTCGTACGCGACGAGCCCTGGCGCTGGGACCTGGCGGCCGGCGCCCGCGGCGTCCAGCTCGCCGAACTGGCGCGGCGCTCCTCGGCGGAGGGACGCCGCCTGGACGTACCGGAGCCGACCCGGTGAACGCCCCGACGCCCCCGCCCCCGCCCGCTCCCGCGCCGCCCCCCTTGCGCTCCCGTACGGTCCTCGCCGCCGCCCATGTGGTCGCCGATCCGTACGCCGACACCGGCCCGGACGGCCCGGCCGCCGTCGACTGGGACGCCACCCTCGCCTTCCGGCACCATCTGTGGTCGCACGGGCTGGGCGTGGCCGAGGCGATGGACACCGCGCAGCGCGGCGCGGGCCTGGACTGGGGCGCCGCCGCCGAACTGATCCGTCGCTCCGCCGCCGAGGCACGGACGGTCGGCGGGCTGCTCGTCTGCGGTGCCGGCACCGACCAACTCCCCGCCCGGGGCGCCTCCTTGGCCGACGTCCGGGACGCGTACGAGGAGCAGCTCGGCGCCGTCGAGGCGGCCGGCGCGCGCCCCGTCCTGATGGCGTCCCGTCAGCTCGCCGCGGCGGCCACCGGCCCGGAGGACTACCGGAATCTCTACGGCCACCTACTGCGCCAGAGCACCAGGCCGGTGATCCTGCACTGGCTCGGCCCGATGTTCGACCCGGCGCTCGCGGGCTACTGGGGCAGCACGGATCCCGACACCGCCACCCGGACACTCCTGGAGATCATCGCCGACCACCCGGCCACCGTGGACGGCGTCAAGATCTCCCTGCTGGACGCCGGCCGCGAGGTGGTGCTGCGCCGCGCGCTGCCACCGGCCGTACGGTGCTACACCGGCGACGACTTCCACTACCCGGAGCTGATCGCCGGTGACGGCCACGGTTTCAGCCACGCCCTGCTGGGCGTGTTCGACCCCCTCGCGCCCCTGGCAGCGGCCGCCGTGCGCCGCCTCGACACCGGTGACACCGCGGGCTTCCGGGCCGCCCTTGACCCGACCGTCGCGCTCGCCCGGCACCTCTTCGCGGCACCCACCCGCCACTACAGGACCGGTGTGGTCCTGCTGGCCTGGCTGGCGGGCCACCAGCGGCACTTCACCATGGTCGGCGGTCTCCAGTCGGCCCGTTCCCTGCCGCATCTGCGGCGCGCCCATGAACTGGCCGACGCGCTCGGCCTGTTCCCGGACCCGGAGCTCGCCGCCCACCGGATGCGCACCCTGCTCGCGGTGTACGGGGCGGACGGCTCATGAGCCCCGGCACCCCCTCGCTCCTCGACCGCCTCAGCCTCAACCAGCAGACCGTCCGCCAGTGGTCGCTGCCCGAACTGGCCGACGGCTGCGCACGGGCCGGCGTACGGGGCGTGGGCCTGTGGCGCGCGCCCGTGCAGCAGTACGGCGTGGCCGCGGCCGCCCGGCTCGTACGGGACGCCGGGCTGCGCGTCACCAGCCTGTGCCGGGGCGGGTTCTTCACCGCCGTGGACCCCATGGAGCGGGCCGCGGCCCTGGACGACAACCGGGCGGCCCTCGACGAGGCGGCCGCCCTCGGGACGGACACCCTGGTCCTGGTCTCCGGCGGACTGCCGCCCGGCAGCCGGGACTTGCGCGGCGCCCGGGAACGGATCGCGGACGCGCTGGCCGAGTTGGCGCCGTACGCCGCGGAGCGGGACGTACGGCTGGCGCTCGAACCGCTGCACCCCATGTACGCGGCGGACCGGTGCGTGGTCTCGACGCTGGCGCAGGCCCTGGACCTCGCCGAGCGGTTCCCCGCCGGCCGGGTGGGCGTGGTCGTGGACACCTACCACCTGTGGTGGGACGACACCGTCGGCGCGCAGATCGGGCGCGCGGGCGGCAGCGGCGGCGCGCGCGGCACCGACGGCCCCGGTGGCGCGGCCGGTTCACGGATCGCCGCCTTCCAGCTCGCCGACTGGGTCACCCCGCTGCCCGAAGGCGTCCTTCTGGGGCGCGGGCAGCTCGGGGACGGCTCGGTGGATCTGCGGTGGTTCCGGGAACGGGTCGAGGCGGCCGGCTACCGGGGGCCGGTCGAGGTGGAGATCTTCAACCCGGCGCTGTGGGCACGGGACGGCACCGAGGTGCTGGCCGAGACCGTGCGGCGCTTCCTGGCACACGTCGGATGACGCCGGACAACCACAGGGCCGCAGGCCGGTGGCCGGGGAAAGAACTCCGCGGACGAGTGCAACCGTTGACCGCCCACAAAGGTCATAGCTGACGCTGGTCCCGATAAGGGGAGGGGATCCGGGGGGATCCGGGACCGGCGTGGAGGGGGAATCGAGGGGCCCGACCATCGGACGGGCCCCTCGATGGGAACACGTCCCGGCCGTGTCCCGGCCGCGGCGCCGCGGCGGACTCCGCCCGGTGTCAGACCCTGGCGGTACGGTCGGTGCATGGTCAACGCAGCCGTGGTCGAAGGGGTCCTGGAGCGGATCACGTACGCCAATGAGGAGAACGGCTACACCGTCGCCCGGGTCGACACGGGCCGCGGCTCCGGCGATCTGCTGACCGTCGTCGGCGCGCTGCTCGGGGCGCAGCCGGGGGAGTCGCTGCGCATGGAGGGCCGCTGGGGTTCCCACCCCCAGTACGGCAAGCAGTTCACGGTCGAGAACTACACCACCGTCCTGCCCGCCACGATCCAGGGCATCCGCCGCTATCTCGGCTCCGGACTCATCAAGGGCATCGGCCCGCGGATCGCGGACCGTATCGTCGAGCACTTCGGCACGGACACCCTCGACATCATCGAGCGCGAGCCCGGCCGCCTCGTCGAGGTACCGGGCCTGGGCCCCAAGCGGACGAAGCTGATCGGCGCCGCATGGGAGGAGCAGAAGGCCATCAAGGAGGTCATGGTCTTCCTCCAGGGCGTCGGGGTGTCCACCTCCATCGCGGTGCGGATCTACAAGAAGTACGGCGACGCCGCCATCTCCGTCACCCGCAACGAGCCCTACCGCCTGGCCGCCGACGTCTGGGGCATCGGCTTCCTGACCGCCGACCGCATCGCCCAGTCGGTGGGCATTCCGCACGACAGCCCGGACCGGGTCAAGGCGGGCCTGCAGTACGCCCTCTCGCAGTCCACCGACCAGGGCCACTGCTTCCTGCCCGAGGAGCAACTGATCGCCGGCGCGGTGAAGTTGCTCCAGGTGGACACCGGCCTGGTCATCGACTGCCTGGGCGAGCTGGCCGCCGACCCGGAGGGCGTGGTCCGCGAGCAGGTGCCGGGCGGCGCGGACGGCGAGCCCCCGGTCACCGCCGTCTATCTCGTGCCGTTCCACCGCGCCGAGATCTCCCTGGCCGGCCGGCTGGCCCGGCTGCTGCGGACCGGTGAGGACCGGATGCCGGTGTTCCGGGACGTCGACTGGGACAAGGCGCTGGCGTGGCTGGCGCGCCGTACGGGCGCCGAGCTGGCCCCCGAGCAGCAGGAGGCGGTGCGGCTGGCGCTGACGCAGAAGGTCGCGGTGCTCACCGGCGGGCCGGGCTGCGGCAAGTCCTTCACGGTCCGCTCCGTCGTCGAGCTGGCCCGCGCCAAGAAGGCCACGGTGGTGCTCGCGGCGCCCACGGGCCGGGCCGCCAAGCGGCTCTCCGAGCTGACCGGGGTGGAGGCCTCCACGGTCCACCGCCTCCTGGAGCTGAAGCCCGGCGGGGACGCCGCCTATGACGCGGACCGGCCGCTCGACGCCGACCTGGTGGTCGTCGACGAGGCCTCGATGCTGGATCTGCTGCTTGCCAACAAGCTGGTCAAGGCGGTGCCGCCGGGCGCCCATCTGCTGCTGGTCGGGGATGTCGACCAGCTGCCGTCGGTGGGCGCGGGCGAGGTGCTGCGCGATCTGCTGGCCGGGGGAGGGGGCGTGCGTTGCACGTCGGACGGGGGCGGCGGTCGGGTGACGGGCGGGACGGTGCCGGCCGTGCGGCTGACCAGGATCTTCCGCCAGGCCCAGCAGTCCGGGGTGGTCACCAACGCCCACCGCATCAATTCCGGCGTCCCGCCCCTGACCTCCGGAATGACGGACTTCTTCCTGTTCGCCGAGGAGGACGCCGAGGAGGCCGGGCGGCTCACGGTGGATGTCGTGGCCCGCCGTATCCCCGCGAAGTTCGGCCTCGACCCCCGCCGGGACGTCCAGGTGCTCACCCCGATGCACCGCGGCCCGGCCGGCGCGGGCGCCCTGAACGGCCTCCTCCAGCAGGCCGTCACCCCCGCCCGCCCCGACCTGCCCGAGCGCCGTTTCGGCGGCCGGGTCTTCCGTGTCGGCGACAAGGTGACCCAGATCAGGAACAATTATGAAAAGGGCCGCAACGGCGTCTTCAACGGCACGGTCGGCGTGGTCACCGCCCTGGACGGTGACGAGCAGCGGCTGACCGTGCGCACGGACGAGGACGAGGAGGTTCCCTACGACTTCGACGAACTCGATGAACTCGCCCACGCCTATGCCGTGACGATCCACCGTTCGCAGGGTAGTGAGTATCCAGCGGTGGTGATTCCGGTCACCACCAGTGCCTGGATGATGCTGCAGCGCAATCTGCTGTATACCGCAGTGACCCGGGCAAAGCGCTTGGTGGTGCTGGTCGGCTCCCGGAAAGCCCTGGGACAGGCCGTCCGCACGGTATCCGCCGGTCGGCGGTGTACGGCGCTCGATCACCGGCTCGCCGGTGCGATGTGATGTCACCCCTCTTTCCCATTCGGGGCGAAGAGGGGCAGGATGGGGCGCTCAGGCGGCACTGAGTGCCGCAGACAGGCCCTATGGCCGACCCCGAGTGCACATCCAAGGCCCAAATGGGGGAAGGTATAGGCAGTCAGGGCACCTCGAAGAAGAGGCACAACGTCGGTGAGGGATGACGTGAGCGACAACTCTGTAGTACTGCGTTACGGGGACGGCGAATACAGCTACCCGGTCGTCGACAGCACTGTTGGCGACAAGGGCTTCGATATTTCGAAGCTGCGCGCCCAGACCGGTCTGGTGACCCTGGACTCCGGTTACGGCAACACCGCGGCGTATAAATCCGCGATCACCTATCTCGACGGTGAGAACGGGATTCTTCGTTACCGCGGGTACCCGATCGAGCAGCTCGCAGAGCGCAGCACGTTCGTCGAGACCGCGTACCTCCTCATCAACGGCGAGTTGCCCACCGTCGATGAGCTGGCGAACTTCAAGCAGGACATCACCTACCACACCCTGCTGCACGAGGACGTCAAGCGCTTCTACGACGGCTTCCCCCGGGACGCCCACCCGATGGCGATGCTGTCCTCGGTGGTCAGCGCGCTGTCGACGTTCTACCAGGACAGCCACAACCCGTTCGACGAGCAGCAGCGCCACATCTCCACGATCCGGCTGCTGGCCAAGCTCCCGACGATCGCGGCCTACGCGTTCAAGAAGTCGGTCGGCCACCCGGTCGTCTACCCGAGCAACGACCTCGGGTACGTCGAGAACTTCCTCCGGATGACCTTCTCGGTGCCGGCCGCGGACTACGAACTCGACCCCGTCGTGGTCAGCGCCCTCGACAAGCTGCTGATCCTGCACGCGGACCACGAGCAGAACTGCTCCACCTCCACGGTCCGCCTGGTCGGCTCCTCGCAGGCGAACCTCTTCGCCTCGATCTCCGCCGGCATCAACGCCCTGTGGGGCCCCCTGCACGGCGGCGCCAACCAGTCCGTGCTGGAGATGCTGGAAGGCATCCAGCGCGACGGCGGCGACGTCGACTCCTTCATCCGCAAGGTGAAGAACAAGGAAGACGGCGTGAAGCTCATGGGCTTCGGGCACCGCGTCTACAAGAACTTCGACCCCCGGGCGAAGATCATCAAGGCCGCGGCGCACGACGTCCTCTCCGCGCTCGGCAAGTCCGACGAGCTGCTGGACATCGCCCTCAAGCTGGAGGAGCACGCGCTCTCCGACGACTACTTCGTCGAGCGCAAGCTCTACCCGAACGTCGACTTCTACACCGGCCTGATCTACCGGGCCATGGGCTTCCCGACCGAGATGTTCACCGTGCTCTTCGCGCTCGGCCGGCTGCCCGGCTGGATCGCCCAGTGGCACGAGATGATCAAGGAGCCCGGCTCCCGCATCGGCCGCCCGCGGCAGATCTACACCGGTGTTGTCGAGCGCGACTTCGTGCCGGTCGAGGAGCGCTGACGGCCGCCCGGCCAGGGTGCCCGCGCGTTCCGTAAGCAGAAAGCGCCCCGCCTCCGGATCCCCCCACGGGTCCAGAGCGCGGGGCGCTTCCCTTGTCCCGGTTGGATTCCCCCCACGGGATCCGTCCGGGCGTTCCGGGTTGCACCGCGACCTGCCGGGACGCGCACATTCGGGAGGGCCGCTCAAAGCTCCCCGGGCACGTCGCCCCGGCCACGCGTAGCCGGGCAGATCCCCCAAGACCAGCACGGCTTTTGCTGTGCAAGCCCCGCCGGGGTGCCTGCACTGCCCGGTTAGACTCACGACCCCCCTCAATGGTTACGTTCCCATGAGTGTGATCTGGGTCTCTTGCCACATGGGGGCGAATGCGGTCAAGGGCCTCGATTTGGAGATCGGGGCCCTCTGGTATGGGTGTTGTGCCGGTTGTAAGGGCCGTGTGAAATTCCGCGAGCGGGCGCGGGGGTGGGTGCGCGGGCGTCCGCCGTCACCCGCCGAGCGCCCCGTATCGGCGCGGGGCCGGTCGCCGCGCCGATACGGCTCAGCCGGCTGCCCGGATCAGGTGGACTGCCCCACGAGCTCGTAGCCGGCCTCGTCGACGGCCGCGCGGACGGCCTCCTCGTCCAGCGGGGCCTGCGAGGTGACGGTCACCAGGCCGGTGGCCGCGACCGCCTGCACCGCGCTGACCCCCGCGAGCCCGCCGATCTCGGCCGACACCGCACCCTCGCAGTGGCCGCAGGTCATGCCGGTGACCTGGTAGGTGGTGGTCACCGCGCCGGCCTGGACGTCGGTGGCGCCGGAGTGGCAGGAGCCTTCCGGGGTGCAGCAGGAGCTGTTGTCAGCCATGGGGGATCTCCTTGTGGTGCCGATGTGTTCCGGGTGGTGCAAGTGGTGCGAAGGGTGCCGGTGCCGGAGTGCCGAAGCGTGTCACGCGAGGCTCAGGCGACTACCCGTGCTCCCGACCTTAAGCACCCTATACCCCTAGGGGGTATCAATCCAAGCCGTCCGCGCGCCCATCGCGTTGCCGTGCGCCCCACCACGCGTCAGCCTTGGGATACGGGCTCGGGGCGGATCCGAGGAGGCGGCCGTATGGACGTACTCGCCCTCTACGGCCTGCTGGTGCTCACCACCCTGCCGCCGCTCGTCCCCAACTCCGCCCTGCTCGTCTCCACCGGAGTCCTCGCCTCCCGGGGAGAGCTCTTCCTCCCGCTGATCCTCCTGGTCGTCGCCGGCAGCGCGCTGCTCGGGGACCTGCTGATGTATCTGGCCGCCCGACGGTTCGGCGGCCCCGTACGCGCCTGGATGCGGCGCAAACCCCGCCGCCGGGCGCTGCTGGAATGGACCTCGGGACACATCCAGCGCTACGGACTGCCGTTCGTGATCGCCGTACGGTTCCTGCCCAGCGGCCGGATCGCCGGCGCGCTGGCCTCCGGAGTGCTGCGCTACCCGCTGCCCAAATACGCCCTCGGCGCCGGCATCGCCGAAGCCACCTGGGCGACCTACTCCGTCGGCCTCGGCTACCTCGGCAGCGCCACCACCGGCCGCCCGCTGCACGCCGCCGCCATCGGCTTCGGCGTCTCCTGCGCGGTCGCCGCGGTGGGCGCCACGATCCAGTGGGCCGCCCGCCGCCGCGCCCTGCGCCGGCCGTCGGAGAGCGGCAGTGAGGGCGAGAGCGGCGGCCCCCGCAAGGGAGGCGGCGAGGAGCCCGGCGGGCAGGCTTCCTCGGTGGCTGCGACCTGAGGGGGCGGCCGGTGGCGGCGTCCTGCTCGGCTGGGGCTCTGCGCGAGACCGTTCCCGAGGGCCGGGCATCGGGGGCTTCGGCGGGACGCCGTGGTGGCGGGGTGGAACGCGCCGCCGCTGAGGCCGCCCCCGGAGCGCCCTCAGGCCCCCGGAGCCCGGCCCGCGGCCGAGAACCGGACGTCCGCGACGGCCACCGGTGCGCCGGTGCGGCGTGAGCGCTCGCACGCCTCGGCGACATAGAGCGCCTCCAGCGCCTCCGCCGGCGGACAGGGGCTCGGCCTGCGGCCCGCCGCGACCTCCGCGAAGACGCCCAGCTCGGTGACGTACGCGTCATGGAAACGCTCCATGAACGTGGCGTACGGATCGGCCGCCCGGCGCCACGACAGCTTCGCCTCGGCCGACGGCAGCGGCGCCCGGTCGTCCAGCCCGACGAAGCGGGCGCCCTCCGAGCCGCACACCTCCAGCCGCACATCGTGGCCCGCGCCGTTGTAGCGGGTCGCCGTGACGGTGGCCAGGGTGTCGTCGTCGAACCGCAGCAGCGCCGCACAGGTGTCGACGTCGTCGCCGTCCGCGAAGAACGACGCACCGCGGTTGGCGCCCTGCGCAAAGACGGAGACCACCTCGCGGCCGGTCAGCCAGCGCAGGATGTCGAAGTCATGGATGCTGCAGTCCCGGAACAGCCCGCCGGAGGTGGGGAGGTAACCCGCGGGCGGCGGCGTCCGGTCGCTGGTGCAGGCGCGCAGGGTGTGCAGCCAGCCCAGTGCGCCGGAGCGCAGCGCCTCGCGGGCGGCGCGGTAGCCCGCGTCGAAGCGCCGCTGGAACCCGATCTGTACGGGCACCGTGCCGGCCCGCACCCGCTCCACCACCCCGACCGTGCCGGGCACGTCGAGGGCGACCGGCTTCTCGCAGAACACCGGCACCCCGGCGTCCAGCGCCTGGTGGATCAGCGTGGCGTGGGCGCTGGTCGCGGCAGTGATCACGACGCCGTCCAGGCCGTCCGCGTACATCTCCTCGATGCCCGCGGCGGCGCGTACGCCCAGGGAATCCGCCAGCGCGGCGGCCCGCGCGGGGGCCAGGTCCGCGACGACGAGCTCGGTGACGCCCGGGACGCTCCGGAGGGTGGCGGCGTGGAACGCGCCGATGCGCCCGGTACCGATGAGGCCGATCTTCATGCGTCGGTTCCCTTCGGGGAGGGGGAGGGGGAGCTGCAGGTGAGGGAGGAGGGGGAGGGTGGGTGCGGGAAAGGTGGTTGGAACGGTCCAACGAGGCGCTGCATCCGCACCCTGCATGTCCTGATGTCCGGATGTCAATCACCTTGCACAGAAGTCCAGTTACGCGTTGACGCCTGCCTGGTCCGCTGGAAGGATCTCCGTCCATGGAACGGTCCAACGAGCCGGTCGACGGGCGGGCGGACGACGGGCCGACGACCAGACGGCCCGGGAGACGGACCGACGGCCGGACCGGCGCGTGGGAGGGGACTGCGGCCCGGCCGCCGACCATCCGTGGTGTCGCCGAGCGCGCCGGCGTCTCCAAATCGCTGGTCTCACTGGTGCTCCAGGGCTCACCACGGGTCAGCGACACCAAACGGCGGGCCGTATTGGCCGCCATCGAGGAGCTCGGCTACCGGCCCAACGCCGCGGCCCGCAGCCTGGTCGCCCGCCGTACACACACCGTGGGGGTGCTGCTGGACGATCTGCGCAACCCCTGGTTCGTCGAGGTGCTCGACGGGCTCAACTCGCTGCTGCAGGCGCACGGTCTGCGGATGCTGATGGCCGACGGGCGGCTGGACCGGCGGGCCGGCCACGACTTCGCCCGTACCTTCCAGGAACTACGGGTCGACGGCCTCGTCGTCCTCGGCACCCTCCCGGACACCGACGGCCTCGCCGAGGTCGCCGCGCGACTGCCCACCGTCATCGCGGGCAACCACGAACCCCGGCTGCCGCACACCGACCTCGTCGCCAACGACGACGAACGCGGCGCGCGGCTCGCCACCGAGCACCTCATCGGCCTCGGCCATCGGCGGATCGCCCACATCGCCGGGCAGGGACCGGTCGGTGAGCTGCGGCGACGCGGCTTCGAGGCCACCATGCACGCCCACGGTCCGGCGGTGCACGCCGTAGTGGCGGGCGGAGACGGAACCGAGGACGGCGGCTACCGCGCAGCCGTACGGCTCCTCACCCCTCCGTCCTCCGGCGCACGCCCCGGCGCCCGGCAGACGGCCGCCCAACGCCCCACCGCCGTCTTCGCGTTCAATGACATCTCGGGTGTCGGAGCACTGTCCGCGGCCCGGGAACTCGGCCTGCGCACACCCGCCGACCTCTCCCTCGTCGGCTACGACAACACCTACCTCGCCCGCATCCGCCACCTCTGGCTGAACTCGGTGAACAATGCCGGCCACGAGGTCGGCCGACGTGCGGCGCGCTGCCTCCTGGACCGCATGGAACGCCCGGACGCGCCGGCCGGACGGCAACTCGTGGCCCCGGAACTGGAGATCAGGGGATCGACGGCTCCACCACGGCCCGACTGAGCCGGGCCGTCCCCTCGCGGGCGCGCCGCGCCGGAAGCGTCCGGCGGGTGAGGCGTCCGGGCCCCTCCGCCGGAGCCCGGGGCGAGGCCGGGGCAGGAGCCCTGGGCAGCGGGGTCAGGGGCGGAAACCGGAGCCCGGGTTCGGTCCGGTGGCTCTCAGCGCCGGCCGCGTTGGCCCGGCCGCTGCGCCACCCACCTTCTGACCGTGTCGGCGAACCAGAACGGTTTTCCGCCCTCCACCAGATCCGGTTCGGGCAGCAACCCGTGCTTGCGGTAGGAGCGCACGGTGTCCGGCTGCACCTGGATGTGCGCGGCGATCTCCTTGTACGACCAGAGCTTGCGGTCGGTCATCTCTGCCACCTCCTGAGCGCCGTACGCAGGGTCGGCCCGGAGAGCCGGCAGGGGGCTGTGTACGGCCTGGTGATCACTCACCCTGTGCCTGGACAACGACACCGAGTAACCATGGGGGAGGGGCTGTTGAACGGCTGTGACGTAAGGCGCGCGTAACGGTGACAGCGGTGACGCGGGCCGGACGGCTGTGACGGGCGCGGGACGCATCCGGTGGGGCTCAAGGCGAGGGGATCAGGGGCGGGGGTCAGGGGGCTGCCAGGGGTGGGGCGAGCCGGAAGGGGCGGGCACTCCGGCGCGAGGCCCGGCCGCGCGGGTTGGGACGGTCCGTGCGCGGTGGGACGGGCCGTACGGAGTGGGACGGTCCGAACGGAGTGGGACGGTCCGTACGGAGTGGGGCCGGGCTCGCGGCGCCGCCGGCGCGCGAGGGTGTGACGGCCGGCCGGAGGCGCCACGGCGCCGCGGGCGCACAGGCGTGTGGCGGGCCAGGTCCCCGGCTGGGGAACCGGCCCGCCACTAGGTGCCGTTGGCGCCACGGGATGCCGTCGACGATCAGCCACGGATCAGGGCTGCTCAGGGCTGCTCAGGACTGCTCACAGCAGCTCAGGGCTGTCCATCGACTCGGGGCGGCCCGGGCGGAAGAGGGCGGATCAGGCGTGGTACAGCGCGTACCACGTCTTCTTGCCGACCTTGCCGTCCGCGGTCAGATGATGCCGGGACTGGAACTTCTTCACCGCGGCCCGGGTCTTCGGGCCGAAGTACCCGGTCACATCTCCCCAGGGGAGATAACGGCGGTTCGCCAGCAGGCACTGCGCCTGCGAGACGCGGTCGCCGCGCTGACCGTAGACGGTGAGGGCATTGC
The DNA here is from genome assembly GCF_042746015.1 of Streptomyces sp. NPDC058773. Lineage (NCBI taxonomy): Bacteria > Bacillati > Actinomycetota > Actinomycetes > Kitasatosporales > Streptomycetaceae > Streptomyces > Streptomyces sp. NPDC058773. Next base: position 103,952 of record NZ_JBHYPE010000021.1, read on the forward strand.
CGTTGTAGTAGGCGCAGGCGGCCATCGTGTCGGTCCGTCCGGCGGACGGACCGGCGGCCGACGCCGGGCCGGTGAGCAGCCCCGCGGTCAACAGCCCCGCGGTGGCGGTCAGGACGGCCGTGCGCATGACGACGTGGTTGAGAGCGTTGGTCTTCACGAATTCCACCGTTTCCCCCGTTGGAGTGTGATTCCACCCGCTGTGACGCCGGGACTGCGGTCCGTGGTTCCCGCGTTCTCGGTAATGTGCCGACGAGTCGTCAGGTCTCGGCCGGCGCGGCGCCCGCCGCCCTCCGCAGCTCGTCCTCCAGATCCTCCAGCGCCAGCCCCTTCGTCTCCGGCGCGTACCGCCGGCAGAACTCCAGCGACAGCACACACGCCCCGCCGAAGAGCCAGAACGTGGGACCGGCGCCGACCGCGTCGAGCAGCAGTGGAAAGACCAGCGCGACCGCGAAGTTGACCAGCCACATCATGAACACCGCGGTGCCCATGGCCAGTCCGCGGACCCTGAGCGGGAACATCTCGGCCAGCAGCAGCCAGACCCCCGTATTGAGAGTGCCCTGCATGAAGGCCATGTACAGGACCATCAGGCCCAGGACGAGGACGCTGACGGCGGGGGAGTGCGGGAGCTGGAAGGCGGCGCCGAGCAGGGCGAGCGAGCCGGTCATTCCGGCCAGGCCGGTGATCAGCAGGGGGCGTCGGCCGACCCGGTCGATCAGGGACATCCCGATCGCGGTGGCGAGCACCGAGATCACGCCGACCGCGATGGTGGCGGTGATCGAGGCGCCGGTGCCCAGCCCCGTCGACGCCAGGATCTTCGGCGCGAAGTACACCACGGCGTTGACACCGGTGATCTGCTGCACGGCCGCCAGTCCGGTACCGACCAGCAACAGCCGCCGCACCCAGGGCGTACGCAACTCCTGCCAGGCGCCCCGCCGGACATCGGCCTCCATGCTGCGGGCCTGATCGATCCGGGCCAGCTCGGCGGGCACGTCCCCGGCGGGCAGCGTACGGCGCAGCACCCCGGCCGCCTCGTCCCGCCGCCCCTGGCTGATGTACCAGCGCGGGGTGTCGGGCAGGAAGAACAGCCCGACGAACAGCGCCACGGCCGGCAGCGCCGCCAGACCCAGCATCCAGCGCCAGGCGGCCCACTGCGCCAGGAAGGCGTTGAGGAGATACGCGAGCAACTGGCCGCTGACGATCATCAGCGAATTGAAGGAGACCAGCCGGCCACGGATGTGCGGGGGCGCGATCTCGGAGAGATAGAGCGGAGTGATCACCGAGGCGCTGCCGACGGCGAGACCGAGCACGAAGCGCGCCACGGTCATGACGGCGACGGTGGGGGAGAGCGCGACGGCCAGCGCACCACCGATGAATACCGCGCCCGCCCACAGCAGCGAGTTGCGCCGCCCCAGCGCATCGGACATCCGGCCGCCGAGCAACGACCCGAAGGCCGCACCGATCAGCAGCGCACTGGTGATGACCCCCTCGCCCAAGGACGTGAGCCCGAAGTGCCCCTCCATGAACGGGAGCGCGCCGGATATCACTCCGGTGTCGTAGCCGAAGAGGGCACCGCCGAGTGCGGCAACCGCCGCGATCCCGACGATGAATCGCCTGGCACGGCCATCCCGCGCCCCTTCACCCGGGCGCGGGCCCGCCAATTGTTCGGTCGAAGCTGCCATTGTCAGCTCCGGTGCGTCGGGTTGCTGCTCAACCAGGCGTTGGGGGTGGGTAGGTGCTGGTGCTGGTGCTGGTGCTGGTGCTGGTGGTGGTGGAGGCGGGGATGCGGGCGGAGACGGGGTTGAAGTTGAGGTTGGAGGCGTGGTTGGAGGCGTGGTTGCGACTGGGGGTGATGGGACGGGACGGCATACATGAGGCGTGCGGGACCTTTCGGTGGACCGGGGCGGGCGCGACCTGGGGGAAGGGGCGGCGCAGCGCGGCGGTGCGGGGTGAAGGGGAAGGTGTGAAGAGGGAGGGCGCGTTGGCGACGGAGCGCGTCAATAACGGGCGCGCTCCAGCGTCGAGACGGTCTCAGCGACGAATCGGACTCAGCGACGAATCGGTCTCGGCAACGAATCGGTCTCGGCGGCGAAACGGGCTCGGCGGCAAGGCGCCGCTCAGCAATACAGCGACGGCCGCTCGATCAGTTCGACCGGTACCCGCTCGCCGGTCGTCTGGGCGCGCACACCCGCCTCGCACACCGCGGCCGCGGCGTAGCCGTCCCAGCAACTGGGGCCCTCGACCTCACCGCGCCGGGTGGCGTTCACCCAGCGCTGCACCTGCCGGTCGTACGCCTCCTCGAAGCGCTCCACGAAACCGGGGGTGATCGCACCGCCCCAGCGGCCGGAGACGTTACTGAACACCCCGCGGTCGTCACCGATCCTGGCCGTGCCGCCCTCGCAGACCGCCTCACAGCTGACCTGGTACCCGAAGCCGCAGTTGACGAAGAGCTCGGTGTCCACGACCTGGCCGCCCGCGGTCTCGAAGAGGATCAGCTGGGGGTCGCTGAGGCCCTCCGGGGCGTTGCCGGTGGGGGCCGGGCGCAGCACCCGCACCGCGGTGATCTCCTCATCCAGCAGCCAGCGGGTCACATCGATCTCATGGACCACCGAGTCGTTGATCATCATCGCGTTGGTGAAGCCGGGGGGCGTGTCGGCGTTGCGGTGCTTGTTGTGCAGCATCAGCGGCCGGCCGTAAGTGCCCTGATCCAGAAGGGATTTGAGGGTGCGGTAATCGGCGTCGTAGCGGCGCATGAAACCGACCTGGACCCGGCGGTGCCCGAGCGCCTGCTCGGCCTCCAGTACCCGCAGTGCCGACGCGGCGTCCGGCGTCAGCGGCTTCTCGCACAGCACGGGCAGATCCCGCGCGAAGGCGTCCAGCAGCGTCGCCTCGTGCGCGGGCCCCGGCGAGGCGATCAGTACGGCGTCCACGCCGGGGTCGTCCATCGCGGCGGCCGGATCGGTATAGGGGGTACACCCCTCGATGCCGTCCGCGAGGCGCTTCACCCGCGCCGCGTCGATGTCGACCACCGCCGCCACCCGTGCGCCGCTGATCACCTCGTTGATCCGGCGCACGTGATCGGCGCCCATCCGGCCGGTGCCGATGACTGCGACACCCAGCGATTCATGCGAAGTCATGTCGTCCACAAGTCCTTACGTGCTACGGAGTGTGAGCTACCCTAGGAACTGATTACGCTCCGTAATCGTTGCCGGGGGTATGAGGAGGAGGCGCCGCGAGGCAGGCGGGAGGAGGGACGGACGGGGGTGAGAGGGCGGGGGATGAGAGGACGGGGGATGAGAGGACGGGCAGGCGGGTCGACTCAAGCGCCCTGTCCAGGCGCCCTGTTCAAGAGGCCTGTCCAGGTGTCCGGTTCAAGCACCCCGCCCAAGCGTCCGGTCCAGGCGTCCGGTCCAGGCGTCAGGCCGGTGCCTGCCGCACGCACGCGCCGGTCATGCGCCGCAGGAGCGCAGGAAGCGGCGGGTCCGTTCGGCGATGGGGAAGGGCTGGTCGGGCGGGCAGGGGTACATGTCCTGCTCGACGATGGCGAAGAGGTCGACATTCAGCTCCTGCGCGGCCTCCAGGACGGGCGGCAGTGCCGGCGCGCCGAGCGGTGGTTCGCACATCACGCCCTGCTTGACCGCCGGGCCGAACGGCGTGCCCTTGGCGACGACCTCGCTGAGGATGTCGGGGTCGACCTGCTTGAGGTGGAGGTAGCCGATGCGCTCGCCGTAGGTGCGGATCAGCTTGACGCTGTCGCCGCCGCAGTAGGCGTAATGGCCGGTGTCCAGGCAAAGGTTGACCAGGTCGGAGTCGGTGGTGTGCAGGAACCGTTCGACGTGCTCCTCGGTGTCGATGTGGGTGTCGGCGTGCGGGTGCACGACGATGTCCAGCCCGAACTCGTCCCGTACCCGCTTGCCGAGCCGCTCCATGCCGGTGGCCAGATGCTTCCACTGCTCCACGGTCAGCTCGCGCGGCTCGATCTCCTCGGCGGTCTTGTCGTCGCGCCAGAAGGAGGGGATGACGACGAGGTGCCCCGCGCCCATGGCCCGGGTGAGGGTGGCGACCTCGGAGACGTGCGCCCAGGTCTTGTCCCATACGGACGGGCCGTGGTGCAGCGAGGTGAAGATCGTGCCGGCCGAGACCTGCAGGCTGCGGCGGGCGATCTCGTCGCGCAGGACGGCGGGGTCGGTGGGGAGGTAGCCGTACGGGCCGAGTTCGATCCAGTCGTAGCCGGCCCCGGCGACCTCGTCCAGGAAGCGCTGCCAGGGGACCTGCTGGTCGTCGTCGGGGAACCAGACTCCCCACGAGTCGGGTGCGGAACCGACGCGGATGCGGTCCAGGACGGGCTGGGCGGCATGGGGAACGGGCATGCTGCGGCTCTCCTCTCGCCGGTCGGCGGTGACCGGGAGGCGCTGGGGTCGGGTCGTGGGGCACAGCCTCTCTGTCGCCCCGGGGAGTGTCAAGACTTCGTCCTGACATAAGGACTTAAGGACTTTGTTGCTTGGCGCTTGATGCCTGGTGCTTGATGCCTGGTGCTTGATGCTTGGGACGCGGTCGGCAAGCCGCAGCCCAGGCGTGGGGGCGCCGCTCGGGGTGGGGGCGGGCGTGGGGCGCGTCCCCGTCGGGGGTGGGGCCCTGTGGGAGGTTCCCGAGGCGGGTTGTCCTGTGGGAGTCGTCCCGAGGCGGTTTGCCCTGTGGGAGTTGCCCCAGGCGGGTTGTCTGTGGGGGTTGCCTCGACGGGTGTCGGGCCCGGGGTTTGCTGTCCGGGCTGGCCTGTGGGGGGTGTCGGTCCCTGGGGGTTGCTGTCCAGTCTGTCCTGCCTCCCGTCAGGGTCGCCGTCCGGGCTGTTCCGGGCGCCCCGATCACTCCTCTCGATATTCCTGACGTCAGTATGTAAGGACAAATTGTTGACAGGGTCTGGTGCTCACCGTTAGACCTTTCCTCGGAGTTGTACTCGTCGAAACTGTCCGACCTGCCGTGCCTGTTGATTCGAAGGGGCGCACATGAGCCAGCCGTACGACCTGATCACCATGGGGCGGATGGGCGTCGATCTCTATCCGTTGCAGACCGGGGTGTCGCTGGCCGAGGTCGAGACCTTCGGGAAGTTTCTCGGCGGGTCCGCTGCCAATGTGGCGGTGGCGGCTGCTCGGCTGGGGCGGCGTAGTGCCGTCATCAGCCGCACCGGACGGGATCCGTTCGGGGAGTACCTGCACCGGGAGCTGCGTGGCTTCGGGGTGGATGACCGGTGGGTGACCGCCGTTGAGGGCTGTCCGACGCCGGTGACGTTCTGCGAGATCTTTCCGCCGGATGACTTCCCGTTGTACTTCTACCGTCGTCCCAAGGCGCCTGACCTGGTCATTCACGCCGAGGAGCTCGATCGGGAGGCCATCGCGGCGGCCCGGATCTTCTGGATCACCGGTACGGGTCTGTGTGAGGAGCCCAGCCGCAGCGCCACTCTCGCCGCGCTGGAGGGCCGCGCCAAGTCCGGCATCACCGTTTTTGATCTCGACTGGCGGCCGATGTTCTGGGGTGGTGCGGGCGGCGCCTCCGGGGACGGCGGGGCGACCGGTGCGGCGGCGATGGCCACCGCGCGCCCGTATTACGAGGCCGCGTTGAGGTACGCCACCGTGGCGGTCGGCAATGTCGACGAGGCCGAGGTCGCCACCGGGCTCCGTGACCCCTGGGAGTGTGCGCGGGCGCTGCTGGACATGGGTGTCGAGCTCGCCGTCATCAAGCAGGGGCCCAAAGGGGTGCTGGCCGTGCACCGTGACGGCCGTACCGCCGAAGTGCCGCCCACTCCGGTGGAAGTCGTCAACGGGCTGGGCGCCGGTGATTCCTTCGGCGGGGCGCTGTGTCACGGACTGCTCGCCGGGTGGGAGCCGGGGCCGACGATGCGGTACGCCAATGCCGCGGGTGCGATCGTCGCCTCCCGCCTCGCCTGTTCCTCCGCGATGCCGACGGCAGACGAGGTCGACGCGTTCCTCGCGGGGCGGTGACCCGTGGCCTCGCCTGGTGGTCGCTCCATGGCCTCGCCGGACGGTCGTCCCATGGCCTCGCAGGCCGTGGCCCCGTGGCCGTTCGCCCGGTGGCCGGCGCCCCCGCGGCGAGCCCGCCCGCCGGCCCACGCCCCCGTCGCCGGGCGGCTCACCCCGCGGCCGGCCCCCCCCACGACCGGCCCCCCACCTGCCACCCGCCTCTCGCCCCCACCCCAACCCCCGCCCCCAAGAAGGTGAGTTGACCCTTGACCCCTCGGATCAGTGATCTCGCGATGTTGCGGGCCCGGGATCCCGGAGCTGTTGCGGAGGCTGCCGCGCGTCGTGGCCGTCGTCCGCTGGTTGGTGAGAGCGGGCGGCTGATGATCGTTGCCGCCGATCATCCGGCGCGGGGTGCGCTGGCCGTCGGGGAGCGGCAGTTCGCCATGGCCAACCGGCTCGATCTGCTCGAACGGCTGGTTCTGGCGCTGTCGCGGCCCGGTGTGGACGGGGTGCTCGCCACCGCCGACATACTTGAGGACCTGCTGCTGCTCGGTGCCCTTGAGGGCAAGGTCGTGATGGGCTCGATGAACCGGGGTGGCCTTGCCGGTGCCTCGTTCGAGATGGATGACCGGTTCACCGGTCACCGCCCGCAGGACCTCGCCCGGCTCCGGTTCGACGCCGGGAAGCTGCTGCTGCGCATCGATTACGACGACCCCGGGTCGCTGACCACTCTGGAGGCCACCGCGCGTGCCATCGACGCGATGGCCGAGCTGCGGCTGCCGGTCTTCGTCGAGCCGTTTCTCTCCGGCCGGGTGGACGGCGCGGTCCGCAACGATCTCAGCGCGGAGGCCGTCACCCGTTCCGTGGCCATCGCCTCCGGGCTCGGTGGCACCTCCGCCTACACCTGGCTCAAGCTGCCGGTCACCGATGACCCCGATGCCATGGCCCGGGTCTGTGAGACCACGACGCTGCCGACCGTGCTGCTCGGCGGGGATGTCGGCAGCACCGTGCAGGACCAGGAAGCCGCGTACGAGAAGTGGCGCAAGGCGCTGCGGCTGCCGACGGTGCAGGGGCTGGTCGTCGGCCGCTCGCTGCTGTATCCGGCCGACGGGGATGTCGCGGCCGCCGTGGACACCGCCGTAGGCCTGCTGTGAACGCCGCGATTTCCGCAGGAGACTCGAGATATGAGCACTGAATTCCACCTGGGGGCCAAAGCCGCGGCAGCGGGCCCGTACGCCCTGGACATCGACCCGGAGCGGGCCGGCTGGGGCTACTCCTCGCTGCGGGTCCTGGACCTGCCGCCCGGTGCCCGCCACGCCTTCGCCACCGGCGACAGCGAATGGATCGTGCTGCCGCTGTCCGGCGGCTGCACGGTGCGGACCGACGACGGCGAGATGTTTGAACTGGCCGGGCGGGAGAGTGTGTTCGGCGCGGTGACGGACTTCGCGTACGTACCGCGTGATGCCCACGTCGAGATCGCCACCGGCGCCGGCGGCGGCCGCTTCGCGCTCACCGGTGCCCGCTGCGAGCGGCGGCTGCCCGCCCGTTACGGTCCGGCGTCCGGTGTCCCCGTGGAGCTGCGGGGCAGCGGCACCTGCTCCCGCCAGGTCAACAACTTCGCCGCGGCGGACAGCTTCGAGTGCGACCGGCTGATCGCGGTGGAGGTGCTCACCCCCGGCGGCAACTGGTCCTCCTACCCGCCGCACAAGCACGACGAGTGCCGCCCCGGTGAGGAGTCCGAACTGGAGGAGATCTACTACTTCGAGATCGAGTCGGCCCATGGCACGGACGGTGTGGGCTACCAGCGGGTGACGCCCTCGGGGCGCGGCCGCGGCACCGATGTCCTGGCCGAGGTCCGCAGCGGTGATGCCGTCCTCATCCCGGACGGCTGGCACGGTCCGTCCATCGCCGCGCCCGGTCACGCCATGTACTACCTGAATGTGATGGCCGGTCCGGGTGCCGCGCGGGAGTGGCTGATCTGCGATCACCCCGAGCACGGCTGGATCCGCGCCACCTGGCCCGAGCAGCCCGTTGATTCCCGCCTCCCCCTCTACGAAGCGCCCGCAGGAGCCGCCCGATGAACGTTCCGACGACGCGCCGGCTCACGGTCGCGCAGGCCCTGGTCGAGTTCCTCGCCCACCAGTACACCGAGCGGGACGGCCGCCGGCACCGCCTGATCAGCGCCTGCTGGGGCATCTTCGGCCACGGCAATGTCGCCGGTCTGGGCCAGGCCCTGCTGGAGTCCGGCGCCGGGTCCCCGCAGGGGGAGGCCCCCGGGCCCCCGGCGCTGCCCTATCTCCAGGGCCGCAACGAGCAGGCCATGGTGCATGCCGCGGTCGGCTACGCGCGGCAGTGCGACCGGCTCTCCGCGCACGCGGTCACGACCTCCATCGGCCCCGGCGCCACCAACCTCGTCACCGGCGCCGCGCTCGCCACCGTCAACCGGCTGCCGGTCCTGCTGCTGCCCGGCGACACCTTCGCGACGCGTCCTGCAGACCCCGTCCTGCAGCAGCTGGAGGTCCCGCACGCGGGGGACGTGTCGGTCAATGACGCGCTGCGCCCGGTGTCCCGCTACTTCGACCGGGTCACCCGGCCCGAGGCGCTGATCCCGGCCGCCCTCCAGGCGATGCGGGTGCTCGCCGACCCCGTCGACACCGGCGCGGTCACCCTGGCGCTGCCGCAGGACGTGCAGGTGGAGGCGTACGACTGGCCGGAGGAGTTCTTCGCCGACCGGGTCTGGCGGGTCACCCGGCCGCTGCCCGACGCCGACGCGCTCGCGGAGGCGGTCCGTGCGGTCCGCGGGGCCCGCCGGCCGCTGCTGATCGCGGGCGGCGGGGTGCACCACTCGGAGGCCGAGGACGCGTTGTGCGCCTTCGCCGACGCCACCGGCATCCCCGTCGCGTCGACCCAGGCGGGCAAGGGTTCGCTGCGTCACGACCACCCGGCCGACATCGGCGGTATCGGCCACACCGGCACCGCCACCGCCGACGCCCTCGCCCGGGAGGCCGACCTGGTCATCGGCGTCGGCACCCGCTACACCGACTTCACCACCGCCTCCGCGACCCTCTTCGCCGCGCCCGGTGTGCGCTTCCTGAACCTCAACATCGCGCCGTTCGACGCCCACAAGCTCGGTGCCGCCTCGCTGGTCGCCGACGCCCGCGCCGGACTCGAAGCGCTCACCAAGGAGCTGTCAGGACACCGCGTCGACGCGGCGTACGAGGCCGGCTACGGGGCGGCGAAGGCGGACTGGGAGCGCCGGGTGGACGCCGCGTTCGGGGCCGCGGACGCGTCCGTGCGGCCGTCCCAGACGCAGGTCCTCGGTGCGCTGGACGCCGTCGTCGACGACACCGACATCATCCTCAACGCGGCCGGTTCCCTCCCCGGTGACCTGCACAAACTCTGGCGTGCCCGGTCCCGCAGGCAGTACCACCTGGAGTACGGCTACTCCTGCATGGGCTATGAGATCCCCGCCGCGATCGGGGTGCGGATGGCCGCGCCGGACCGGCCGGTGTGGGCGCTGGTCGGTGACGGTACATATCTGATGAACCCCACCGAAATCGTCACCGCGGTCCAGGAGGGCATCGCCCTCACCGTCGTCCTCATCCAGAACCACGGCTATGCGTCGATCGGCGGGTTGTCCCAGGCGACCGGCGGGGAACGGTTCGGCACCGACTACCGCTTCCGCGCCGCGGACGGCACGTACACCGGCGCGCCGCTGCCCGTCGATCTGGCGGCCAACGCCGCCTCGCTCGGGATGCATGTCCTGCGGGCGGCCACGGTCGGTGAGCTGCGTGCCGCGCTGGCCGAGGCGCGTGGCGCGAACCGGCCCACATGTGTCTACGTCGAGACCGAAACGGCTGACACTGTGCCGGGCGCGCCGGAGGCGCAGGCCTGGTGGGATGTTCCCGTTGCCGAGACCGCGACACGTCCGGCGGCGGTGGCCGCCCGCGAGGCGTACGAACGGCACGCCGCCGGGCGCCGCCGCCACCTCTGACCCCAGCACGAAGCCGTCAGCCCAGAAAGGCCCTCCGCATGAAGACCCTCAGCCACTGGATCGGCGGGAAGCCCGTCGAGGGCGTCTCAGGCAACTTCGGCCCGGTCTACAACCCGGCCACCGGCGCCCAGGAGAAGCAGGTCGCCTTCGCCTCGGCCGACGAGGTCGACGCGGCCGTCCTCGCGGCCAAGGAAGCGTTCCGGACCTGGGGCACCAGCTCCCTGGCCAAGCGCACCTCGGTGCTGTTCCGCTACCGCGAGCTGCTCGACGCGCACCGTGAGGAGATCGCGCAGCTGATCACCGCCGAGCACGGCAAGGTGCACTCCGACGCGCTGGGCGAGGTCGCCCGCGGTCTGGAGATCGTCGAGCTGGCCTGCGGTATCCCGGAGAAGCTCAAGGGCGAGCTGTCCACGCAGGTCTCCACCCGGGTCGATGTGGCGGCGATCCGCCAGTCGCTCGGTGTGGTCGCCGGCATCACGCCGTTCAACTTCCCGGCGATGGTGCCGATGTGGATGTTCCCGCTGGCCATCGCCTGCGGTAACACCTTCGTCCTCAAGCCGAGCGAGAAGGTACCGAGCGCCGCGTTCAAGCTGGCCGAGCTGGCCGCCGAGGCGGGGCTGCCCGACGGTGTGCTCAATGTCGTCAACGGCGACAAGGTGGCCGTCGACGCCATCCTGGAGCACCCCGACATCGCCGCGGTCTCCTTCGTCGGCTCCACCCCCATCGCCCGCTACATCCACACCACCGGCACCGCCAACGGCAAGCGGGTGCAGGCGCTGGGCGGCGCCAAGAACCACATGCTGGTCCTGCCGGACGCCGACCTCGACCTGGCCGCGGACTCCGCGATCAACGCCGCGTACGGCTCGGCCGGTGAGCGCTGCATGGCGATCTCCGTCGTCGTGGCCGTCGGGGAGACCGCCGACCCGTTGATCGGCAAGATCAAGGAGCGCGCCGACCAGCTGCGGATCGGTCCCGGCGACGACCCGGCCTCCGAGATGGGCCCGCTGATCACCAAGGTCCACCGCGACAAGGTCGCCTCGTACGTCACGGGCGCCGCGGCGCAGGGCGCGGATGTCGTCATCGACGGCACCGGCTACACCGTCGAGGGCTACGAGGACGGGCACTGGATCGGTGTTTCCCTCCTGGACAACGTCACGCCCGAGATGGACGCCTACCGGGACGAGATCTTCGGCCCGGTGCTGTCCGTGGTCCGCGTCGAGACCTACGACGAGGCCATCGCGCTGATGAACAGCTCGCCGTGGGGCAACGGCACCGCGATCTTCACCCGGGACGGCGGCGCGGCCCGCCGCTTCCAGATGGAGGTCGAGGCCGGCATGGTCGGGGTGAACGTGCCGATCCCGGTGCCGGTCGGCTACCACTCCTTCGGCGGCTGGAAGGACTCGCTCTTCGGCGACCACCACATCTACGGCAACGACGGTGTGCACTTCTACACCCGCGGCAAGGTCGTCACCACCCGCTGGCCGGACCCGTCCGACGGTGGCATCAACCTGGGCTTCCCCAGCAACCACTGAGGACGCCGGCGGCCGTTGAGGACGCCCTGACGGACCTCCGGCCGGGCCCCCGCCCGCCGGGGGTCCGGCCTGTCCGGGCGGTGGCGGTGTCCCCGGCGGCGCGGTGCCCCCGGTCCGGGGCCGTGCAGAACCCCAGGTCCAGGTGGAGACCGCGGACCGGCGCGTTGCTACCGTGCTTCCTCGCACGGCACGGACACAACGGGGGATGAGATGCAACAATCCATGGCGCTCGCCAAGGGCGCCCGTATCACCGGCGGGGTTTTCTGCCTGCTGTTCTTCCTTTTCACCGCCACCTGGATCGTCGTCGACTTCAGCCAGTTCGGCCCCGCGGGGGTCTGGGAGAACTGGACCGGTCAGAACGACGGCGGTATGAACCAGGTGACCAACGCCTTCCATTTCGGACTGGCCCTGGTCCAGTTGGCGGCGGTGTTCACGGCGTTCGCGGGCCAGCGGGTGGCCGGCGGGCTGCTGGCCGTCGCCACCACCCTCACCTTCGCCACCGTGCTGCAGGCCCTCGTCAGCGTCGGCAGCCACACCAGCACCGACCGCTGGTTCCGGCACGCCGAAACGGCCACCGATACCTTCGACGGCGCCTTCATCAGCAGCCTGGGGATGTTCCCGCTGTGCCTCGCCGCGGGCATCGTGCTGCTCGCCGGGATGCGTTCCTGGCCGCGCCCCACCCCCAGTGACCCGCCGATGCGCCCGGCCAAGACGCCCGCTGTGCTGGCCGGTCTGCTGCTCGGCGCGATGGTGCTGATGAACCTGGTCTGGCAAGGCTACATGCTGATCGAGGGCGGCAGCGAGTTCTTCGACCTGTTCTACCTCGGCAAGGGCGGCCTCGGCGCGCTGCTGGCCCTGTCCTCCGGCTGGTCCGCCCTGGTCTTCCTCGCACTGACCGTGCCGGCCGCGCTCAGCAGCCTGATGCGCGGCGGCGCGGCCCGCGGGCTGGCCATCGGGCTGGCGATGGTGTCGCTGCCCGGGGCCGTGCTGGCGGTGATCGGGATGGCCGGCAACGGCACTCTGCTGGAGCTGAGCGGCGACGTCCCGGGCATGAGCATCATCATCCACCTCCAGCTGGCGCTGGACCTGTTCGGCTCGGTGGCCCTGCTGTTCCTGATGGGCCGCGGTGAGCCGGTGGCCCCCGCCTGGTACCCGCCGTCCCAGGCCCCGCAGTTCGCCGTCCCCGGCTTCGTACCGCCGGGCGGCCCGCAGGCCCCGCCGGTCTGGCAGCCGCCCGCCGGACCGGTGCCCCCGGTCAGCGGTCCGCCGATGCCGCCGGCCGGTGCCCCGCCGATGCCGCCGGGCACCCCGCCGCCCCCGCAGGGGGGCTTCGGGCCGCCGCAGTATTAGGGCTTGTTGGTCTCCCGCGCCCGGGCGCGGGGCCGTGCAGCGGAGAGTCCGCTGCCCGGTGTAACCCACCGGGGCAGCGGACTTTTGTGGTGCGGTGTCGGCGGGGCGGGGCCTCGCCGGGTGGTGGTCGGTCAGCGGTTGTAGATGGCCATGATGGCCTCGCTGTCGTCGCACCACACCTCGTGGTAGCCGTTCGCCTGGGCGTAGGGGAGTTCCTTCGCTTCGCACTCCGCCTTCGAGGGGTACTTCTCGCCACCGACGGGGACCCAGCCGTCGCCGGGCGGCGGGGCGGCAAAGGCAGTGGCGGCGCTCAGCGGAATGGCGACCGCCGCGGCACCGACCGCGAGACCGACCCCGATACGGGTACGCCACGACTTCATAGTTGTCTCCTTGGTTGTCTTGTGGTCTTTCACTTCTCTGAGCCGGTCCGGCTCAGAAGACGTCCCCGGCTCATGTCCGGGGCGGTGCCGGGGTGGTCAGCCGATGGGGTTGACGAAGGTGCCGGGGTGGGTGGCGCCCTGCTGGTCGACGAGCGCGTCCCAGGGCCAGTCCAAGGTCAGCGAGGTGGTCTCGTTCGGCGGCGTGATGACCGCGGAGGCAGGCTTCCAGGAGCCCTCCCCCTTGGACAGAACGAGGTTGATCGTGAAGTCCGTGCTGTCCCCGGGCTTCAGGGTGATCGAGCTGTGCTTGGCAGTGGAGCGCTGCAGCGACCAGACCCCACCGCCGTCCCCGGCCTTCAGGTCCACGCCCGGGAAGCCGCCGATTCTGCAGGTGCGGCTGCCCTTGTTGGTCAGCACGACGCTGGTGGTCGTCGAGCCGCCCGCGTTCGGGTCCGGGGCCGCGTCCTCGCCCGTGGCGAACGATGCCTTCAGGCCGGAGGTGTGGCAGCGCTGGACGCCCGGGGCCGCGCCGCCTCCGCCGGCGGCCTGTGCACTGCCCGACTGCTTGCCCGCGGAGTCCCCCTTGGTGTCGGCCTTGGCGCCGCCCTTGGCGCCGGGGTCCGCCTGGGCATCGGAGCCCTGCGCCCCGGCGGCGGAGCCCGCGTCGCCGGCCTCGACGGCGCCCGCGCCCGAGCCCGCGCTGTCCGCGGGCTTCGCATCGACGGTGCCCGAGCCCGAGCAGGCGGTCAGGGTGAGACCGGCCGCTGCCGTCAGGGCCGCGACGGCGATGCGCAGGGTGCGGCGGCGAGCGGTGCGGGCAGTGGTGCTGGAGCTCATTTCGGGTCCCCCGGGGCAGTCGGTGTCGTCGTTTCCTCGGTACGACACCCACTCTGCTCGGGGCCGCTGGTGGACGACTTCCGCGCCGCTAACGTCTGGCTAACACGTGTGCGGGGAATGTAATAGCGTCAAAGGGGAGTCCTGAGTTCCGTACGTGACCGTCCAGTTGGGCCACGTGATCCACCGGGTGCGTACTGGTGACGGCGAGGCGCGGAAAACAACTGGGGGCGGTGGCCCGTCCGTTGATACGGTGCGGCGGCGCGCGCCCGGAGCGTGTGTGCACCGCCGGACGAGGGAGGTTGATGAATATGGCCCGCCGGCCGCTTCCTCGGCATGCCCTTGTCCGGGCCGCCGCCTGAGCGGGACGTCTGCGCATTCCTCTGCGCATCCCTGTACGTCCGCCTTCCCGGGCGCGGCCCGGTCGTCGACGAACGACCAGGAGTGACGCGTGACTTTCCCTCTTTCCTCGAACTCTCCGGACTCTCCGGATGCACCAGGTGCTCCGGCCCCTGCCCTTCCCGCCTTCTCCTCCCGTGGCGCGGAGCTGTTCACTGCGCGGCTGCTGCTGCGGCCCTGGTCCGACGGTGAGCTCGCCGCCGTGCTCGACGGGGTGCGGCAGCCGCACTGGGCGGCGGACTTCCCCGCCGACGGCGACCGGGTCATCGCCGGTTTCGTCGACAGAACCCCCGAGGCGCGCGGCGTATACGGCCAGCGGCAGATCCTCGACCGCCTGCCGGGCCCGGCTCATGGGCCCGGCAGGCGCTCCGTGCACGCGACGGGCGGATGAGGCGGGTGAGCCGTTGCTTACTGCCGGTTTATGACCCCTTTGTGCAGGATGGAGAGGCCTGGCAACTGTCCTGTGGCTTAAGGCATCTGAGGAAGGATCAGTCGTGCGTACACCTCTTGTCCCGGTACCGGGCGTCATGCCTGCTTCGTCGGCCCGTCGGGGCTGATCACCTTGGCATCCGTCCCCCAGGCGCCCGTTCCCCAGGCACCCGTGTCCCAACCGTCCGCGCCGGTGCCCCCGCCGCCGATGCCCAGCGTGAGCCCGGAGTCGCGGCACCGTCCGGCGCCCTGGCTGCGGCCGACCATCCGGATACGGCTGACGCTGCTGTACGGCGGCATGTTCCTGATGGCCGGGGTGGTGCTGCTCGCGCTCATCTACGTCCTGGCGGCCCAGACCCTCAAGGAGGGCACCCCGGAGTTCCGGATCTTCGGCACCAACGTCCGGCTGGGCAACCTCAGCTGTCCCGGTCTGCCGTCGGTCGGCACGGTCGGTGAGATCAACGCGGCGATCAGCGAATGCCTCCACAACCAGCGCGAAGTGGCGCTGCAGACCTTCCTGAACCGCTCCCTGGCGGCTCTGGTGGGCCTGACGGTGGTGGCGTTCGCTTTTGGTTATGCGATGGCGGGGCGGGTGTTGTCGCCGTTGGGGCGGATCACGCGGACGGCGCAGCGGGTGGC
>NZ_JBHYPE010000022.1:0-118647 GCF_042746015.1 Streptomyces sp. NPDC058773
GGTCGTGGACGCCTGGCCCACGGTCTGGGTGTCCGTGCCGACCGAGGACGAGAAGTTGGCGTCACCGCTGTAGGTCGCGGTCACGGTGTAGGTGCCCGTGGTCACCAGCCCGCTGGTGGTCACGCTGGTCGTACCGCCGCTGAGGGTGCCGGTCAGGGTCACCGAGGTCACGCCGTCGGTGGCGACGAAGGTGACGGTGCCGGTGGGTGTCCCCGCGCCGGGTGCGACCGGCGCGACGGTGGCCGTGAAGGTCACCGGCTCCCCGGACACCGAGGGGTCCGGCGACGACGACACCGTGGTGGTCGTGGACGCCTGGCCCACGGTCTGGGTGTCCGTGCCGACCGAGGACGAGAAGTTCGCGTCGCCGCTGTAGGTCGCGGTGACCGTGTGCGTACCGACGCCCAGTGCGCTGGTCGTGACGGTCGCGGTGCCGCCGGACAGCGTGCCGGTCAGCGTCGGGCCGCCGGTGACGGCGAAGGTGACCGTGCCGGTCGGGGTGCCCGAACCCGGCGACACCGGGGCGACGGTGGCCGTGAACGTCACCGGTTCACCGAACACCGACGGGTCCGGCGCCGACGAGACGTTCGTGGTCGTCGCTGCCTGGGTCACGGTCTGCGTGTCGGTCCCGACCGAGCCGGTGAAATTGGCGTCGCCGCCGTACGTCGCCGTGACCGGGAAGGTGCCGGCGCTCAGCGCACTGGTGGTGACGCTCGCGGTGCCGCCCGAGAGCGTCCCGGTGAGCGTGGGACCACCGGCGATCACGAAGGTGACCGTGCCGGTCGGGGTCCCCGTGCCCGGCGCCACCGGGGCGACCGTCGCCGTGAACGTCACCGGCTGACCGACCACCGACGGGTCCGGCGACGAGGTGACCGTGGTGGTGGTCAGCGCCGGGATGACGGTCTGGGTGTCGGTGTCACTGGAGCCGGCGAAGTTGGCGTCGCCGCCGTAGGTGGCGGTGACGGTGTACGTGCCCGCCGTGACCAGCCCGTTGGTGCTGACGGTCGCCACTCCGGCGCTGTCGAGGGTGCCGGTGAGGCTCACCGTGGTGACCCCGTCGGTGATGACGAAGCTGACGGTTCCGGTCGGGACTCCGCCGGCCGGGAACACCGGCCCCACAAAGGCGGTGAAGGTGACCGTCTGGCCCACCACGGAGGGGTCGGGGAACGAGGTGACCGTGGTGGTGCTCGACGCCTGGCCCACGGTCTGGGTGTCGGTCCCGCTGGAACCGGTGAAGTTGGCGTCGCCGCTGTAGGTCGCGGTGACCGTGTGCGTACCGACGCCCAGCGCGCTGGTGCTGACGCTCGCCGTCCCGCCCGACAGCGTCCCGGTCAAGGTCGGGCCGCCGCTGATGACAAAAGTGACCGTCCCGGTCGGCGTCCCCGAACCCGGCGCCACCGGAGCAACCGTCGCCGTGAACGTCACCGACTGGCCGACCACCGACGGGTCCGGCGACGAGGTGACCGTCGTGGTCGTGGCGGCCGTACCCACGGTCTGGGTGTCCGTGCCGACCGACGAGGCGAAGCCGGCGTCGCCGCTGTAGGTCGCGGTGACCGTGTGCGTACCCGCGCTCAGCGCGCTGGTGCTGACGCTCGCCGTCCCGCCCGACAGCGTCCCGGTCAAGGTCGGGCCGCCGCTGATGACAAAGGTGACCGTCCCGGTCGGCGTCCCCGAACCCGGCGCCACCGGAGCAACCGTCGCCGTGAACGTCACCGGCTGACCGACCACCGACGGATCGGGCGCCGAGGTGACCGTGGTGGTGGTCGACGCCTGGCCCACCGTCTGACTGTCCGTGCCGACCGAGGAGTTGAAGTTGCCGTCGCCGCTGTACGTCGCGGTGACGGCATGGGTACCGGGGGAAAGGGCGCTGGTGCTGACGCTCGCCGTGCCGCCGGAGAGCGTCGCGGTCAGCGTCGGACCGCCGGAGATGACAAAGGTGACGGTGCCGGTCGGGGTGCCCGCGCCCGGCGGCAGCGGGGCGACCGTGGCGGTGAACGTCACCGGCTGGCCGACCGCCGACGGGTCCGGCGCCGAGGTGACGGTGGTGGTCGTCGAGGCCTTGATGACCGTCTGGGTGTCCGTACCGCTCGACGACGCGAAGCTGCCGCTGCCGTTGTAGGTCGCGGTCACCGTGTGGGGGCCCACGCCGAGACTGCTGGTGGTGATGCTCGCCGTGCCGCCCGACAGCGTCGCGAGCAGCGTCGGGCCGCCGGAGATGGCGAAGGTCACCGTGCCGGTCGGGGTGCCCGAACCGGGCGGGACGGGAACGACGGTGGCCGTGAAGGTCACCGGCTGTCCGAAGACCGACGGGTCGGGCGACGAGGTGACCGTGGTGGTCGTCGGTGCCAGGACCTGCTGCACCGTCTGCGTGTCGGTGCCGGACGAGGAATTGAATTGCGCATTGCCGTTGTAGGTGGCGGTGATGAGATGGGTGCCGGGAGTGAGACTGCTGGTGGTGACGGTCGCCGAACCGCCGGAGAGCGGAGCGGTCAGCGTGCCGCCCCCGCCACCGGCGATGACGAAGGTGACCGTGCCGGTCGGGGTGCCCGCGCCGGGTGCGACCGGCGAGACCGTGGCGGTGATGGCGACCGTCTGCCCGGAGTTCGACGGGTCGGGCGACGAGGTCACCACGGTGGTGGTCGATGCCTTGACCACCGTCACCGACCCGGTGCCGGTGGACGATGAGAAGAAGAGGCTGCCGTTGTAGTGCGCGGTGTAGGTATGAAAACCGACGGGGATGCCGCTCGTGGTGACGGTCGCGGTGCCACCGATCAGCGGGGCGGTCACGGTGGGCCCGCCGGACACGACGAAGGTCACGGTGCCGGTGGGTGTTCCCAGGCCCAGCGGGATGACGGTGGCGGTCAAGGTCACCGGCTGCCCGAAAGCCGCTGGATTTGGCGATGCGGACGTCAAAGTAAAGGTGGGTGCCATGCTCTGGCCCTCCGGTTGCTGGATGATGGCGGGCCGTTCAGCTCCCCGCGGAGCTCGTGTTTCTGCGGGAAGTGGGCATCAACCTGACGCGCGGGCTCGGGCATGACAGCCGACGGGATTCGCATCTGCACACCAAGGCCCCCGCCAGGTAGGCAACCCGCCGGTCGTTAGCATCAGTAGGCGCGCCCACCGCGCCGCCACGCCATAGCCGTCACACCCATTTCCCCCGAACGGCGCAGCGCGAAGTGGCGCCCGGACGGCAACGGGGCGCGCGCCGCAGGGCACGGATGTGACCTGTGTCAGCACGGGTGACACAGGCCAGTACGGGACGGGATCGAAAACGGTCCGGTCACCACGCCCAACGCCGTTGCACCACGGCGCAGTTGGCGCCGGGACGCACGCGGGGCAGGAAAGCGGCACCGGAAGCCACGGAGAGCCCGGGGAGCCTCGGGGCGCCCTCAACCCCTCACTTGATTTGCTCGGGCAATGCACATCGGGGCCCGGTGAGCGGGGCCGCGCCTCCCCCTCTTTGTCGCCGCAATGTGCCTTTCTGGCAAGGTAGTTGGCGAGGCGACGGACGATTTTCCGCCAGGCGGAGGAGGAGCCAGACCATGACAGAGCACCCCCGGGTACCGGAACGGCTGCCCGGAGATCTGACACTGCGCCGCCCGGTCCCCGCGGACCACGCACAGCTGCAGCAGGCCCTGGCCGACTGGTGGGACGGCCTCGGCGGTGAAGCCGGCGCGCTGCAACGCCAGTTGCTCGTACCGCGGCTCTTCCTCCAGCACTTCGCCGACACCAGCTTCCTGGTCGAGCGGCCCGACCGGACCCTGCACGCCTTTCTGATCGGCTTCCTCTCCCAGACGGACCCCAGGGCCGCGTACATCCACTTCGTCGGCGTGTGCCCGGACGGACGGCGGGAGGGAATCGGCAGCATCCTCTACGACCGCTTCTTCGCCACGGCCCGCGCGGCCGGCCGTAACCAGGTCCGCTGCATCACCAGCCCCAACAACCGCAACTCCATCGCCTACCACTCCCGGATGGGCTTCGAGCTGGAGCCGGGTGACCGGATCGACGACGACGGCGTCCCGGTGCACGGCGACTACGACGGGCCGGGGCTCGACCGGGTGTGCTTCGTACGGCAGTTGTGAGGAGCCGCCTCCCTCGCGTTCCTCGCTCCCCCTACTGCCCCTCCTCCCCCGGTGGCAGCGCCCTGAGCAGGGCGTCCAGGGTGTTGGCGAAGGAGTGGTCGGGCGGGGTGCCGTAGGCCACGACCAGGCCGTCACGGGCGGGCTGCGGGGCGGTGGGGTCGTGGAAGCTGCTCAGGCCCCTCAGGGCGAGGCCCTGCCGGCGGGCGGCCCGGACGATGGACTGCTCGGTGCCGGGCGGGAGTTCCAGCACGGCGTGCAGCCCGGCGGCGATGCCCGACACCCGGACGTGAGGCGCACGGTCGGCCAGCGCGGCCACCAGCTGGTCGCGGCGGCGCCGGTAGCGCATCCGCATCCCGCGGAGATGGCGGTCGTAGGCGCCCGAGGACAGGAACTCGGCGAGGGTGAGCTGGTCCAGCGTCCCGGACTGCCATTCGCCGGTGCCCTTGAGCGCGAGCACCGGGTCGACCAGGCGGTCCGGCAGCACCATCCAGGACAGCCGCAGCGCGGGGGCGAGGCTCTTGCTCGCGGTGCCCAGGTAGACGACATGGTCGGGGTCCAGTCCCTGGAGGGCGCCGACCGGCTGGCGGTCGTAGCGGAACTCGCCGTCGTAGTCGTCCTCCAGGACGAAACCCCCGGTGGCCCGCGCCCAGTTGACGGCGGCGGCACGGCGGTCGGGGTGCAGCGGTACGCCGGTGGGGAACTGATGGGCGGGGGTGAGCAGTGCCGCCCGTACGTCAGCGAGCCCGGCCAGCTCCTCCGTACGGGCGCCGCGTTCGTCCACGGTGAGCGGGACGGTGCCCAGGCCGGCGCGGGCGAGGACGTCGCGGTGGAAGTCCAGACCGTACGACTCGACGGCCAGCCGCCCGGGGGCCAGCGCCCGGCCGAGCAGCGCCAGCCCCTGCATGAAGCCGGCGCAGAGGACGATGCGGTCGGGGTCGGCGCGGACCCCGCGGGCGCGGGCGAGGTAGTCGGCGAGGACGGTGCGGAGTTCGGGGCGGCCGCTCGGGGTGCCGTAGCCGAAGGCCTCGCTGGGGGCAGCGGTCAGCGCGCGGCGGGCGGCGGCGAGCCAGGCGGTGCGGGGGAAGGCGGAGACATCGGGGGTGCCGGGGGTGAGGTCGAAGCGCGGCCGGTCGGCGCGGGTGGCCGGGCCCCGGGTGCGCCGCGGCGCGGTGGGCGTACCGCTCGGCAGGACCCGGCCGCGGACGCCGCCCGGGAGGTGCTCCCAGGCGACGCGGGTGCCGGAGCCCTGGCGGGCGCTGAGCCAGCCCTCGGCGACCAGTTCGGTGTAGGCGTCGGCGACGGTGTTGCGGGCGATGCCGAGGTCCGCAGCGAGCGAGCGGGAGGACGGCAGCCGGGTGCCGGGGGCCAGCCGGCCGGACCGTACGGCGTCCCGCAGGGCGCGCAGCAGCGCGGCCCGCAGCCCGCCGGGGCCGGTGAGGTCGAGATGCAGATCGCGACCGAAAGTGGCCCAGGAATTCCCCATGGAAGTGGACCATACCGCTGTGCCATTGCCGCCGTAGCGTCGACAGCATGACGACGGCACCGACGAAATCGACGACACCGACGGCTCAGGCAGCGGAGCAGGCACCGGCCGCGGGGGCGACGCACCGGCACGGCCCCCGGGTGCGTTGGGCGCAGCTCGCGCCGGAGGTCTACCAGGCCATGCTCGCGCTGGACACGGCGGCCAGGCAGGACCTCGACCCGACGCTGGTCGAACTGGTCAAGATCCGGGCGTCGCAGCTCAACCACTGCGCGTTCTGCATCGACAAGCACACCAAGGACGCCCGCAAGGCCGGCGAGACCGAGCAGCGCATCTACCTCCTCGACGCCTGGGAGGAGGCCGCCGCCCACTACACCGACCAGGAACGGGCCGCCCTCGCCCTCACCGAGGCGATCACCCTGCTCACCGAGGGCTTCGTCCCGGACGCGGTGTACGACCGCGCCGCCGCCCACTTCGACGACGCCACGCTCGCCCGCCTCATCGCCCTGATCACCACCATCAACGCCTGGAACCGCTTCGGCGTCTCCACCCGTATGACACCGGGCCGCGCATGACCACGGCCGCGGCGCTGCGCGCGCTCCACCACGGCCCGGATCTGCCACTGGTCCTGCCCGGCCCCTGGGACGCCGCCTCGGCCAGGGTCTTCGCCGACGCCGGGTTCAGCGCGCTCGCCACACCCAGCGCGGGCATCGCGGCGTCCCTCGGTTACGAGGACGGCGCGACCCCGGCCGACGAGATGTTCGCCGCCGTCACCCGCATCGTCCGGGCCGTCGACATCCCGGTCTCGGCGGACGTGGAGGCCGGATACGGGCTGTCCGCCGAGGAGTTGGTGGCACGGCTCCTGGACGCCGGCGCCGTGGGCTGCAATCTGGAGGACACCGACCACACCACCGGCACCCTGCGGGACGCGCACCAGCAGGCCGACCGGCTGGCGGCGGTACGCGCCGAGGCGGGTGACGCCCTGGTGATCAACGCCCGGATCGACTCCTACCTGCGCGGCGTCCGCGACCAGGAGGAGGCCATCCGCCGCGGCCGCCTCTACGCGGCTGCCGGCGCCGACTGCGTCTACCCGATCCTCGCCCCGCCGCCCCACCTGGCCGGCCTCGCCGCCGCCATCGGTCTCCCGGTCAACGCCGTGGTGACACCGGACGGCCCGTCCCCACGCGCGCTCGGCGCCCTGGGCGCCTCCCGGATCACCTTCGGCCCGGGACTCCAGCAACGGGCGATGGCGGCAGTGACAGGGATCGCGGAGCGCCTGCGGGAGGAACTGGCCGGGGAGTCGGGCGGGGAGTAGGGCAGCGAACGCGGACAGCTCGACGGGGAGTCGGGCGGGGAGTAGGGCAGCGAACGCGGACAGCTCGGCGAGGAGTTGGGCAGGCAAAGCGGGCAGCTCGACGGGGAGCGCGCGGCGGAGGCCTGAGGCCGACCGGGTCGGGCGTCCCCTACCGCTCGTCCGTCCCCGCCACCTTGCCCGTGCTGAGGGCCAGCCGGTTCCAGGTGTTGATGGTGAAGATCAGGGCCAGCAGGCGGGCCAACTCCGGCTCGTCGAAGTGGGCGGCGGCCCGGTCGTAGACCTCGTCCGGGACGCCGCCCTGCGCCACCAGCGTCACGGCCTCCGTGAGGGCGAGGGCCGCCCGCTCCTTCGGGGTGAAGAAGTGCGCGGCCTCCTCCCAGACGGCGACCATGTGCAGCCGCTCCTCGCTCTCACCGGCCTTGCGGGCGTCGGTGGTGTGCATGTGCAGGCAGTACGCACACTTGTTGAGCTGCGAGGAACGGATCTGGACCAGTTCCACCAGGGCCGGGTCGAGCCCCTCCCGGGCCGCGGCGTCGAACCCGATCAGCGCCTTGAACGCCTTCGGCGCGGCCTTGGCGAAGTTCACCCGGGCACGGCGCCCCGCCCCTACATTCGTCGCGTCACTCATCACGTCATTCGTCATGCCTTGAATCTAGAAGAGCAGGTGACCGGCTGTAGGGTGCATTTCCATGCCGGAATCATGGGTCAATCCCGCCGAGAGCCTGGGCGCCGACCTGCATCTGGAGCTGACCGGGCCCGGCAGCCGCCGCGCCGCCCTGATCCGGGCGCTGCGGGACTCGATACGGTCGGGCCGTCTCGCCCCCGGTACGCGACTGCCGCCCTACCGCTCCCTCGCCGCCGACCTCGGCCTCGCCCGGAACTCCGTCGCCGACGCCTACGCCGAACTGGTCGCCGAGGGCTGGCTCAGCGCCCGGCAGGGCTCCGGCACCCGGGTGGCCCACCGCGCACAGCCGCCGGCGCCCACCCGGGCCCCGGCCCCCCACGCCTCGGCGAACCGCCCCCCGCACAACCTCCTCCAGGGGCAGCCGGACGCCGCGTCCTTCCCGCGTACCGCCTGGCTCGCCGCCGCGCGCCGCGCGCTGACCGCCGCCCCGCACGACGCGTTCGGCCCCGGCGACCCCCGGGGCCGTCCCGAGCTGCGCCGCGCCCTCGCCGACTACCTGGCCCGCACCCGTGGCGTACGTACCGACCCCGAACGCCTGGTGATCTGCTCCGGCTTCGCCCACGCACTGCGGCTGCTACTGCCCGCCGTGCTCCCCGGCCCCCTCGCCGTCGAGTCGTACGGCCTCGCCTTCCACCGCCACCTCCTGGCCACGGCAGGCCTCCGCACCCACCCCCTGGGTGTCGATGAACACGGCGCCCAGTGCGAGGAGTTGACGTCCCACGACGACACCAAGGCGGTACTCCTCACCCCCGCCCACCAGTTCCCGCTGGGCGTGCCGCTGCACCCCGACCGTCGCGCCGCGGTCATCAACTGGGCACGGGAGAGCGGCGGTTACGTCATCGAGGATGACTACGACGGCGAGTTCCGCTACGACCGCAAGCCCATCGGCGCCCTCCAGGGCCTCGATCCGGAGCACGTCCTCCACATCGGCTCGGTCAGCAAGAGCCTCTCCCCCGCGCTGCGCCTGGGCTGGATGGCGCTCCCCGACCGCCTCGTGGACGCCGTACTGGAGGCCAAGGGCGAGCGCGAGGCGTGGGCGGGCGTCACCGATCAGCTCACCCTCGCCGAGTTCCTCACCCACGGCTCCTACGACCGGCACATCCGCCGGATGCGCCAGCGCTACCGCCGGCGCCGCGACCAGCTGATCGACGCGGTGGCCGCGCACGCCCCGCACCTGACCGTCACCGGCATCGCCGCCGGCCTGCACGCCGTCCTCCAACTCCCGGACGGGGCAGACGAATCGGTCGAGCGCACGGCCCTGCGTGCGGCACACCGGCACGGTCTGGCCCTCGACGCCCTGTCCGGCTACCGCCACCCCCAGGCCACCACGGCCCCCCGCCACGGCCTGGTCGTCGGCTATGCGACGCCCAGCGACAGCGCCTTCCCCGGCGCTTTGGAGGCGCTGTGCCGGGCGTTGGCGCATTTGGGGTGAGGGCTGTCTCGCCTTGGCCCCGGCGCTCGTGGCAGCCCCCGACGAATGGGGGGTTTCCCCCACCGTCACATGGTGGCTCGCCGGATGGGCAACGGCATCCGCGGGCGGCGATCGTGTAGACACAGGTTTTCCGGTGGTGGCGGCACAACGTGCGGCACCGAGCACCGACTTCCCGGTTGGAGGCCCTGGAAGACCGCCTGACGGATCATGAAGGGGGAACGGTGAAGCGTCTCAGGGAGCCTGCTCTCGCGCGCCGCGCGCTGCTGGGCGGCGCGGTGGCAGCCGGTGCGGGCATGGTGTGGGGGAACGCGGGGAGGGCCGTGGCCGACGGGAGGCAACGGCCGGGCGCGCACGGAGCCGTGGGGCAGGAAGCGGTGGACGCAGAGGTCACGCGGCTCCGGCGGAGGCTGATCGAGCTGCGACGGGACCTGCACCGGCACCCCGAGATGCCAGGGCAGGAGCAGCGCACCGCCGCCGTGGTGACCCGCGAACTACGAGCGGCCGGGCTGACCGTCACCGCCGGAGTGGGCGGCCACGGCGTCGTCGGCGTCCTGCGCGGTGCGTACCGGGGCCGGACCGTGGCGTACCGGGCGGACATGGACGCGGTGCCGCCCAAGGGCATCGTGGGGGGCGGCGCGGCGACGGCCCACCTCTGCGGACACGATCTCCACACCACGGTGGCCCTCGGCGTCGCACGGGTCCTGGCGCGGCTGCGGCACCAACTGAGCGGAACGGTGGTGTTCCTCTTCCAGCCCGCCGAGGAGACGCTGTCCGGGGCCCGCGCGCTGATCGACGCGGGCGTACTGGAGCGCACCGGCGTCGCGGAGATCCACGCGCTGCACTGCGGGCCGTTCCCCGTAGGCCAGTTCGCGGTGACGCCGGGCTACGGGCTGCCCGGCCAGGACAAGGCGCAGATCACTCTCCGGGGGCCGGACGCGCCCGCTGCCGCACGGCAGCTGGCCGCCGAGATCGGCGCACTCGCCACGGTGACCCCGCCGCAGACACCCGCCGACATCGCACGGCTGCTCACCGACGCCCAGACGCCCGACGGCCCGCTGGCTCGCTTCGTGGCGGTCCGCGCCGGCGCTCAGGATGCCGCGGTGAGCGTGTCTTACCGCTGCTGGCCGCAGGAACGGTACCGGGAGGTCCGCGAGGACATCCGCCGGCTGGCCGGCTCCCGCGCGGGGGCCGGGGTGAGCTTCCCGGCCGAGCCGTTCCCCGCCATGGTCTGCCCGGAACGCGACGCCCGCGCACTCGCCCATCATCTGCGCCGCGTCATGGGCCGGGGCGCCGTGACCGAGCTCCATGCCGCCTTCCCACCCTTCAGCGGCGAGGACTTCGCCCTCTACCTGGAGCGCGTCCCCGGCACGTACACCTTCCTCGGTGTACGTGCCCCCGGCGCACCCCTCACATCCGGCTATCCGCACTACCCGGACTTCGCCCCGGACGAGCGGGCCATCGGCGTCGGCGTACGGGCGATGGCGGGCTGGATCGCGGAGCGGACGCACCGGCCGGGGGGCCTCCCCGCCGGGTCCGGCCGCTAGGGTGCACGCCCGCGCCCGCCTCCGCGACTGCCGCTGACTCCGCGGCTCCTACTGGTTCGCGAACTTCTGGCTGATGTTGGCGAAGATGCGCTGGGCCTCCGGGCCCAGGTGCGGGCCGGCCAGCCAGGTGTGGGCGTTGGAGCTGATCGAAGTGTTGGAGACCAGGGTCAGCTTGCCGCCGCGGTTGACGAACCAGCCGCCGCCGGAGGTGCCGCCGGTCATGGTGCAGCCGATGCGGTTCATGGCGGGGGTGCCCTGCTGCATGACGAGGCGGCCGGGGCGGGCGGGGCAGTTCATCATGCGTGCGCCGTCGTAGGGGGGAGCCGCCGGGTAGCCGAAGGCGTCCAGGGAGCTGAGCCGGTTCGCGGCGGGGGCGTTGAACCAGACCCGGGCGGCGTTGCCGACGGTCTCCTGGAGCGACTTGCCGCCGCCGTTCTCCGGCTTGACGTGCAGCACGGCGAAGTCGTAGGCGGAGCCGCCGTTTCCGCTCTCCTCGCTGCCCATGTTGATCCACTCACCGGAGGTGGTGATCCAGTCGGCCCAGAACCGGCCGTAGGGGGTGATCTGCTGCGAGGGCGTGCTGTTGACCTGGTTCATCGGCACGCCGTTGTCGTTGTAGGACGGCACGAAGACGATGTTGCGCATCCAGCCGCCCTTCTTGCCGGAGTGCACACAGTGGCCCGCGGTCCACACCAGGTTGGACTTGCCCGGGTGCGCGGGGTCCTCGACGATCGTGCCGGAGCAGACCATCGGGCCCTTCGGGCTGTCGAAGAAGATCTTGCCGACCGGGGCCATGTGCTGGTGGTACGGCCGGGCGACCTGTTCGGCGGTGACCGGCTGCGGTTCGGCGTCGGTGCCGTCGAACTCACTGCCCGCGCCGGTGGCCTTGACGCCGATCTCCGGCGAGGTCTTCGCCTTCGCCAGCCGGTCCGACTTCCAGTGGTCCTTGATGACCGGGTTGGCGAAATCCGCCGCGTCCCGGGCCCACTTGTCCCAGTCCTGCCAGCCGCCGTCCTTCCACTTCTTCAGGTCGTCCAGGCTGGTCGGCGCGTCCTTGGGGAGCTTGAAGCCCCCGTCGGCCTGGTCCTTGTGGTCGGCGGCCGCACCGCCGGCGGCCCGGTCGCCGTCGGGGCCACAGGCGGTGGTGGTCCCCGCGAGCAGTGCGACGAGTGCCGCGGCCGCGGCGGTGGAGCGGCGGATGGATGGCATGGAGCGGGCGTCCCCCCTGGTACGGGCGGCGCCGGGCGGACAGCGCCGTCGCCGCCGTGAATTGTCATGTCCCTCATCGGGCTCCGCCCTACTATGCCGTCACACCACGACCGCCGGGCAACCAGGTCCCGGCCGCACGGCACTCCCTCCCTTCCGGGGCGCGCCCCGGAAGGCGGGCCGGTGGCTCCGCCGGCTCACTACCCGCTGCGGATCTCGTCCAGCTTCCGCGCGAGGGCCTTGGCCTCCGCGATCAGCTGGTCGTGCGCCTGCTGCTGCGCCTTGGCGCCCTGGTCCCTGAACCCCTCGCTGAAGTGCGGCTTGAGCTGGGCCCACCAGCCGGGGTCCAGCATCGCCCAGGCCTGCGGGCACAACGGGGCGCGCTCCTCGGCAGGTAGCCCGCACCGACCAGCGGCCCGTCGTCCCCGCCGCCCGCCCCGCCTACCGCAGCGCCGACCGCGGATCCCGGCGGGCGGGCGCGGGCCGGCTCGCGCCCTGGCGGAACTCCTGGAGCTGCTCCGCCGTGGGGTACCACTGCTGGCGGCAACGGCAGCACCACCAGCGCCAGTTGTCCCAGTCGGTGTTGGTGTGCGCGGTGTCCTTCCACAGCCAGTCGTCGCAGTCGGGGGTGGGGCATTTCGGCGGCAGCGGCATGGCGGGCCCTTCGTCGGTGACGGCTGCCCAGCCTGCTGTGCCGGGCGCCGCACCGCGCGGCGGTTCGCCCGCCGCCACCCGAACGGGTAGGCCCGGCGCGCGGCGGCCCGGAAACGCGCCCGCGGGCAGCCGCACAGTGTGTGCGACTGCCCGCGGAATGACGCGTGCTCCGTATGGCGGCTACTTCTTGGGCAGCCACTTCTTCCAGACGTCCGGGTGCTTCTCCACCCAGCGCTTCGCCGCCTCGTCGGCGGACAGGCCGCCCGAGGCGATGGATTCGGAGACCTCGTTCTGGTCGTCCTTGGTCCACTTGAAGTTCTTCAGGAACGCCGCGGCACTGCCGCCCTTCTTGGCGAACTCCGTGTTGAAGTACTTCTGGAGCGGTGTGGTCGGATAGGCACAGTCGATGGACTCGGGGTCCTTCGTGCCCTTCTCCGCACACGCGTCGGTGTACTTGGGGAGCTTGACCTCCACCATCGGCACCTGGTTGAAGAGCCACTGCGGCTCGTACCAGTACGTCAGGAAGGGCTTCTTCTGCTTGGCCGACTGCTGGATCTGGGTGATCTGCGCCGCCTCGGAGCCCGCGAAGACGACCTCGTAGTTGAGCTTGAGGTTCTTCACCAGCGCCTTGTCGTTGGTGACGTAGGACGGCGAACCGTCCATCAGCTGGCCCTTGCTGCCGCTCTCCGACGTACGGAGCTGGTCGGCGAACTTATTGAGGTTCTTCCAGTTGGTGACCTCGGGGTGCTTGTCCGCCCAGTACTTGGGGACATACCAGCCGATGTGGCCGGTGACGCCGTTGCCGCCGCCCGCCGTGATCGTCTTCTTGTCCTTGACGTACCGCTTCTCCTGGTCCGGGTGGCCCCAGTCCTCCAGGATCGCGTCGACCCGGCCCTGGCTCAGGGCGTCCCAGGCGGGGATCTCGTCCACCTGGACGGTGTCGACGTGGTAGCCCATCCGGTGTTCGAGCAGGTACTTGGCGACCGCCACATTGGACTGGGCGCCGACCCAGGTCTGCACCGACAGCGTGACCGACTTGGACCCCTTGGCCGCCGCGAACGGCGAGGCCTGCTTGGTCATGTCGGCCTTGCCGCAGGAGGACAGGGAGAGGGCGAGGGCCGCCGCGCCGGCCAGCGCGGCCGTCCCGATGGTCATGGTGCGCTTACGGGACATGGTCAGGCTCCCTTCCCCGTCGTACGGCGTTCCGTGGGCTGGGTGACCCGGTCGAGCATCAGGCCCAGGCACACGATGGCCACGCCCGCGACCAGGCCGAGGCCCAGGTCTCCGGTGGCGAGGCCGGTGACGACGTCGTAGCCGAGGGCACCGCCGCCGACCAGACCGCCGATGATGACGACGGCGAGGACCAGGACCACGCCCTGGTTGACGGCGAGCAGCAGGGCCGGCCGGGCCAGCGGGAGCTGGACCTGGCGCAGGATCTGCCAGCGGGTGGCGCCCAGCGAGCGGGCGGCCTCCATGGCGCCGGGGTCGACCTGGCGCAGGCCCTGGGTGGTGATGCGGATGACGGCGGGCAGCGCGTAGACGACGGCAGCGGCGGCGGCCGGGGCACGGCCCACGGCGAACAGCGCGACCACCGGGATGAGGTAGACGAACTGCGGCATGGTCTGCATGACGTCCAGGACCGGGCGCAGGATCGCCTCCAGGCGCTTGCTGCCCGCGGCGAGGACGCCGATGCCGAAGCCCAGAACCAGGGTCACCACCAGTGCGGCGAGCACCTGGGACAGGGTGTTCATCGACGGCTTCCACACGCCCAGCACGCCGATGGCGGCCATCGCGAGGACGGCGGTCAGCGCGGTGCGCCAGGTGCCGATGAGCCAGGCCAGCGCGGCGACGATGAGCAGCGTGCCGTACCACGGCAGCGCGGTCAGGCCGTCCCGCAGCGGGTTGAGCACCCAGTTGGTGAAGTGCGCGGCCCAGTCGGCGGTGCCGCCGATGACGGGGACGCCGGAGTAGAGGTGGTCGACCATCCACTCCTTGAAGTCGTTGACGGGCCGGGCCAGGTCCACGGCCCAGGCACCCGGCCAGACCAGGGAGCCGGTCAGCCGGCCGGCCAGCGCGAGCGCGGCGGTGACCACGGCGATACCGGTCCAGGCCTGCCAGCCGCGCAGCCACGCCGGGCCGGTGGCGGAGGTGTCCGCGCCGAGACGCGCACCGGCCGCGGCCGTGGTGCGGTCCATGACGATGGCCAGCAGCACGATCGGGATGGCGGCGGCGAGCGCGGCACCGACGTCGACCGAGGCGAGCGCCTGGTAGACGCGGTCACCGAGACCGGCGGCGCCGATCATCGAGGCGATCACGACCATGGACAGCGCCATCATGATCGACTGGTTGACGCCGAGCAGGAGTTCCTTGCGGGCCAGCGGGAGGCGGGCGGTCAGCAGCCGCTGCCGGCCGGTGGCACCGAGCGAGGAGACGGCCTCCAGGACGCCCGGGTCGGCACTGCGCAGACCGAGCGCGGTCAGCCGCGCCATCGGCGGCGCCGCGTAGATGACGGTGGCCAGCAGCGCGGCGGGGACGCCGATGCCGAAGACCAGCACGACGGGCAGGAGATAGGCGAAGGCCGGCAGCACCTGCATGGTGTCCAGCACCGGGCGCAGCAGCCGGAACAGCCGGTCCGACAGGCCCGCGGCCAGACCGAGCAGCGCGCCGACGACGACCGAGGCGGCGACCGCCACGACCATCAGCGCGAGCGTCTGCATGGTCGGGACCCACATCCCCAGCAGACCGCTGACCAGGAAGGAGATCAGTGCGGTCGCGGCGATGCGGACACCGGCCACCCGCCAGGCGATCAGCGTGACACCGGCCGTCACACCCGTCCAGCCGAGCGCGAGCAGCAGCAGATAGACGGCGCGTACGGAGATGACCACGGCGTTGGAGAGGTGGCCGAGGAAGTAGACGAACAGCCAGTGGCTGTCGCGGTTGTCGATGATCCAGTCGCTGGTCTTGCCGAGCGGGCCGGAGACGTCGACGGTCAGCGAGGACGGCCAGGCGGCGCCGTACTTGGCGGCCAGCAGCGGGACGAGGACGGCCGCGGCGACGGCGAGCAGCAGGAGCTTGGCGAGACCGCGGTGGTCCATCAGGACCCGGGCCGGGCCCTTGGGGGTGTCGACGCCGAGGGTGCCGCGCGCGGAAACCGGGGTTGCGGTGCTCATGCGCGCCCCCTCTTCACGGTGCCGGTGGGCACGTTCAGTGCGGCGCAGCGCTGGGCCTCGCGCCAGTGGCGCAGCCAGGCGGCGCGCAGCCGGGCGCGGGGCGTGGCGGCGGGAGCTCTGGAGCCGACGGCGCGGAGGGCGCCGCCGCGGGTGGTCGCGGTGTACATCAGGCAGCCACCTCGCCGTGCTGCGGGCTGTCGACCCGGGCGACCACGTTCAGCAGACAGGCGTGGTCGACGATGCCCAGGCAGCGGCCGTCGTCGACGACCCGGGCCGCGCCGCCGGAGCGGGCGACCGCCTCGATGGCGTCGGAGATCAGGGTGTCGGGGCTCAGCGCGGGGCCCTGGTCGGCCTCGCCGTCCTCGGCCGGGCGCATCGCGCGGCGCACGGTCAGCACCTGCTCGCGGGGCACGTCGCGGACGAAGTCGCGGACGTAGTCGTCGGCCGGGGAGCCGACGATCTCCTCGGGGGTGCCGAGCTGGACGATCTTCCCGTCGCGCATCAGGGCGATCCGGTCGCCGATCCGCAGTGCCTCGGCGAGGTCGTGGGTGATGAAGACCATGGTGCGGCCCTCTTCACGGTGCAGGCGGACGACCTCTTCCTGCATGTCGCGGCGGATGAGGGGGTCCAGGGCGCTGAACGGCTCGTCGAAGAGCAGGACTTCGGGGTCCACGGCGAGCGCGCGGGCCAGGCCGACGCGCTGCTGCTGACCGCCGGAGAGCTGCCCGGGGCGGCGCTTCTCCATCCCGGCCAGGCCGACCTTGTCGACCATCTCGTTGGCCTTCTCGCGGCGCTCCGCCTTGCCCATGCCCTGGATCTCCAGGCCGTAGGCGACGTTGTCGACGACGGTGCGGTGCGGCAGCAGGCCGAAGTGCTGGAAGACCATGGCGGCGCGGCGGCGGCGCAGTTCGCGCAGCGTGGTGCGGTCCATGGCGCGGACGTCCTCGCCGTCCATCTCCAGCGCGCCGCTGGTCGGCTCGATCAGCCGGGTCAGACAGCGGACGAGGGTGGACTTGCCGGAGCCGGACAGGCCCATGACGACGAAGACCTCGCCCTTGTGGACGTCGAAGGAGACATCGCGGACGGCGGCCACACAGCCGGTCTTCTCGCGCAGTTCCTGGGCGCTCAGCTCGGTGACGGAGGAGTCGTCGGGGATGCGGTCGGCTTTGGGGCCGAAGACCTTCCAGAGGTTCCGGACGGAGAAGACGACGTCACGGCCGTCGGACGCCTCGGTGGCGGAAGCGTCCTTGGACGTACGGGCGTTGGGTATCTCGGATGCGCCGGCGGAGGTGGTAGCCATCACGCATCACCTCCTTGGGTCGGAGCCTTGTGGAGCAGTTCAGCGCACTTCTCCCCCACCATGAGCACGCCCAGCATCGGGTTGACGGCGGGCATCGTCGGGAAGACAGAGGCGTCGGCGATACGGATGCCGGACAGTCCGCGGATCTTCAACTCGGGGTCGACGACGGCGAGTTGATCGTCGGCGGCGCCCATCTTGCAGGTGCCGGCCGGGTGGTAGACGGTGTGCGCCGCCTTGCGGACCAGCTCGCTGATCTCCGCGTCGTCGGTGACCTCGGGGCCGGGGAAGACCTCCCGCTTGAGCCACTTGGCGAACGGCTCGGCCTGGGCGACCTTGCGGGCCAGCTTGATGCCGTCGACCAGGGTCCGGCCGTCGTAGTCGTCCTCGTCCTCGAAGTACTTGAAGTCGAGGGCCGGCTTGACCTCGGGGTCCGCGGAGGTGAGGTAGAGGCGGCCGCGGGAGCGGGACTTGGGGATGTTCGGGGTCATCGACACCCCGTGCTCGGGGCGCTCGTAGCCCAGCCGCTCGGGGTTGTCGGTGAACGGGATCTGGTAGAAGTGGAACATCAGGTCGGGGCCCTTGTGCTCCGGGTCCCGCTTGACGAAGAGGCCCGCGTCGGAGTCCATCGCGGAGTTGCCCGGGATCGGACCGTTGGTCTCCCAGACGATCACCGACTCCGGGTGGTCGATCAGGTTCTCCCCGACGCCCGGCAGGTCGAGCACACAGGGCAGACCGAGCGCTTCCAGGTCCTTCTTCGGCCCGATGCCGGAGTGCATCAGCAGCCGCGGGGTGTCGACGGCGCCGGCGCAGACCAGCACCTCGTGGGCGGCCTCGACGTAGACCTCTTCGCCGTCCTTCGTACGGACGTGGACGCCCTTGGCGGTGGTGCCATCCAGCTCCAGCTTGTGCGCCCAGGTCTCCAGCATCAGCGTGAGGTTGGGGCGGTCGCCGGCCTCCATGTGCGGGTGGAGGTAGGCGACGGAGGCGGACGAGCGCTTGTTGTTCTCCGGGTGGTACGAGAGGTCGAAGAAGCCGACGCCCTCGTCGAAGGGCTTGTCGTTGAAGCCGACGACCTCGGGGACGCCGAGGGCGCTCTTGGTGGCCTCGATCCAGTCGGTGGCGATCTGGTTCTGGTCCTTCTTCGCCACTCGCACGATGTTGTTGCGCAGCTTGCCGAAGTAGGGGTCCATCTCCTTGGCACCCCAGCCGGCCGCGCCCGCCGCCTCCCACTCGTCCCAGTCGGACGGCAGCGGCTTGAAGGAGATCAGGGTGTTGTGCGAGGAGCACCCGCCGAGCACCTTGGCGCGGCTGTGCAGGATGTGCGAGTTGCCGCGCGGCTGCTCGGTGGTCGTGTACTCGTAGTCCAGGTCGCCGCCGAGCAGGCCGAGCCACTTGCGCAGCGTCAGCACGTCCTCGCGGTCGATGTCGGACGGGCCGCCCTCGATCACGGCGACGGTGACGTCCGGGTCCTCGGTGAGGCGGGAGGCGATGACGGAACCGGCGGTGCCGCCACCGACAACGACATAGTCATACACAGGCATCGGGGGTGCTCCTTCTTACAACGTGCGTGGTGCGGGTGGTGCCAGGGAGGGCGGGGGTCAGCCCGCGAACCAGCGCACCGGCTCCGGCCGGAGGTTTTCGTAAATGTGCTTGCTCTCGCGGTACTCGTCCAGACCCGTGGGACCCAATTCCCGGCCGATCCCGGACTTGCCGAAGCCGCCCCACTCCGCCTGCGGGAGGTAGGGGTGGTAGTCGTTGATCCAGACCGTGCCGTGCCGCAGCCGGGCGGCGACCCGGCGGGCGCGCGCGGTGTCGCCGGAGAAGACCGCGCCGGCCAGGCCGTACTCGGTGTCGTTGGCGAGCGCCACGGCCTCGTCCTCGGTGGTGAAGGTCTCCACCGTCAGGATCGGGCCGAAGGTCTCCTCGCGGACCACCTTCATCTCGCGGTGGCAGCCGTCGAGCACGGTCGGCGCGTAGAAGTAGCCGGTGGCCGGGCGGACGGCGGACGGCTCGGGCCGGGCACCGCCGCAGCGCAGCTGCGCACCCTCGGCCAGGGCGGAGGCAACATACGCCTCGACCTTGTCGAGCTGCTGCTGGGAGACCAGCGGACCGCACTCGACACCGTCCTCGGTGCCCCGGCCCAGCTTGATCTTCTCCGCGCGGCGGGCCAGCTCGGAGACGAAGCGGTCGCGCACCGACTCCTCGATGATCAGCCGGGCACCGGCCGAGCAGACCTGGCCGCTGTGGATGAAGGCCGCGTTCAGCGCCTGGTCAACGGCGGTGTCAAAGCCTTCCTCGGTGGCGCAGGCGTCGGCGAAGACCACATTGGGGTTCTTGCCGCCCAGCTCCAGCGCGATCTTCTTGGCGCCGGAGACCGCCGCCGCGCCCGCCTTCGTACCGCTGACCAGACCGCCGGTGAAGGAGAACAGGTCGACGTCGGGGTGCTCGGCGAGCCGCTGGCCCACCGGGAGTCCCGCGCCGGTGACGATGTTGGCGACCCCGGCCGGCAGCCCGGCCTCGACCAGCAGCTTGACCAGGTGCACGGTCGACAGCGGGGTGACCTCGCTGGGCTTGATCACAAAAGTGTTGCCGGCCGCGAGGGCCGGCGCGATCTTCCAGCTGGCCTGGAGCAGCGGGTAGTTCCAGGGCGTGATGAGCGAGCAGACACCGACCGGCTCGTGCACGACCACGCTGTGCACATCCGGCGATCCGGCGTCGACCACCCGGCCGCCGCTCTCGTTCATCACCACGTCGGCGAAGTACCGGAAGGCATTGGTGACGTCATCGACGTCGACCCGGCCCTCCTCCAGCGTCTTGCCGGTGTCCCGGCTCTCGATGAGGGCGATCACCTCGCGGTCGCGCTGGAGCAGGTCGGCGACCCGGCGGAGCAGCGCGGAGCGCTCGGCGACGGCCGTACGGGGCCAGTCGCCCTCGTCGAAGGCCTTGCGGGCGGCCGCGACCGCCGCGTCGGCGTCCTCGGCACCACCCTCGGACACCAGCTCCAGCGTCGTCGCGTCGGCGGGGTCGAGGACCTCCCGCGTGTCGCCGGATGCGGCGGCCCGCCACACCCCGTCTACGTGAATGGTCTCGATTGCCGACACGTCGTTCTGCCTTCCCGCTTACCGATCTCGTTCCCACTGGTGCAACCACTGGCGTCACCAGCAACGTGGACCCCTCCCCCCAAGCCGCAGACCTATGCCCAAACGTTCATGGAAAGTGACTCGACTCACTGAACGTGCGGCGCAATGTCCCGGTACGTACCCTGAATAGCCGTATGTCCCAGGCTGCTTTTCCCCTCGGGACCGGAGGTACCCAGATGACCAGCAGACGGCGTGCCGCCACCGCCACCGCGGCCCTGACCTGCGGAGTGGCCCTGATCACCGGGCCCGCCTGCACCGGCGCCGCGGCGGCCGAGGACCCGGACGGCGGCGAGGGCGACCTCGCGAACAAATCGGCCCAGCAGATCTCCGACGATTCCCTGCACCAGCTCGTCGCCGCGAAATCCCTGCGGTTGCGTACCCAGACCTCTGCCGATCCGACCAAACTCGACCTCACCCTGGACCGCGCCGGCAACTGCACCGGCGCCATCAGCAAGGGCTCACTCGGCCGCATCGAGCTCGTCAAACGCGGAAACCAGGTCTGGATGAAGCCGGACGCCGCCTTCTGGAAGAGCCAGCTGCCCGGGAACGAGGGCCGCGACGCCGCCGAGAAATACAAGGACACCTTCCTCCACGGCACCACCAAGGACGCCTTCCTCGGCAGCCTCTCCGCGGCCTGCGACCTCACCGCGTTCCAGAAATCCGCGGTCCCCCCGGCGAAACCGCCCTCCGGCGCCCCCTCCCCCTCGGCCACCCCCACCCTCACCAAGGGCCGCCCGACCACCCACGAGGGCACCCGCGTCCTCCCCGTCATCAAGAAGGCCCAGGGCGCCGTCCAGACCCTCTACGTGGCCATCGACGGCAAGCACTACCCCCTCAAGCTCACCGCCGAGGTCGACCACCAGACCGGCACCATCCTGCTGAGCAACTACGACACCCCCGTCTCCACCAAGACGCCCGCCCCCGGCGACACGGTCGACATCTCGGCACTGGAGGACCGGCTCCAGGGGTCCCAGAGCGCCTGAACCCTGTTGGTCGCGGTACGTAACCATTCGCACATACGTATCGTTGAACCATGCGGCTACCCACGGCGCGCGGGCGGCGGGGAGGAGCGGCACGGTGACCATCGAACTGACCGACAGGACCGAGATGGCCAGTGGTAGCGAGCTGGACGACATGTTCGAGCAGATGCACATCCCCGAGGGCTACAAGGCTGAGATCGTCGAGGGGACCATCTACATGGCGCCGCAGCGGGGCACGCGCTGGGAGACGATCCTGGACATCGTCGAACATCTGCGGAGGCGGTATCCGAAGAAGCGCGTGCTGTCCGACGTGCGCATCGACTTCCCCGGCCATCTGAACGGGTTCGCCTCCGACGTGGTGGCGCTGGCCGAGAGCGCCACCAAGAACGACAAAGGCCGCCCGCGCTATCAGGACATCGAGTTCGTCGCCGAGGTGATTTCCGAGAGCACCGGCAAGAACGACTACGGCCCCAAGAAGACGGCTTACGCCCTCGCCGAGGTCCCGGTCTACCTGATCGCCGACCCTTACCTCGGCCGTTGCCGCATCTTCACTCACCCACAGGACGGCGACTACAAGGCCGACCTCACGCTCGCGTACGGCGAGCCGATCGACCTCACCGACACCGTCGTCGGCCTGACCTTCTCCACCGACGACTTCCCCCGCGACTGACCCCGCCCGTCACCCGGGCTGCCGAACCGGAGGGGCCGCGGCCGGCCGCCCGGACGACAATGCAGGCATGGCTGACACCGCGGCGAAAGCAGTGCTCGAAGGCGGTCCCGAGGAGTTCCCCGGGCGGATCGTGCCGATCGATCCGCCCGGGACCGAGCTGAAGATCCCGTTCCGTAACGGCTATGAACACTTCCGGGCCACCAGTCGGCAGCAGAAGACCTCCGAGGGGACGCTGCCGGTCTACGAGTGGTGGGAGCGCACCGAACTGCCCGGATAGCGGCGCCGCCCGGCCGTGCGCACCGCTCAGGTGTGGGGCACGAAGGTCCGCAGCGCGACCTCCTGGGCCTGCTCCTGCTGCGGCCAGTCGTCCTCGGGCCCCAGGACGAGGACCGCGAACTGGCGGCCGTCGGCGGCGGTGAAGGCACAGTCGACGACCTTCACGCGCGTTCCGAGACGCTTGCTGTCATAGGCGTAGACCAGTTGGTTGGCGTCTATGCCCGGGCCGGGGAAGCCCAGCGGTTCCAGGCTGATCTCCTGGTAGCCGGGGTTGCCGGACAGGCCCTCCGAAGCCTGCTGGAGCGCCTCGCGCGGGGTCATCTCGGGATCGGTGATCTCGAAGATCTGCACCAGTCCGCGGTCGTCCGGGGCGGTGTAGAACACCCCGGTCTTGCGCTCGCTGCGCGTCCAGGTGCCGGGCACCGCGAGGGTGAAGCCCTTCTTGTCGTGGGCCAGGCGGTAGCCGTCCGGCAGCTCGGTGAGGGTGGGGGCGGGGGTGGCGCTGTCCGGGGCGCCGGTGGACTGCGAAGCGCCGCTACCGGACGAGGCGGACGACGTGCTGCGGGCCGGTGGGCGGGCGTCGGCCCGGTCGTCGCCGTGCCCCCAGAACAGATAGCCACCGCCGACGGCCGCCGCGATCACGGCCACCGCCACACCGGCGACCAGTCCGGTACGACGCCGGGCGGCGGGGGCGTAGCCGGTGCCGGATTCCGGGCTCAGATACGGGTCGGTGGTGTACGGGCCGGCCGCGGGGTCCGCTAAGCCGGCGGTGTACGAGCTGGGATGCGGGTAGGGGTAGGTGCTGCGCGGCGCGGCGGCCGCCGGGCGCGGGCCGGCCGGCGGCGCAGCGGGTGGAGGCGCGTCGGGCCCGCCGTCCTCGGGCCCGCCCCCCGACGGCGTGAAGGTCGGCCGGGGCGGCATCGGCCCCGTATAGGGGGCAGGGGGTGGAGTGCCGTCCTCCCAGCGCTGGGTCTCGTTGTTCCAGCGGGCCTGGCCGCCGTGCGGCATGTCAGCCTCCCGCCAGGGCCGCGACCGCCTGCGTCACCGCGGTGCCGGAGGCCAGCAGGCCCACCACCGCGCCGGCGTCGGTGAGCGCCGTACGGAGCCGGGCCAGCCGGCCGGGGCCCGCCGCGCCACTGTCCGCGATCTCCGCCTCGGTCTCGGCGAGTTCGTCGCTCAGGGCCGTGATCTGCGGGCTCTCCACCGCCCGGGACAGATCGTCGCGCAACGCCCGGACGGCGCGCAGCAGTTCCTCCTGGGCCGGGTCCGCCGAGGGCGCGGCCGGGCCTTCGTTGTGGGTCACGGTGTTGTGGTCGCCGATGGCGAAGGCACCCCGGACGCTGCCGATGTGGATGCCGCTACCGCGCTCGTCAGCCCTTGCCACGCTGGGCACTTCCCTTCGATTCGGCACCGCGCCGGGTGGTGGAGTTGTTGGTGATGGTGTTGTGGTCGCCGATGCCGACGGCGCCCTGTGCGGACTCGACGTAGACGCCGCCCTCGGCGACATGCACGACCCGCTGCTCGAACTCGTCGGTCTGATAGCCGGCTTCGTGCAGCGCCGTGGTCACACCGGCCGCCACCCGCTGCTGAATGGTCTTCAGGTAGCGGGCGACATCCATGTCCTGGAAGAGCGAGGCCTCCCCGAACGAGCCCAGCTCACGGACAGAGGCGCCGGGGCCCTCGGGCAGCGCCGCGCCGTGTCCCGCGGTGGCCAGCCGCCAGGCCGACAACAGGCCGCGGGCCAGTGTGCCGAGGGCGTGCCCGGCGGAGCGGGGTGTACTTCCCAGTGCCCAGACCGCCTTGCCGAAGTGGTGGTGGTGACGGTACTGGTGGGCGATCCGGTCGGCGTCCTGGAAGAGCTGCCGCAGCGGCCACAGCACATGCGGCGCGACCTCCAGCATCAGCATCCCGCCCTGGGTGTGCACCCGTACGAAGAGCGTGGTGACCACGCCCTCGTTCCAGCCGCCGACCCGGATGCGCAGGAAGTGCCGCCGGGTCTCGCCGCCCTCCTCCACCGCGGCCGCCCGGTGTTCCTCGAACGCCTCGGGGGCGTACGGCGCCGCCGCCCGGGTCGGCAGCCCCTCGGCCGGCAGGAAGACGCACTCGTCGATCTCCAGGGCGCGCAGCCGGTCGCGGACCGCGGCCGCCGACTCCGGCGAACCGTGCGGCGACGGCACCCGCAGCGCCGCGACCAGCGGCACGATCCGGGCCAGGATGGCGCCGTTGTCGAGCGGTTCGGGGGTACGGCCGGCGCGCGGGTTCAGCTCCACCGACAGCGACCAGGTCTTGTACGGCTCGCCGGCCCCGCAGAACGGGTTGGCGGCCCGGTACATCACCAGCGGCCCGTGCTGCTCGGTCCGCACCCGGTCCCGCAGCCGCTGGAAGCGGAGGCCACCGTCGCGCTCGGCGGGGTCGGACATGACGTCGGGGAAGCGTTCCCGGGACAGTTCTCCCGCCAGCACCCTGGCGAACTGCCCGCGTTGCAGAGCGGTCAGTACGGCCAGCGTCGGCGGCAGCAGCAGCGCCACCCACACCCCGAACAGCAGGCCCAGCGCCGCACCGCCGCCCCCATAGGAGGTGCCGAACCCGCTGCCGTAGCCGTAGCCGCCCGACGAGTCACCCGTCAGGGAGCTCAGCACCTCCGGCAGCAGCGTGACGAAGGGGGATCGCGTGCCCAGCAGGCCGACCCCGCCGACGAACGCCGCCACCAGCAGCGACGCGTAGAAGAAGGCCAGCGTCAGCCGGCCGTACCAGCGCAGCACGAAGGAGAGGAAGCGGGCCGGACCCGGCAGGACCCGTGACCGGCGGACGATACGGGCCACCGCCATGAGGACGACGGGGAACACGTAGAGCCCCACGAGTCCGGAGGACAGCGGGAGGGCCACGATCCACAGCAGCAGGATGCCCGCCGCCCAACCGAGCTGCAGCCGCCGGGCACGCAGCGCATGGGCCAGCACCCGGGCGGCGTCGATGCCCAGCGACGGCGCGGCGAACCGCTCCTCGTGGACGTACAGCTCCTCGATGACCGCGTCACGGAAGGTGTCGTCCATGTAGGCGCCGGCGCACAGCAGCCGGGTGGCCTCACTGGCGCCCGGCGGGATCGGCGGGAGCTGCGCCGGAGGCGAAGTGCCTCCGGCCGCCTTCCGCAACCGCTGTGGATCGCCTGGCTCTCCAGGCTGCGCAGGCACATCCGTCCGAGTCATCGGCTTCCCCCATTACGACACCAACGAGTCATCGCCGAGGGCCTGTTGAGCAGGCGAGCTGCCATTTTCGGCCGCGGCGGCGCAGAACCCGCAGCATAAAGGAGCGGAGCGTTCCGTGTCAGCGCGATAACCCAAGGTTGCCGCGAGTCAGACGCCCACGGGGAACTCCCCACGCTTGAGCGAGCCGACGAACGACGACCAGCCGCCCGTCGGGAAGACCAGCACGGGTCCGTCGGGGTCCTTGCTGTCACGGACGGGGACGGCGTCGGGGATACCGGGGGCTACTTCGATGCAGTCGCCGCCGTCGCGGTCGCTGTAGCTGCTCTTCATCCAGGTGAGCGCCACTTCGATGCAGTCGCCGCCATTGTTGTCGCTGTAGCTGCTCTTGACCCATATCGCTGTGGTCAGCTGGTGCTTGTTCATGGTCCCCGTACCCTTCCATGAAGTCGCCGATCAGCGCCGCGGATTCGGGGGCTGACAGAGCATCCGCCCTGAGCACATCATAGGTCTGGGAGTGGCGGGCGAAGACCGCCGGATCGTCGCTGAAATGGCCACGGTCCAGCGACTCGGAGTAGACCCACTGCTCCCCCTTCGGCAGGCTGATCAGCGTCATCGAGGTTTTGGGTCGGATGAGTTCGGGACGATGGGCAGGGGCGACCTGGATTCGGATGTTGGAACGCCGGCCCACGGCCAGCAGGTGTGCGCACTGGCGGCGCATGACACCCGCGCTCCCCACCACGTTGCGTAGGCAACTCTCATCCAGGACCGCGACATACAGAGGGCCGTCATCGGCGAGGAAGCGTCCCTGTCGGCTGAGCCTGGCCCTGACGCGTTCTTCCGCCCTCCCGCTGCTCTCAAGGTCGGAGAACAGCCCCCAGGCGTACTCCTCCGACTGCAACAGCCCTGGCATCACTTGCGCTTGATACTGACGCACAGCCACCGCGACTGCGTCCATCTCCGCCCGCCGCTCGAACCAGTCCGGATGCTGCACCTCCGGGTACCAGTCGATCCGGCCCCATAACCGCAGCAGCACTCCGCCTGTCTGCAGCAGTTCGTCGCACTGCCTGGCGAAGGATTCCTGCGGTACGCGCGTGCCCGCCTCCACGCGGGCCACGTGCGAGCGGTCGCACGGGATCTTCCTCGACAGTCTCTCCTGTGTGAAGCCCGCCGCCTCCCGGAAGTGCTTCAGCACCTCCCCGAACACGGCGGCATTGGTGGCTGCCGCTCCACTCTCTGCATTGCGTCGTCGTCGGCTCACCGCATCCCCCTTGGTGCCAGAAGGTGAGTGTCACGCGTCTGACGTTGCGACCCGCACTACGGAGCGCAACGCTGAACACACCCAACGTAATAGGTGGGTCTGACAACTGCGCCGCGTTCTCACGCAACCAACCTCTGGGAGTCAATGAGCATGAGTTACGACCGGGATGCCGTCCCGCCGTTGCCGGGGCTGCGCCTGCTGCCGTGGGAGAGCGAGAGCGGGAAGCCGTGCTTCTTGTCGGCGGACGGGGCCGGGGGTGCGCTGTCGCGGCTGGCCGATGAGGTCGAGGCGGAGCAGTTGTGTGACGGTGCCGATGTCCTCAAGGGCGCGGTGGCCGTACTGGACGACGGCAAGGCCGGGGAACATGCGGTGCGGCGGGCACTCCGGGCGACCACACAGGCCTTCGGCAACGTGCTGCGCGTCGCCGACAGCCGGGGCGCGCGCCTGCCCGTGGCGGCGGAGAGCGGCCACGAGGCCGACGAAGACGAAAGGGAGCTGCGGACCGAGCCCACATGACCGAGCCCGCACGGCCGTTGGACCGTGCGGGCTCGTCGTTGCTGCGGTGCCGCCCGGACGGGGCGGCCGCGGCGTGGGGTCAGCCGAGGAGGCCGAGACCGCGGACGGCCTCGCGCTCCTCCTCCAGCTCCTTCACGGACGCGTCGATGCGCTCGCGGGAGAAATCGTTGATCTCCAGGCCCTGGACGATCTCGTACTTGCCGTCCTTGGTGGTGACGGGGAAGGAGGAGATCAGGCCCTCCGGGACGCCGTAGGAGCCGTCCGAGGGGATACCCATCGAGGTCCAGTCGCCGGCGGCGGTGCCGTTGACCCAGGTGTGGACGTGGTCGATGGCGGCGTTGGCGGCGGAGGCGGCGGAGGACGCGCCACGGGCCTCGATGATCGCCGCACCGCGCTTGGCGACGGTCGGGATGAAGTCCTCGGCCAGCCACTTCTGGTCGCCCACGACCTCGGCGGCGTTCTTGCCGGCGACCTCGGCGTGGAAGATGTCCGGGTACTGGGTGGCGGAGTGGTTGCCCCAGATCGTCAGCTTGCGGAGCTCGGAGACCGGGGTGCCGGTCTTCTTGGCGAGCTGCGAGAGCGCACGGTTGTGGTCCAGGCGGGTCATCGCGGTGAAGCGCTCGCGGGGGACGTCCGGCGCGGCGGCCTGGGCGATCAGCGCGTTGGTGTTGGCGGGGTTGCCGACGACCAGGACCTTGATGTCGTCCGCGGCGTGGTCGTTGATGGCCTTGCCCTGCGGCTTGAAGATGCCGCCGTTGGCCTCCAGGAGGTCGCCGCGCTCCATGCCCTTGGTACGGGGGCGGGCGCCGACGAGCAGCGCGACGTTGGCGCCGTCGAAGGCCACGTTCGGGTCGTCGGAGATGTCGATGCCCTGCAGCAGCGGGAAGGCGCAGTCGTCGAGCTCCATCGCGGTGCCCTCGGCCGCCTTCAGGCCCTGGGGGATCTCCAGAAGGCGCAGCTTCACCGGCACGTCCGCGCCGAGCAGATGACCGGAAGCGATGCGGAAGAGCAGTGCGTAGCCGATCTGGCCGGCGGCGCCGGTGACGGTGACATTGACGGGAGTGCGGGTCATGGCGATCTCCTGCGCGGTGTGTTCCGGGGGCAAGCCCCTGGACCACCATGGTTGGCGGTGGGTGTCCCTGCCCTGCTAGCGAGGTCTCTTGGTATCGAGAGACCCGGCCGTCAGGCTATCGGACCCCTGCCGGGGGCAGGTGCCGGGCCGGTGTGGAACACCTCACCGGGTGCCTCGGGACGTCCGTACGGCGGTCCTGAACCGGGCTTGCGAGGTCTCCGGCGTGCGCTCCCGGAACGGCCCCGGGGCTGGCGGCCGCCCGCTCAAGGAGGGGGGAAGCAGGCGGCCGCCTAGTTGTGCCACACCCGTGGGGGGGGTACTCGTCGCATGCCCGGGATGCCGGAGGGCATGCCCCCTGTCTTTCGGACATCCTCCGCGGGGGGTGTGATTCCGGGTCCGCGGACGGTCCTCGCCCTGAACGGGCGGCCCCCGTTCAGGGTGAGGACCGCCCGTGTCCAGGGACAGCGGCTAGCGGACCGCCGCGCCGACCGACGGGCCCGGGGCGCCGACGGACGGGCTCGGGGAGCCGGCCGACGGGTCCGGGGCGCCGGCGGGCGTGGCCGGAACCGGACGGGAGCAGCCCTTCACCCCGGTCATCGTCGTCCCGCAGGCCGAGACCTTCGCCGGGTCCCCGGTCACCTCGACCATCGCGGTGTAGGCGGCGCCGTTCCGCTCGGCCCGCGCGGTGGCGCTGTGGCCGCCTGCGCTGAGGGTGGCCTGGTCGCCCGGCGCCGCCCGGCTTATCCGGGCCCACGCGGTGTGGCAGATCTTGCTGTAGCGGACCTCTATCACCGCGCGGCCCGCCCGTCCGCGGGACGGGGTGATGGCGTGCGTGCCGCCGCAGCCCATCTCCTCCGGGTCCTTGCCCACGCAGCCGGCGCCGGTGCAGCGCACCCCGGCCGGCATCACCTGCCTGGGGCTCGGCGCGGCGGCGGCCCGGGCCGCCGTCTTCTTGGGCGGGGCGGCGCCCGGGTTGAGCAGCAGTACGGCGGCGCCGGTCACCAGGGCCGCACCGGCCGCGCCGACGGCGTACATGATCGTCCGGCCGCGGCGGGTGCGCCGCTCCGGGCCGGGCTCCGGGGACGCCGCTGCGGCCGGGGAACTCCCGGCGACCGCCGCCCATTCGGGGAAGTCCGCGGCCGACGGGGCGTCCGTGCGGCGCTGTTGGGGCAGCTGTGCGGTCCGGGGCGCGTCCGTCTGCGCGGCCTTCCCGGCCTTGCCTGCCTTCGTGCCCCCGGCGGATCTGTCGCTCTTGGCCGGGCGTTCGGCGGCGGGCGGGTCGGTGTCCCAGCCCAGCGCGGCGCGGGCCTGGGCGACGCTGATCGCCTCCATCGTGACGTCGTGCCGCATCTC
Organism: Streptomyces sp. NPDC058773; assembly: GCF_042746015.1. Taxonomy (NCBI): domain Bacteria; kingdom Bacillati; phylum Actinomycetota; class Actinomycetes; order Kitasatosporales; family Streptomycetaceae; genus Streptomyces; species Streptomyces sp. NPDC058773. Next base: position 29,334 of record NZ_JBHYPE010000022.1, read on the forward strand.
CGCACGGCTCCAGGCGCGTTCGGCCAGCTCCCACAGGGTGGTGAGGTGGGCGGAGGGCGCACCGGTCGCCTCGGCGAGCGCGACCACCGCGCGCAGCGGTGGCAGCAGCCGCCCGTTGAGATAGCGCTCCCAGGACGTTTTGCTGTAGCCCGTGGCGTCCGCGAGCGCGGCCACGCTCAGTCCTTTGCGGTCCACGAGCGTGCGCAGCTGTCCGGCGAACTCCCGCAGCTGCGGGTCCAGTTCCTCCGGAAGCTCCTTCCAGCGAGGCATTGCCTCCCCCTATCCCCCCGCTCACGTGCCCGAGCGCGGCCCCCCGGTCCGCCCTCCTTGCTCCCCGCGGGGAGGCTCCCGGTCAGGACGGCGCTCCCCTTTCACGGGCACACGGGAGCATGCGGGCATAGGTCACCCTCCGCACGCCCCGTGACCCCAGCAGTGTGGCATTTCCGTCGGAGTCTGGACGACTTCCGTACGAATCCTGACAAGAACCGGCCAGGATGGGGTCAAAATCGGCCGCGTTGAGGCATCATGCCGAGCGCTCTCCCCGGCCCGGCTCCGGACCGGGGCCCGCTCCGGCACCCCCTAGCGGACGGTGAAGTGGACGATGTCGTCCAGGAACGGGATGTGAATCCACGGCTTCGGCTGGACCATCAGCGACAGCATCACGATCACGAAGCCCAGCACCCCGTACGTCAGCATGTCCGTGAAGCGGGAGCGGACGGCCAGCATCCCCACCGACGGCAGCGCCCACCGCAGCACGGCCCCGGCCAGCAGGGAGAGCCCGATCATGATCGTCCCGATCCGGAACGCGTCGAGCGCCACCAGCAGCAGCCCGAACGCGACCCCGCCCATGACGCTGAGCAGCGGCCACTGCCGGGCGGGCGCGGGGTAGCCGCCCGCGGCCGCCCGGCCGCCGCCTTCCGGCCGGGAGGTGTCGCGGGTCAGCGTCGGGAAGCGGCGCGAGGAGCGCTGCGGCTCGGAGGCTCCATCCGAATGCGCTTCGGAACCCATGGCGGGCAGTCCCTTCCGGTCTCCGGATACGTCTGTCACAGACAAGGGTCGCAGCTCCCGCCCGGTCAGCCGGCCTGGCGCTCGGCGGCCTCGACCACATTGACCAGCAGCTGGGCGCGGGTCATCGGGCCGACACCGCCCGGGTTCGGGGCGACCCAGCCGGCCACCTCGGCGACGCCCGGGTGCACATCGCCGACGATCTTGCCGGCCTCGTCCCGGCTGACGCCGACGTCCAGGACGGCCGCGCCCGGCTTGACGTCCTCGGGCTTGATGATGTGCGGCACACCGGCGGCGGCGACGATGATGTCGGCCTGCTTGAGGTGCGCGGACAGGTCACGGGTGCCGGTGTGGCACTGGGTGACCGTGGCGTTCTCGGACTTGCGGGTGAGCACCAGCGGCATCGGGCGGCCGATGGTGATGCCGCGGCCGACGACGACCACGTGCGCGCCCTTGATCTCGACCTCGTGCCGCCGGAGCAGCTGCACGATGCCGTACGGGGTGCAGGGCAGCGGGCCCTCGATGCCGAGCACCAGCCGGCCCAGGCTCATCGGGTGCAGCCCGTCGGCGTCCTTGGCCGGATCCATCAGTTCCAGGACACGGTTGGCGTCGATGCCCTTGGGGAGCGGAAGTTGGACGATGTAGCCGGTGCAGGCCGGGTCCTCGTTCAGCTCGCGGACGACCGCCTCGATCTCCTCCTGGGTGGCGGTCTCCGGCAGCTCGCGCTGGATCGAGGCGATGCCGACCTGGGCGCAGTCGCGGTGCTTGCCGTTGACGTACCAGCGGCTTCCCGGGTCGTCGCCGACCAGGAGGGTGCCCAGGCCGGGCTGCACGCCCTTGGCCTTCAGGGCCTCGACACGGGTGGCGAGCTCGGACTTGATGGCGGCTGCGGTGGCCTTGCCATCCAGAATCTGGGCAGTCATACCCCCATCCTCCCGGATGAGGGGGGCCACCTTCCAATCAGGGCGCCCAAGGGTCTCGGTGGCCGGAATTGATCATTGCACTTGGACAACGTTGGAGGGCCTTGACTGGACAGAGTGAATGCGCAACTAGAAGGATTGACGCGCAGTGCCGCAGGCTGCGTCGGGGGGTGGCCAGTGAAACCTGTTTTTCCTCCGAGTCGTGCCGCGCCCGGTAAGAACACAACGGAGGAAAACAGCAGTGAGCTTTGGTGACCCGAACAACCCTTACGGTCAGCAGCCGCAGGCGCCGCAGGGCCCGTACGGCCAGCAGCCCCCGGTTCCGCAGCAGGGTCAGCCGGGCTACGGCTATCCCCAGCAGGCACCGCAGCAGCAGCCCTACGGCTACCCCCAGCAGCAGGCCGTCCCGCCGCAGCAGGCCTACGGCTACCCGCAGCAGGGCGCCCCTTACGGCCAGCCCGGCCCGCAGGGAATGGGCATGCCCACCGGCTACGCGAGCTGGGGTGCCCGGCTGGGCGCGTTCCTCCTCGACGGCCTGATCATCGCCGCGGTGCCGATCATCCTGTACATCATCGGCATCGTCATCGCGGCCGGCTCCGCCACGGTCACCCCGGACTACTCCAGCTGCTCGACGGGTGACTACACCTGCATGCAGAACGCGGCCAACGAGGCCACGGCGAGCAACACTCCGGTCGGCGCCATCATCCTGTCGGTCCTCGCGTGGCTGCTCATGATCGGCGGGACTTTCTTCCTCATCGCCAAGGAAGGCGCCTCCGGCCAGACCCCGGGCAAGAAGGTGATGGGTGTCAAGGTCATCAAGGAGACCACCGGCCAGCCCCTCGGCTTCGGCATGACCTTCGTGCGCTACCTCTGCCGCTACCTGAACGGCCTGCTGTGCGGCCTCGGCTGGCTGTGGCCGCTGTGGGACGACAAGAGCCAGACCTGGGCGGACAAGCTCGCCGGCACCGTGGTCGTGAGCGTCAAGTAACCCCGCTCCGGGCCGCACGGACGCCCTCAGCAGCCCTGGAAGGCCCCCTCGCAGCAGCGACCGGGGGCCTTCGCGGCTCCCGCCGATACCCTCTCAACTCGCTTGAAGGACACCGCTTGTGAGTTACCCGAACCAGAACCCCTACGGCCCCCCGCAGGGCCAGCAGCCCCAGCAGCCCCAGTACGGCTACCCCCAGCAGCCGCAGCCGCCGTCACCGTACGGCCCGTACCCGGGCGGGGGCGGGATGCCCGGCATGCAGCCGCAGTACCCGATGGTGATGCCGGGCGGGGTCAAGGCCGCCCGTGTGCTGCTGTTCGTGCTGTCCGGCCTCAACCTCATCGGCCTGGTCCTCGCCGTGGCAGGTCTGGGCGGCGTCAGCAAGGCCTCGCACGAGGCGTCGTCGTATGACGGTGAAACCAACCTCGACGCGTTGAATCTCGGCAAGGGCCTGCTGATCGCGGTGATCGTGGTCATCGTGATCTTCACCGCCACCGCGATCACGCTGGCCCTGCAGTTCGCCAACGGCGGCGGCGGGGTCCGGGTCGGCACCATCGTCTTCGGTGTCGCCAACATCATGCTGAGCCTGTTCACGTTCCCGATCGGCCTGGTGCACACGATCCTCGGCGTCCTGGTACTGGTCTTCGTCGCCAAGGACGAGGGCAACGCCTGGTTCAACCGGCCGCGTTACTGACCGCTCCGGACACCGACCGGACACAAGCGGCCGAGGGCCGCACTCCCCGCGCGGGAAGTGCGGCCCTCGGGGCGTTTCCGGCTCAGTGGAAGAAGTGCCGGGTGCCGGTGAAGTACATCGTCACGCCGGCCTTCTCGGCGGCCTCGACCACCAGCTCGTCGCGGACCGAACCACCGGGCTGGACCACGGCCTTGACGCCCGCGGCGGTCAGGATCTCCAGGCCGTCCGGGAACGGGAAGAACGCGTCCGAGGCGGCGTACGAGCCCTGTGCGCGCTCCTCGCCGGCCCGCTCGACCGCGAGCTTCGCCGAGTCGACGCGGTTGACCTGGCCCATGCCGACGCCGACCGAGGCGCCGTCCTTGGCGAGCAGGATCGCGTTGGACTTGACCGCGCGGCAGGCCCTCCAGGCGAACGCCAGCTCCGCGAGTTCGGCGGCGGACAGCGCCTCACCGGTGGCCAGCGTCCAGTTGGCCGGGGCGTCGCCCTCGGCCTGGAGCCGGTCGGTGACCTGCAGCAGCGCGCCGCCGTCAACGGGCTTGACCTCGACGGGGTTCGACGGCGCCTCGGGGCAGCGCAGCACACGGATGTTCTTCTTGCGGGCGAGGATCTCGACCGCGCCGTCCTCGTAGCCGGGGGCCACGATGACCTCGGTGAAGATGTCGGCGACCTGCTCGGCCATCGCCACGGAGACCGGGCGGTTGACGGCGATGACGCCGCCGAAGGCGGAGAGCGGGTCACAGGCGTGCGCCTTGCGGTGCGCCTCGGCGACATCCGCGCCGACCGCGATACCGCAGGGATTGGCGTGCTTGATGATCGCGACGCAGGGGTCGGTGTGGTCGTACGCGGCCCGGCGCGCGGCGTCGGTGTCCGTGTAGTTGTTGTACGACATCTCCTTGCCGTGCAGCTGCTCGGCCTCCGCGAGCCCGCCGCTGCCGTCCACGTACAGCGCGGCACCCTGGTGCGGGTTCTCGCCGTAGCGCAGGACGTTCTTGCGGGAGTAGGTCGCGCCGAGGAACTCGGGGAAGGTCGCGTCATCGGCGTAGCCGTCGACGAACCAGGAGGCGACGGCCACGTCGTACGCCGCGGTGTGCTGGAAGGCCTCCGCCGCCAGCTTCTTGCGCCCGGCCAGCTCGAAGCCGCCGTCGGCGACGGCCTTGAGGACCTCGCCGTAGTGGGCGGGGTTGACGACGACGGCCACCGACGGATGGTTCTTGGCGGCGGCGCGGACCATCGACGGTCCGCCGATGTCGATCTGCTCCACGCACTCGTCGGGGGTGGCGCCGGAGGCGACGGTCTCCCGGAACGGGTAGAGGTTGACGATCACCAGGTCGAACGGCTCGACGCCGAGCCCGGCCAGCTGCTGGCGGTGGTCCTCCAGGCGGAGGTCGGCCAGGATGCCGGCGTGCACCTTCGGGTGCAGGGTCTTGACCCGGCCGTCGAGGCACTCGGGGAAGCCCGTCAGCTCCTCGACCTTGGTGACCGGCACCCCGGCCGCAGCGATCTTCGCGGCCGTCGATCCGGTGGAGACGAGCTGGACGCCCGCCGCGTGCAGGCCCTGCGCCAGCTCCTCCAGCCCGGACTTGTCATAGACGCTGACCAGCGCGCGGCGGATGGGCCGCTTCGTACCTTCGGTGGCGGTCACGGGATACGTACCTTTCGTCCCTCAATGCGGTAGCCGTGCCGGGCCAGGTGCCCCACGACCTCGACGAGCAGCGATCGCTCGACTTCCTTGATGCGCTCATGCAGCGCGGATTCGTCGTCCTCGTCCCGGACCTCGACCACGCCCTGGGCGATGATCGGGCCGGTGTCGACACCGTCGTCGACGAAGTGGACGGTGCAGCCGGTGACCTTCGCGCCGTACGCGAGCGCGTCGCGTACGCCATGGGCACCGGGAAAGCTCGGCAGCAGCGCCGGGTGGGTGTTGACCGTGCGGCCGCCGAAGCGGGCGAGGAACTCCTTGCCCAGGATCTTCATGAAGCCGGCCGAGACCACCAGATCGGGCTCGTATGCCGCGGTCGCCTCGGTGAGCGCCGCGTCCCAGGCCGCGCGGCTGTCGTGGTCCTTGACCCGGCAGACGAACGTCGGGAGCCCGGCGGCCGCGGCGCGCTCCAGGCCCGCGATGGCGCCCCGGTCGGCGCCGACGGCCACGACCTCGGCCCCGTACACCTGCGGGCCCTGCGCGGCGATGGCGTCCAGCAGCGCCTGGAGGTTCGTCCCGGAACCGGAGACGAGGGCGACGATCCGGGCCGGGCGGCCGGGCGGGGCGGGCTGGACGGGGGGTGGGGAGGAAGCCACGGCGGGGCTCTTTTCCGATCTCGCGTGCTTTGTGTGGTCGTACAAGACTGCGGATACCGCAGATCCGGGGAACCCTACGAAGGCGCCGACCGTCAGCAACGATACCGGCACACCGCGCGGCCCCCACGGGACGGGGGCGGGCACGGGAGGTAGCGTCAGGCGTAAGACTGCATGCAGTTCGTGATAACCCGCGCGCGGCCGCCCAGGCACCCGCGCGGACGAGACAAGGGGAAGACACACTCCAGATGACGGACCGACGCCGCCGCGCGGCCCTCCTGCTTTTGCTGCCCGCCACCGCCCCCGGGGCGGTGCTGCTGCCGCGTGAGCGCATGTCGTCCTCGTCATCGGAGCCCACCGGCCCGGAGTCGCACGGCTCCGAGTCGGACAACCCCTTCGCGCCGCCGCCGGCCGGCACCCCCGACCAGGCCTGGCGCCCGCGCCACCCGGTACCGCACCGGTCCGCCGGGGACGGCGACGGCTCCTCCGACGGCGACGAGCAGCAGCCGTCGGACGAGCCGAGCTGGGGCAGCCAGTGGAGCCCGCGGCAGCCGGGCCGGCAGAGCGGCGGTTTCGGCAACCGCCCCGGCGGCCGCAACGGCCAGCAGGGCGGCCCCGGTGGTCCCGGCGGCCCCGGCGGCCTGCGCTGGGACCCCACCGACCCGGCCCAGCGCCGGGCGCGCTATGCGCTGCTGGCCGGTATGTGGTCGTTCTTCTTCGTGCTCTTCAGCCTGCCCGAGGTCGCGCTGCTGCTGAGTGCGCTGGCGATCTACTGGGGCATCAGCGCGCTGCGGGCCAAGGCGGCACCCGCGAAGGCCTCCGCCGCGGCGACCACCGCCGCCATGGAGGGCCGCCCCGCGCCCGACGACCGGTCCGGCCAGGCCGACCGCCCCGGCACCCCGAGCGCGCCGGGCTCCACCCGGCCGCAGGTCACCTCGGCGATCGCGGGGCTGGTAACCGCGTCGCTGGCGCTGATGATGGTCGCCGCGACCTTCACCGTCCAGCTCGTCTACCGCGACTACTTCACCTGCGTGAACGACGCCCTGACGCAGTCGGCCGGCAAGTCCTGCGAGAACCTGCTCCCCAAGGAGCTGCGGCCGCTGCTGAGCACGCGGGAGTAGTGGAGGGCGGTACCGAGGAGCGCTTCAGGGGCGTGGCGGGAGCGGCCCGTCAGGTGTCCGCGTCCTGGCCGGGCGTACGGTCCGCCGTGCCCCCTCCGGGGGCGGCCGCACCACAGCGGACAGCGGTGCGGCCGTCGGGCGGGTTCACGCGGTCGCGGTCTTCGGTGCTGTCGGTGCTGTCGGTGCTGTCGCCTTCGTCGCTGTCGTCGCTGTCGACGGTGATGCCGTCGGCGTCCTGTGTGGCGTCGTCCCGCGTGGCGCCCTCCGTCGCAGCGTCCCCGGCCTTCGTGCCCGCCGGCTCGCGCGGGCCCGCCGCCGGCCGGCCCACCTCCGGCCGGGCCCCCTCCTGCCGGTCCTGCCCGCCCGCCTCGGCCTCCCGTCGCCGGGCGCGCTTCCACCAGACGCGGAGCGCGAGGGCGGCGGGGATGCCGGTCAGGGCGGTCCAGACGGCTGCCGCCAGGCCGGTGGCCCACCAGCTCGGGCCGAAGGCGGCGAGCGCGCCGGTGCCCAGTGCACCGCCGGCCAGGCCCGCGAGCACCGCCATCAGCACCCCGCAGACAACGGCCCCCAAGGCCGCCACACAAGTCGTCGCCCACCAGGACCAGGGCGCGCCCGGTGTGCTCGGCGTGGTCGCGGAACGGGCCACCTGGCGGGCGAGCAGCACCCCCGCCACCACGGGCACCACCGCCACCGCCCAGGTCAGCGGGTTTCCCGGGCCGGCGTCCGGCAGCCCGCCGAGCAGCGGGAGCTGCGGCAGTACGGGATGTGCCGAGGTGGCCAGCGGGGCGACCGTGCTGTCCGCGCCGACCGTGAACCCCGGGCCCAGGGCGTAGGCGGCGCCCCAGACGGCCGCGTTCGGGAGCAGGGCCAGACACAGCAGCAGCACCGTGGCCCGGCCCGCCCAGTCGGGGGCCAGCTGGAGGAGGTCGTCGCGTACCCGGCCGGCGTGCAGGCCCAGCGAGAGCAGGGTGAGCAGGCCGCCGGCGGCGAGCAGCGCACCGAGGGCGGCGCCGGCCGCCCGGCACACGGCGCCCCGTCGGGCGGTGGCGCCCCGGGAGCCGCCCAGGAAGACCCGCAGCCGGTGCGGTGCCCTCGACCTGGCTTGCAGGACCCGGGCGGGCAGCAGCTCGGTGCCGGGGTGGCGGAGCAGGCGCCAGGCCGTGCCGCCGAGGATGGCCGCCGTGGTCACCGGTACGCACAGCAGCACGCTGAGCGGCTCGGCGCGCAGCCGCCCGCCCGACGCGTACAGCAGCGCAGCGACCACGATCAGCAGATAGCCGCTGAGCAGCGCACCGAGCAGGGTGCGCGGGGCGACCGTCGCGGCGGGGGACGCGGTCGAGGTGGGCGGGCCGTCGGGCGCGGTGGCCAGGGCGTGCCGGGCGGCCCGGTGGAGCAGGCAGACCGGGAGGACGGCAAGCAGCAGCGGGGTCACGGCGACCGGGACATCGGCGTGGGCGGCGGTGCGTAGGAGGTCGCCGCCGTGCGCCAGCAGCCACAGGTCGGCGGCGAAATGCAGCGCCCCGGAGGGGTCGCTGTCGGGGTCCGGCGAGGCGACCCAGAGCAGCAGCACGGCGACCGTCAGCGCGCCGAGGCCGAGGCCGGCGGCCGTCACACCGCCGAGGAAGGCGGCGCCGATCGCGGAGGAGCGCTGTGCGGCGGTCCGCCCGTGCGACGACAACGTAGGGCCACGATCGGTGAACTGGCTCACGCCGCCATGCTGCCAACAAGACCGCTTTCCGCCATGTACTGGCGAAATGCCCGACGTGTCGCGCTGCGTCGGTGATGCGGGTTTTCCACACTGCTCTGTATGACGCAGCGCGAGCAGGCCACCACCGCCTTCGACGATCTCCACGCCCGGCACGCGGCGGCGCTGACGCGGCAGGCGTACCTGCTCACCGGGCGCCCGCGGCTGGCCCGGCGGGCGGTGGAGCGGGGGTTCCGGCTGGCCTGGCAGCGCTGGCCGGAGGTCGCGGTGGACCCCGATCCGGTGGGGTGGGTGCGGGCGGCGGTGTACGAGTACGCGTTGACGCCGTGGCACCGGCTGTGTCCCGCGCTGCGGCCCGCCCGCGTACCGGACGAGCCGTCAGGGACCACCCGGCCGTCGGAGGACGGCGCACTGTCGGCAGCCCTGCTGAGCCTGCCCGCCCCCCACCGGCGTGCGCTGCTGCTGCACGACGAAGTCGGGCTGGGGCCGGCCGGGACCGCGGCCGAGATCGAGGCGAGCGCCCCGGCCACGGCGGCGCGGCTGCGGCACGCACGCGAGCGGATCGCAGCGCTGCTGCCGGAGCTGGGGCTCGCCGGGCAGTCGCCGGAGCGGCAGGGCGAGATCCTGCGGGCCCGGCTCGCCGTGCTGCCGGGCCCCCCGGAAGAGGAGCCGCCCACCGCAGCGCACGTACGCAGCGGCAGCGAGCGCAGCGTCCGGCGGACCACCCGGGCGGCCTTCGGGGCGGCCGGGCTGTTCGCGCTGGTGACCCTGGTGACGATGGCCTTCACGCCGGACCACTACACCCCGCGGGCGCAGCGGCCGTCGGCCACCGTCCCGCGCACCGAAGTGGCCCCGCCCCGGCACCAGGACGCGGACGACGAGGATGCCCAGCGGGAGGCAGCCCGGGAACGCAGAGAAGCGGCCCGGGAGCAGCGGGACGCGGCGCGGGAGCGGAGAGACTCCGCGCGGGAGGAGGGCAACGCGGCCGTACGGAAGCGGCTCCGGCAGGCCCGTCTGGCCCCGGACCTCCGCTGATCCGTACGGCACAGCCCGCGCGGAACGGGCGCGGGCCCGCACCCCGAAGGGTACGGGCCCGCGCACGGTGCGCTGCGCCGCCGGACGCGTCCGGCGGCACGGAGCCGGGAATCAGCCGCCGAGGATCTCGCGGGCGAGCCGCGCGGTCTCGGACGGGGTCTTGCCGACCTTGACGCCGGCGGCCTCCAGGGCCTCCTTCTTCGCCTGGGCGGTGCCGGAGGAGCCGGAGACGATGGCGCCGGCGTGGCCCATGGTCTTGCCCTCGGGCGCGGTGAAGCCCGCGACGTAGCCGACGACCGGCTTGGAGACATTGGCCTTGATGAAGTCGGCCGCACGCTCCTCGGCGTCGCCGCCGATCTCGCCGATCATGACGATCAGGTCGGTGTCGGGGTCCGCCTCGAACGCCTGGAGGGCGTCGATGTGCGTGGTGCCGATGACCGGGTCGCCACCGATGCCGACGGCCGAGGAGAAGCCGATGTCACGGAGCTCGTACATCATCTGGTAGGTCAGCGTGCCGGACTTCGACACCAGACCGATGCGGCCGGGCTTGGTGATGTCGCCCGGGATGATGCCGGCGTTGGACTGGCCGGGGGTGATCAGGCCGGGGCAGTTCGGGCCGATGATCCGGGTCTTGTTGCCCTTGGACTTCGCGTACGCCCAGAAGGCGGCGGAGTCGTGGACCGCGATGCCCTCGGTGATCACGACGGCCAGCGGGATCTCGGCGTCGATCGCCTCGACGACGGCGGCCTTGGCGAAGGCCGGCGGCACGAAGAGGACGGACACGTCGGCGCCGGTCTTCTCCATCGCCTCGGCGACCGAGCCGAAGACGGGTACCTCGGTGCCGTCGAAGTCGACGCTGGTACCGGCCTTGCGGGGGTTCACACCGCCGACGATGTTGGTGCCGTCACCGAGCATCAGCTTGGTGTGCTTCATGCCAGTGGCACCGGTCATGCCCTGGACGATGACCTTGCTTTCCTTGGTCAGGAAGATAGCCATGGTTGTTGTGTCCTCGTCCTTTACTTAGCAGCCAGCTCGGCGGCCTTGTCGGCCGCGCCGTCCATGGTGTCCACGCGCTGCACCAGCGGGTGGTTGGCCTTCGACAGGATCTCGCGGCCGAGCTCCGCGTTGTTGCCGTCGAGCCGCACGACCAGGGGCTTGTTGACGTCCTCGCCCTTGGACTTGAGCAGCTCCAGGGCCTGGACGATGCCGTTGGCGACCTCGTCACAGGCGGTGATGCCACCGAAGACGTTGACGAAGACGGACTTGACGTCCGGGTCGCCGAGGATGATCTCCAGGCCGTTCGCCATGACCTCGGCGGAGGCGCCGCCACCGATGTCGAGGAAGTTGGCGGGCTTGACGTTGTTGTGCTTCTCGCCGGCGTAGGCGACGACGTCCAGGGTGCTCATGACGAGACCCGCACCGTTGCCGATGATGCCGACCTGGCCGTCGAGCTTGACGTAGTTCAGGCCCTTGGCCTTGGCCGCGGCCTCGAGCGGGTTGGCCGCGTCCTTGTCCTCCAGCGCCTCGTGCTCCGGCTGACGGAACTCGGCGTTGGCGTCCAGGGAGACCTTGCCGTCGAGGGCGATGACCTCGCCGCTGGCGACCTTGGCCAGGGGGTTGACCTCGACGAGGAGCGCGTCCTCGGCGATGAAGGTCTTCCACAGGGTGACGAGAACGTCGGCGACCTTGTCGGCGACCTCGGCCGGGAACTTCGCCGCGGCGACGATCTCCTGGGCCTTCTCCAGGGTGACGCCCTCGTTGGCGTCCACCGGGATCTTGGCGAGAGCCTCGGGCTTGGTGGCCGCGACCTCTTCGATGTCCATGCCGCCCTCGACGGAGGCCATGGCCAGGAAGGTGCGGTTGGTGCGGTCGAGGAGGTACGAGACGTAGTACTCCTCGGCGATCTCCGGCGCGGTCTCCGCCAGCATCACCTTGTGGACCGTGTGGCCCTTGATGTCCATACCGAGGATCTGGCCGGCCTTCTCGACCGCGTCCTGCGGGTCGGAGGCCAGCTTGACGCCGCCGGCCTTCCCTCGGCCACCCACCTTGACCTGCGCCTTGACGACCGACCGGCCGCCGAGCCGCTCGGTCACCTCGCGCGCCGCCTCAGGCGTGTCGATGACTTCACCGGCCAGCACCGGTACACCGTGCTTGGCGAAGAGGTCCCTCGCCTGGTACTCGAACAGGTCCACGCGCGTCCGTCCCTTGTCTTCTCAGAATCGCCGTAGTGATCGCGGTTCGTTCGACTGCGATGGGCGTGCCGCGAAGGGCAACGTGACGGCGCTGTCACTGAGGGAGGCGTACACGGTGACCGAATACGCGGCATGTCCGTCCGGCAGGTTATCGCCGCTGGACCTGAGGCCCTAAATCGCAGATCACACTCCAGCGGTGATTACCATCACAGATCTTTTGGCCAAGTTACGCCTCCGTGGGATTTCCGCATGTTGTCGGGCGGTTTTTCACCGGAGTGAGGACTTATGCGGCGAAGACGCCCACCCGGCCCCGTCCGGCCGCCCGCACCGTTGCCACTCGCCGTGCGCTTCCGCGTCGCACAAGGTTCGCGAACTCCTCCCGCCGCGCCCCGGTGCGCCCCGCCGCCCGCGATTCCGGCTCCGGGCCACCGGGAATCCGTGGGGAAGAAACGGCGACGGTCGCGCACAAGAACTCCATGGGCGGTGCAGAACCCCACGGGCGGTGTCCGGAATGACCTCTTGACCCTTCAACTCCCGCCTGCGAAAACTGTGTTGAGCACTTACGCATACTCACGCACCAGGAGTCACGCCAGGCGTCACGGCCTTCGGACCCGGTGCCTGATCCCGTGCGGTTCGGTCGGCGGATCGGCCGGCGGACCGCTCTGTACCGGGTGCGGACGGGGGAACGCGATGAGCAGTGCGGGGATCCGGGGCCGCCGGTCACTGCGGGCGTGCGCGCTCCCGTCCCCGCTTGCCCTCACCCATTCCCGATTTCCCGGTGCCCGAAGGGATTGGCGCGGGAATGCCGACACATATGGCCCGTCCCGGCGTTTATCCCGAAGAACCCCGGCAGCATCCGCGACTCCCTCACCGAGCAGATCGCAGACCACCGCCGTGGCCGATGCCGCGGTCGACGAGGAAGGAACCGCCTGATGGCCACCCCGCTGACCGCGAGCCGGCTGCTCAAGGCGCTGCGCAACGAGGGCCTGGTGGTCCACGAGGTCCGCAGCTGGCGTACGCACAACCGGAACTCGAAGGGCCCCTGGGGCCCGATGCACGGCGTGATGATCCACCACACCGCCACCGAGGGCACCGACAGCTCGGTGGACCTCTGCTACGACGGGCGCTCCGATCTGCCGGGGCCGCTGTGCCACGGCGTGATCGACAAGAAGGGCGCGGTCCATCTCGTCGGCAACGGCCGGGCCAACCACGCCGGGCTCGGTGACGGTGACGTCCTGCGGGCGGTGATCAACGAGGACGCGGAGCTGCCGGCGGACGACGACGCGGACACCGACGGCAACCGCTACTTCTACGGCTTCGAATGCATCAACCTCGGCGACGGCAAGGACCCGTGGCCGGATGAGCAGCTGCTCGCCATCGAGAAGGCGGCGGCCGCGATCTGCCGGGCGCACGGCTGGAACGAGCACTCGGTGATCGGTCACCGGGAGTGGCAGCCGGGGAAGGTCGATCCGAGCGGCTTCACGATGGACGACCTGCGCGGCCGGATCAAGAAGCGGCTGGCGAAGGCGGCGGAGGGCGCGCCGGAGACGGACGGGTCGGAGACCGATGGCTCGGTGACCGATGATTCCGAGTCCGGTGGTTCGGAGACGGACAGCTCGGAGTCCGGCGGCTCGGGGGCGGAGGGGCCGGAGTCGGGCGGCTCGGGGACGGCGGCGCCGGAACCGCAGGAACCGCCGCACGCGCCGTTCCCCGGCCAGGACTTCTTCCGGTCCGGGGCCAGCAGCCCGGTGATCACGGCGATGGGCGAACGGCTGGTCGCCGAGGGCTGCAGCCGCTACGAATACGGCCCCGGTCCGGAGTGGACCGAGGCGGACCGCGCGTCGTACGAGGCCTGGCAGCGCAAGCTCGGCTTCGACGGCGACGACGCGGACGGGGTGCCGGGGCAGGTCAGCTGGGCGCGACTCCAGGTGCCCAACTCCTAAAGGGTGACGCCTTGTTGGCGCACCGCGCCACGGATACACCAAAGCCGGGCGGACCTCCCCCACAGAGGTCCACCCGGCTGATCTTGGGTGTTCCGGCATCGGTCGCCGCCGCGACCGGAGCCGGTGGTGTCGGCCTGAGCCTCAGACGGCCTGGACCGGGAGGACCGGCAGCGCCGGGATGTTGGCGACGTTGGTCAGGTCGGCCAGGTCAGCGGGCACGGCCGGGACGGCGACGGCGTCGGTCAGGTTGGCCGGGACGGCGGGCACGGCCGGGACGGCGGGCACGGACGGAACGGCAACGGCGTCAGTCAGGTTGGCGGGCACGGACGGGACGGACGGAACCGACGGCACGGCCGGGACGGACGGAACCGCGGGCACCGACTTCACCGGCGCCAGGCCCCGCACGCCGGTGACGGCCTGGCCGGCGGTGCCCTGCGCGTCGGTCACGACGACGGTGGCCAGACCCTGCGCGAACGGCGCCGCGTCGGAGGCCGCACCCTGGGCGAACGCCACCGCGCCGGTCGCCTTGCCCTGCGCGAACGGCACCGCCTTGGCGACCTCACCCTGCGCGAACGGCGCCGCGTCGGAGGCCACGCCCTGGGCGAACGGCACCGCGTCGGCCGCCGCACCCTGCGCGAACAGCTGCGCCTGGCCGCCGACGACGGTCACGAACGGGGTCGCCTGGCCGGCCGCGTCACCCGCGAGCTGACCGGCACCGCCGACCGCGCCCTGGGCGACCGGCACGACCTTGACGACGACCCGGCGGGCGACGGGCGGCAGCACGTCGGCGGCGGTCTGGTCGACGACCGGACGCGTGGTGGCCAGCGCACCCTGGGCCTGCTTGGTCAGCTGCTCGGGACGGACGCCCGCACCGGCGAGACCGGCCAGCAGGTTGTCGGCCGAACCGGGGGCCTTGGGCAGCGCGGGAGTCTTGGGCAGCGCCGGGGTGCCGGGCAGGGACGGGACGCCCGGGGTGGCGGGCAGCTTCGGAACGGCGGGCAGCGTGCCGTTCGTGAGGCGGCCGGCCTGGCCCAGGCCGGCGCCCTTGGCGGCCTTCTTGACGGTCTTGACGGCCTTCTTGGCCTGCTTCGGACCAGCGGCCTTGTGCACCGCACCGGTGTCCGGCAGGTCCGCGCCGCCGGCCTGCTGCCGCACACCGTCGACCGCACCGGTCACGTCGCCGAGCTTGCCGGTGGGCAGCTCCTGGGCCGGCACGCCGCCGAGGGCGCCGGTGGCCTTGCCCGCCACCTCGCCGGCCGTCTTCTCGGCGGTCTCGACGGTCTTCGTCGCGGTGTCGGTCACCGTGCCGGTGGGCAGCTGCTGGGCGGTGTCGGTGACCGTGCCGGTGGCGGGCAGGTCCGTGCCGACCGGGAGCTCGGCGGCGCCGGCGGCGGCGGAGCCCAGGGCCCACAGTCCGGTGGCGGCAGCGGCAACGACGATGGAACGGCGGATGTTGGAGCGCATGGTGGTGAAGTCCTTCGAATTCTGAGGGGTTTGACGGGCAGACCTGTCCCGCCCCCGCGCGGCAGGTCCAGTTACAGACGCGGAGCGGTCTGCCCTAGCCCGGGAATTCGAGGATTTCTTCGGCACGCCGACGCGTCGGAGCGCCATCGGCCGTGCGGACGCCACCGGGCAGCAGCCGGAAGCGCGTGGAGTCGGCCGTGACGGCCGCGTACTGGTCGCCGCCGCGGGGGCCGTGGCCGTCCCCGGCGGAGTGCGAGGCGGGCGCGGCCGGGCCCTGCGGGGTCTGCCCCGGAAGGCCGTTGTGGTCCGCGTCCCGCTGCTCGTGGACGGTGTCCGCGGCGCCCGCGGGGACCGGGTGGTGCAGGCCTCCGCAGAGCTGAGCCGCCTCGGCGGCCGCACCGGCGGCCTGGTCGCCGGCCCGCGAAGGGGCCTGCTGCGCACCGTGGTCCGGCGTACGGCCGTGCTGGTCCGCGCCGTTGTCCCCGGGACGCCCGGTGTGCTCACCGGACGGGAGGCGGACGGGCAGCGCGGCCTCGGCCGAGTCCCCGACCTCCCGGACGACGCGGCTCACCGGCTCGGTGATCCGGCCGGTGACCGGTGCGGTCCGCTCGACGGTGGGTCGTACGGCCTCGGCCACCGCGTCGGACGCGGCGCGGGTGTGCTCGGCGAGCTTCGCGCCGGACTCCTCGCCGCGCTGCTCCAGCGCGGCTCCGGAGCCGGACAGCCGGTTCGCCCCGTCCCGGGTGGCGGCCCGGTCCGGGGTGGACGCCTCGGCGGCGGGCCCCGCCGGGGCCGCTGCCCCGGTCAGGTCCGCGCTCTTCGTGCGGTCGTCGGCATGGGCGCCGGGACCGAAGGCGAAGCCGAGGGCGACGAAGCCCACCAGGAAGAGCCCGGCCAGCAGCGCACGCCGCACGGCCACCGTGCGCGGCAGGCGCACGGCGGCAGGCAGGACGAGCACAGCAGACAAGAGGGGACCTTCCCATACGGACGGGGACGCCCTGGGGACATGTCCCTGGCGTCACGCGCGTCGCGGGCGATCGAGCGATGAACTGATACTTGCATGGGCAACCAGGTGCCGCGCAAGTCCCCCCGGGCTACCTGTCACCGTTGCTCCGCCATGTCCGGTATGGGCAGCGGGCGTTTCTCGATCGCGGCCGCCATCACGTCCGGGAACAGGTCCGGAGTGCAGGCGAACGCCGGTGCGCCCAGGGCCGCGAGGGCCGCGGCGTGCTCCCGGTCGTAGGCGGGCGCGCCCTCGTCGGACAGGGCCAGCAGCGGCACGAACTGCACCCCGGACGCCTTCATCGCGGCGACCCGCTTGAGCATCTCGTCCCGGATGCCGCCCTCGTAGAGGTCGCTGATGAGGACGACGACGGTGTCGGCGGGGCGGGTGATGCGGGACTGGCAGTAGGCGAGCGCGCGGTTGATGTCCGTGCCGCCGCCGAGCTGGGTGCCGAAGAGGACGTCCACCGGGTCGTCCAGTTGGTCCGTCAGGTCGATCACCGAGGTGTCGAAGACGACCAGCCGGGTGTCGAGGGTCCGCATGGAGGCCAGCACCGCGCCGAACACCGAGGCGTAGACGACCGAGGCGGCCATCGAACCGGACTGGTCGATACAGAGCACCACGTCCTTCTTCACCGACTGCGCGGCGCGGCCGTAGCCGACCAGCCGCTCGGGCACGACGGTGCGGTACTCGGGAAGGTAGTTCTTGAGGTTCGCCCGGATCGTGCGGTCCCAGTCGATGTCGCGGTGGCGCGGGCGGCTGACCCGTGCGGAGCGGTCCAGCGCGCCGGTGAGGGTGGCGCGGGTGCGCTGCGCCAGCTTCTTCTCCAGCTGCTCGACGACCTTGCGGACGACGGCACGGGCGGTCTCCTTGGTGGTCTCCGGCATGACCTTGTTGAGCGAGAGCAGGGTGCCCACGAGGTGCACGTCCGCCTCGACGGCCGCCAGCATCTCCGGCTCCAGCAGCAGCGCGGACAGCCCCAGCCGGTCGATGGCGTCCCGCTGCATCACCTGCACCACGGACGACGGGAAGTACGTACGGATGTCGCCGAGCCAGCGCGCCACCCCGGGCGCCGAGGCGCCGAGCCCCGCCGAACGCCGGCCGCCGTCGGCCCCCTTGCCGCGGCCGTCCCGGCCGTAGAGCGAGGCGAGCGCCCCGTCCATCGCGGCGTCCCGGCCACTGAGCGCACGCCCCGTCCCGTCCGCGCCACCGCCCCCGAGCACCAGCCGCCAGCGGCGCAGGCGTTCGTCCTCGGAGACGGGGGCCGGGGTGGGGGTGGTGACCGGGGCCAGGGCCGTTGCCGGGGCGGGCGCCGTCGCCGAAGCGTTGGCCGGGTCGTCCCCGGCCGTTCCCGCGGTGGTGGCCGTCGTCGGGACCGGGGTCGTGGTCGGGGCCGCGGCCGCGGCCGGGGCCGGCGCCGGGGTCGTCCGGTCCGGAGTCGTGCTGGTCATGTCCGTGCCCCCGTGAGGTCGTCGGCGGGTCGGGTGGGGTCCGGGTGCTCGTCGTCGAAGCCGTGCTGTCCGATGCCCAGCAGCAGGCGGAGGGTGGGGAGGACGGCGGCGGCGCGGTCGCGGTCCAGGCCGGGGCCGAAGCCGGGTACGACGGCGTCCGGGGCGTCACCGGCCGGGCCGCGGGAGGCCGTCGCGGGGCCGCGGCGGATCAGTTCGCCGAGGGTGCGCCGTACGCCGGACTCGTATACCGCGAACGTACGGCGCAGCAGCGGGAGTACGTCGGTGAACGCGGCGTCCGGCACCCCGGTCAGCCAGCCGTCGACCAGCGCCAGCAGCCGTTCGTCATGGACCAGCAGCATGCCGCCGTCCCCGCCGCCGACGAAGCCCTCGATCCATCCGGCGGCATCGGTGGGCGGTGTGCCCGGCGACAGGGCGAGGCCCATCAGCCGCTCCGCTCCCCCGTCGCCCAACTCGCCGTCGTCCAGCAGGAGCCGGGTCGCGCGGCCACGGATCAGGCCGGGCACGGTGTCCCGTTCGCTGACCGCCCGCAGCACTCCGGTCCAGCGGGCCCGCAGTCCGTCCCCTCCGGGCCGCCGCCCGGTCTCCGGCCGGCCGAGCAGGCCGACGGCCTGGTGGGTGGCGTCGAGATGACCGCGCATCTCGGCGGCGCCGTCGGCGTCCAGCCCCGGGCAGGCCGGGGGCAGTCCGACGAAGACCCGCTCGGCCAGGCCGGTGGCCACCTCACGGAGCGTCGCGGCGTCCGTGCCGCGCACATCGCCGTAGCGGACGGACCGGACGAGGGCGGGCAGCGCCTGGGCGAGCCGGCCCACATCCGTGTCCAGCGCCGCGCGGTCGGACAGCGCCTGCATCACCAGCGGGAGGGCGTCGGGGAGTCCGGCGAGCAGACAGCGCTCCGCGAGCGCGGTGACCTCGGGGAGGCCGGCCGCCCCGGCCGCCTCGGACGCCGCCTTGGCGGTGGCGGCCGAGAGCACGGTCGTGCCCCAGATGCCGGCCTCGGCGACCCGTACGGAGAGCTCCGGCTCCCAGCGCAGCAGCCAGGTCTCCCGGAAGGTACCCGTGCTGCCGCGGGAGCGGGTGGGCTCGCCCCAGGGGATGCCGAGCAGCTGCAGCCGGTGCAGCAGCCGGCTGCGTCCGGCGTCGGTCTCCTTGCGCAGGTCCAGCTCCAGCTCCCGTTCCAGCGCTTCCGGTTTGAGCCGCAGCGTGCGCCGACTGCGGGCGATGTCACGTTCGAGCGGCACCGCGGGGGCGCCCTCCGGGACCTCACCCAGCACCTCCCCGACCACCAGCCGGTCGTGGATCAGCGAGGACGGGGCGTCGGTGCCGTCCCCCATGACGGCGCGCACCGCGTCGTCCAGCTCGGTCAGGCCGGCCAGCGGGCGGCCGCGTACCGTGGCCAGCCCCTCGGCGAGCCGTACGGCCTCGATGACATGCGCCGACGAGACGGCGTAGTCCTCCTCGCGGAGCAGCCCGGCGACCTTGGTCAGCCAGCGTTCGACGGGGCGGTCGGGGGCGCTGAAGAGATGGCCGTACCAGCCGGGGGAGGCGACACCCGCGCCGTAGCCGCTGCGGCGGGAGAGCCGCCGGTGCGTCCAGGGGACCCAGGTCACCGCGGTCTTCACCTTGGGCAGGCCCTTGAGCAGTTGCCGGTCGGCGGTCATGGTGGTGCGCTGCGCCAGGGCGGGGACGTGCCAGGCCCCGCACACCACGGCGAGGTCGTCGCCGAACTCCCGTCGCGCGGCCCGCAGCCGGAGCCGCATATGGGCCTCGCGCACCAGGTCGCGTTCGTGGCCCCCGTCGCCGTAGGTGTCGCGCAGGGTGCCCATCGCCTCGGCCAGCGCCGCGAACGGCGCCAGCGCGTCCGCCCCGGCTCCCGCGCCCCCGCGGTGCTCGACCACGTCCTCCCACCAGCGCTCGGGGTCGTCGTAGCCGGCCGCTTCGGCAAGCACCCCGATCGGATCGATCCGCACCTCGGCGCCGGGCCCGGCCTCCCGCGCGCCGGCCTCTTCGGCGATCGGCCCGCTGTCCTCGGTGGCCGGTCCGCTGTCCTCGTCCGCCGGAGCGCTGCCCTCGCCCGACGGTCCACCGTCGTCCTCCGACGGTCCGCTGCCCTCGCCCGACGGTCCGCCGTCGTCCCCGCCCGCCAGGGAGTGCGCCGCGGGCAGATCGATGAAGCGGACGGGGACGTCGTGAGCCAGTGCCCAGCGCATCGCCACCCACTCCGGGGAGAACTCGGCCAGCGGCCAGAACGCGGCGCGGCCGGGGTCGTCCTGGGCATGGGCGAGCAGCGCGACGGGCGGCCGCATGCCCTCCTGGGCGGCCAGCGGCACCAGCTCGTCCGCCTCCGGCGGCCCTTCGATCAGGACCGCAGCCGGGGTGCACTGCTCCAGGGCGGCCCGCACCGCGCGCGCCGACCCGGGACCGTGATGGCGCACCCCGAGCAGCACCGGCCCGCCCCTGCCGGTCGTTCGCCCGCTCATGCGCTCACCTCACGGCAGGCGCGGTAGAAGTCCTTCCAGCCGTCGCGCTCGCGCACCACGGTCTCCAGATACTCCTGCCAGACGACCCGGTCGGCCGCGGGGTCGCGGACCACGGCGCCCAGGATGCCCGCGGCGACATCGCCGGCCCGCAGTATGCCGTCCCCGAAGTGGGTGGCCAGTGCCAGGCCGTTGGTCACCACCGAGATGGCCTCGGCCGTGGAGAGGGTGCCGGACGGCGACTTGAGCTTGGTCCGGCCGTCGGTGGTGAGGCCGGTCCGCAGCTCCCGGAAGACCGTGACGACCCGGCGGATCTCGTCCAGGCCCTCGGGCCCGGCGGGGAGGTCGAGCGAGCGGCCGAGCTGCCCGACCCGGCGCGAGACGATGTCGACCTCCTCGTCCGGGGTCGCGGGCAGCGGCAGCACGACGGTGTTGAAGCGGCGGCGGAGCGCGCTGGAGAGTTCGTTGACCCCGCGGTCGCGGTCGTTGGCGGTGGCGATCAGGTTGAAGCCGCGGACCGCCTGCACCTCCTGCCCCAACTCCGGGATCGGCAGGGTCTTTTCCGACAGGACGGTGATGAGCGTGTCCTGCACGTCGGCGGGGATACGGGTCAGCTCCTCGACCCGGGCGGTCATGCCCTGCGCCATCGCGCGCATCACCGGGCTGGGCACCAGCGCGTCACGGCTGGGGCCGTGGGCGAGCAGCTGGGCGTAGTTCCAGCCGTAGCGGATCGCCTCTTCCGGGGTGCCGGCGGTGCCCTGCACCAGGAGGGTGGAATCTCCGCTGACCGCCGCCGCCAGATGCTCGGACACCCAGGTCTTGGCGGTGCCGGGCACGCCCAGCAGGAGCAGCGCGCGGTCCGTCGCGAGGGTCGTCACGGCGACCTCGACGATCCGTCGCGGACCGACGTATTTGGGGGTGATGACCGTGCCGTCCGCGAGGGTGCCGCCGAGGAGGTACGTCGCGACCGCCCAGGGCGAGAGCCGCCAGCGCTCCGGCCGCGGCCGGTCATCGGCCGCCGCGAGGGCCGCCAGCTCCGCCGCGAAACTGTCCTCCGCGTGCGGCCGCAGGACCTCGCCGCCCGCGGCCGCCGGCGCCGTCCCGGCCGCCGGCCGGCCCTCGGCATCCGCCGTCGTGATGCTCTTCCCGGACATGCTTCCCCCTCGTCGCGCGGTGTGCGGCCGGCACCCGGAAACCGCTGCGGCCGCTTGCGGATTCCACCCTGCACCACGCCACTGACAATGCCCCGAAAACCCTCTCCGGCCTGCGCGTTCATCACGACGCACGGCGATTGTCAGTGGTGCGCCGTAGCGTCGGAGACATGAATCCGCAGGGGGAACGCTGGACGACGGATCAGGTGCTCGCACTGGCACCTGACGAGGCATCACGCCGGGCGGGCGGCAAGCTCGCGGCGCCCGGTCCGTGGTCGGAGACGGGCGCGGACGAGGGCGCGGTGTGGGGGCAGTGCACGGGCAGCGGAAAGAAGCCGTATCAGACGGTCGTGGACATCAAGGGCCCCGGCTTCAAGTGCAGTTGCCCGAGCCGGAAGTTTCCGTGCAAGCACGCCCTGGGGCTGCTGCTGCTCTGGGCGGGCGGCGGGGAGGTCACGGCCGGGGAGCCGTCGGCCTGGGCGGCCGAGTGGCTGGAAGGCCGCCGCAAGCGGGACGGGCGGGATTCGGGCGGCGCCGCCGGTGCGGGCGCCCCGTCGCGTGCGCCCGCCGACCCGGAGGCCGCCAGGCGGCGGGCGGAGCGCCGGATGCAGCGGATCGCCGCCGGCGCCACGGAGCTGGAAGCGCGGCTGACGGATCTGCTGCAGTCCGGGCTGGCCTCGGCGGAGAGCGGGGCGGGCTCCTGGGACGAGACCGCGGCCCGCATGGTGGACGCGCAGGCCCCCGGGCTCGCCGCGCGGGTACGGGAGTTGTCGTCGGTGGTGGCGTCCGGGCCGGACTGGCCGTCCCGGCTGCTGGCGGAGTGCGCGCTGCTGCACCTCCTCGACCAGGCGTTCCTCGGTATCGAGCGGCTTCCGGGCCCGCTCGCGGCGACGGTCCGCTCGCGCGTCGGGCTGACCACGGACGCGGCGGAGGTGCTGACCGGCGCCGATGCGGCGACGGTCCGGGACCGCTGGCTGGTGCTCGCCCAACAGGACAGTGACGACGGAAAGTTGCTCACCCGCCGGATCCATCTCCGGGGCGAGCGGACCGGCCGGATGGCGCTGCACCTCTCCTTCGGCGGCTCCCCCGCCCGCCCCCTGGACCTGGCCCTGCCGCCCGGTCTGGTGCTCGACGCGGACCTCGCCTACTACCCGGGCGCCCGTCCGCTGCGCGCCACCCTCGGCGAGCGGCACGCCCCGACGGCCCCCGGGCCGGTCCCCCCGGGCGGTGGCATCGATGCCGCCCTGGCCGCGTACGGCGACGCGCTGCGCGACGACCCGTGGCTGGATTCCTGGCCGGTGGTGCTCAGCGACGTCACACCGATACCGGGCCGCGACGGGCAGGGCTGGCAGCTGGCCGACGCGGACGGGGAGTCGGCGCTCCCGCTGGACCCGCGCAGCCTGGGCCGTACGAGCCTGTGGCAGCTGGCCGCCCTGTCGGGCGGGGCGCCGGTCACGGTCTTCGGCGAATGCGGCCATCGCGGCTTTCTGCCGCTGACCGCCTGGGACCCCACCGGCACCCCGGTGTCCCTGTGACCCGCGCCCCGGCCACGACGCCCCGGCCCCCTGGGACGCCGTCCACCACCGATGCCTGGAGGAAGGCATGACCCGCACCACCACACCCACTTCACCCACCGCAGCCGCTTCACCCGTCGCAGCCACTTCACCCACCCCGTCCGCGTCATCCACCGCAGCCGTCGCACCGACGCCGACCGCCCCCGCCCCCTGGTCCGCCCTTGTGAGCGCCGCGCTGCTCGGCACCGGGCGGCGGACCCCGCCGGTGGCGGCCCGGCCGGGGCAGGGCGCGGCGGCCGCGCTGCTGGACGCGGCGGCGGTGAGCACGGTGCGCCGGCGCGCCGCACTGCGCCCCGCACCGGCCGGTGAGCGGCCCGCCCCGGCCCCGGCCGACCCACGGCCCCTGCTGCCTCCGGCGGCCCGCCGCCGGCTGTCCCTGCTGCTCGCCGACCGCGGCGGCAGCGGAGGCGGCAGCCGCCGGGGCACGGCCCCTGACCTCACCGAGCTGCTGCCCCAATGGCTCGCCGCCGCGGGCGAGTACGGCTACCGCGCCCCGGAGGCGCTGCTGCCCGCGCTGCTCGACACCGCCCGCGCCCGTACGGACCTGCGGCCCGCCGCGCTCGCCCTGGCGGGGCCGCGCGCCCTGTGGCTGGCCCGGCTCAACGACGAGTGGAAGTTCGCGCTCCGTGGCATCGGCGGACCGTCCGCACTCCCCGGTGACGGCGACCCCGGGGCCGTGCAACAACAGTGGGAGGAGGGCCTGTTCGCGGAGCGGGTCGCCCTGCTGACCGCCCTGCGTCGCCAGGACCCGCCGGCGGGCCTGGCGCTGCTGCGGACCACCTGGTCCACGGAGCGGGCCGAGGACCGCCTGATGTTCCTCGACTCGCTGCGCGAGGAACTCTCGGCGGCCGATGAACCCTTCCTCGAACAGGCCCTGTCCGACCGCAGCCGCAATGTCCGCGCCACGGCCGCCGAGCTGCTCTCCACGCTTCCCGGCTCCGCGCTCGCGGCCCGTATGGCACAGCGGGCCCACAGCTGCATCGGACTGGACCGCACGGCCGGCGCACCGGTGATCGCCGTGGAGGCACCCCATGAGTGCGACCAGGCGATGCAGCGGGACGGCGTGACGCCCGCACCGCCCTCCGGACGGGGCGAACGGTCCTGGTGGCTGAGCCAGTTGGTGGAGGCGACCCCCCTGGACGGCTGGCCCGCGCGCTTCGGCGGCCGGGACGCGGCGGCGATCATCGCGCTGCCGGTGGGCGACGACTGGCGGACGGAGCTGCACGACGCCTGGTGCCGCGCCGCCGTGCGCCAGCGGAACGCCGGCTGGGCGCGGGCGCTGCT
The DNA here is from genome assembly GCF_042746015.1 of Streptomyces sp. NPDC058773. Taxonomy (NCBI): domain Bacteria; kingdom Bacillati; phylum Actinomycetota; class Actinomycetes; order Kitasatosporales; family Streptomycetaceae; genus Streptomyces; species Streptomyces sp. NPDC058773. The sequence continues at coordinate 53,648 of NZ_JBHYPE010000022.1, forward strand.
GGGCGCGCCGGCCGCCCCGTCCCAGGCCGCCGAGGTCGCGCCGGCCGGCTCGTCACGGGATCTCACGAAGCTGCTGACCGTGCTTCCCGGGGGCGAACGGGCCCGGTGGGTCGCGGAGTTCATCGCGGCGCACGGCCTGTCGGAGGCCTTCCGGATGCTCGGCGTGTGTGCCGTCCCGTGGGCCGAGCCGCTCGGCGGCGCGGTGGTCGACGCCCTGGACATCGCCCGGGACGCGGGCAGCTATCCCTGGAGCTTCAGCGGCGTGATGGGCCTGGCCGAACGCTGTCTGGACCCCGCCGCGGCGGACCGGCTCGACATGCTCACGGCCGTCACGGACGAGCCGGAGGGAGCCTCCCCGGGCTCCGGCGGCTACTGGTCCGAGGCCTTCCAGCGCCTGGTCGGCACCCTGCGCCTGCGCGCCACGATGCACGCCGAACTCACCCCGCCACCGGCCGGCGACACCACCGGCCCCGAGCCCGGTCCAGGCTCGGACACCGCCCTCGAAGCAGCCCCGTCCGGGCCCCGCGTGCCATGAACCACCACACCGAATCCGCACGCACCGGGGCCCACACCTACAGGGCCGGCTCCTCGCGGACCGTCCGCTCCGGGGCCCCGCCACGGCCCGGCCGCCACCGGGCCGGACCGGGCCATCACCCCCGTGATGCCTCGGGTGCCTCAGGCGCCTCAGACCGCCAGCGAGCGGACGTTCTCGTTGACCCACTCCACGATCGAAGCGGTCGTGGCGCCCGGAGTGAAGATCTCCGCGACGCCCTGTGCCTTGAGCGGGGCGATGTCCGCCTCGGGGATGATCCCGCCGCCGAAGACCTTGATGTCCGCCGCGTCCCGCTCCTCCAGCAGGGCGATGACCTTCGCGAAGAGGGTGTTGTGCGCGCCGGAGAGGATGGACAGCCCGATCGCGTCGGCGTCCTCCTGGATCGCGGTGTCGACGATCTGCTCCGGGGTCTGGTGCAGCCCGGTGTAGATCACCTCCATACCGGCGTCGCGCAGCGCCCGCGCGATGACCTTGGCGCCCCGGTCGTGCCCGTCCAGACCCGGCTTGGCCACCACCACACGGATCGGCCCCGACCGGCCCGCCGCGCCCTGGCTCCCCGCTTGCGCTCCGTCATGCCGAGCCACACTCATCACTGCCTCCAAGCCATGCACGGCACTGTGGTGCCGCCGAGCCGACAATCGATCGCGCGACCGCGATCCGGCGGCCACGAGCGTGAACGAACGTTATCGCCAGCATCCCGTACCCAGCCGTTTCGTGACATCCGGGGAGGGGGAAATCACACATGGGACACGTTCGCTACGCGCCGCGTCCCGCGTGTCGTGCCGCCGGAGCCGGGCGGCACCGGACGCGGGCCGGGCGCAAGGGGAGCCGCAGCCGGGCCACCGCGCCGCCGGGCACGCAGCAGCGAGCCGCACACACGCCGCCTGCCCGCCGACGCCACCGCTGGCTTCCCACGAGGGCAAACGGGGGACGAAGACGCCTTCCGCGTGCCATCCGGGAGGTCGGCCATGCAGGCCCTGCCCTTTCTCTCCGCACCCCTTCTCCTCGCGCGCCTGGCCGCCACACCGGTCCGGTGCGCGCGCCTGCTGCCCGTGCGCGCCGCTGCGCTGCCCCTTCGCAGCACGGTCGTGGACCTGGCGATCCTCGCCGGCCATCTCCTCCTCTATCCGACCGGCATCTCCCAGGAACGCCCCGTGCCACGCCCCGCACCCCACCCGGCTACCGAGCCTCCGGAAAGCGTCCCGGCGCCCATGACAGCGGAGTCACCACAGCCTTCCGCCGGTCCGCCCACACTGCTGCCGACCGAGGGCCGCTCCCATCCGCCGGTGCTCCTGCTCCACGGCTTCATCGACAACCGCTCCGTCTTCCTGCTGCTGCGCCGCTCCCTGCACCGGCACGGCTGGCGCCATGTGGAAGCGCTCAACTACTCCCCGCTGACCTGTGATCTCCGTAAGGCCGCCGAACTGCTCAGCCGCCATGTGGAGGAGATCTGCGCCCGGACCGGCCACCGCCGGGTGGACCTCGTGGGCCACAGCCTCGGCGGCCTCATCGCCCGCTATTACGTACAGCGCCTCGGCGGCGACACCCGCGTCCGTACGGTCGTCACGCTCGGTACCCCGCACTCCGGCACCCGCATCGCGCCGCTGATGTCGGCACACCCCCTCGTCCGCCAGATGCGCCCCGATTCCGAGGTGATAGCGGAGTTGTCGCTGCCGGCGCCGAATTGCCGCACGCAATTCGTGGCTTTCTGGAGCGAGGACGACCAGGTGATGGTTCCGGCCACAACAGCGAAAATCAGTCACCCGGATTTGATCGCGTACAGCGTGCATGTCGCCGGTGTCGGACATCTCGCCCTGCCGGTCAATGGCACCGTCGCCGCCGGAATACGGGAAGCACTGACCTCGGCGGAAGCCACGGAAGGGACGGCGGGCGCCATTTCGGTCGCCTGACCGGCCCGCCGCGCCGGCCCTGCGGGCGCGCGGGACGCCGTCACGACGCTGCAACGGCGACCTGATCTCGACGAGAAGTCGAACAAACTTCGAACGGGGCGCCAAGAGCTCGCATGGGGACTCCCGAAAGGCGGCCAAATGCCCGATCTGGCCTAGCGCAAAACCAGTTGAAGATTGTCGCCGTCGCGGACCGCCGGGTACAGTCGCCGCTAATTCTCCTGCTGCCGAGGCGAAAGAGAAGTTGGTGAACGACCGTCACCCCTCGGGGGCCCACCCTCCGACCGGCTCTGCTTCCGACGCCTCGTATGCGCACTATCCCGCCTACGATTCCTACGCCGACGGCCCCGGATACGGCGACGGCGACCCGCTCTTCGGCTCGCTCCCCGGCTCGTACGAAACCGGCATGTACGAGACCGGCGCCTATGACACCGGGCTGTACGACACCGGCACCCACGCCACGGCGGGCGCCTACGGCATGAGTTCCTACGGCACCGGCACCTATGACACCGGGACGTACCCGGCGGGCGACGGCTATGCCACCGGCGCGTACGACACCGGCAACTACGGCACGGCCCAGTGGGACACCGGCGGCTGGGACACCGGCGCCTACGCGGTCGCCGACCCGCACGCGGCCGGCGCGGGCTACGACCCGTATGCGCACACCGCCTACGACACCGCGGCGCACGACGCGACCGCGTACCCCTCGACCGGATACGAGACGGCCGGCTACGAGGCCACCGCGTACGGTCACGGCGGCTTCGGCACCGGGAGCCATCCCACCGGCGCCTACGACACCGACGGTTACACCGCCGGCGGGTACGACGCCACCGACACCTCCGACGCCTTCGACGCGTTCGGACGGCAGGCCACCACGGTCCAGGAGACCGCGAGTTACGAGGCCACCGCGATCTGGTCGACCACGGACCAGGACCTGATCAGCAGCATCCCGGCGCAGGCCGGTCCGCCGCCGGCCGACACCCTCCAGTGGGACAGCGCCAGTTGGGACGAGGCCGGGCATCTCGCCCAGGGCGCCCCCGACAGCGACCGGCCCGCGGGCGAGCCGTACGACACCGGCCGGACCGAGGGCGACGACGGCACTCCCGGCGACGCCTACCGCGAGGCCGCGGCCGTGGCGGACGCCATGACGCAGGCCATGCCGGTCACCCCCGCGGCACCCGCCTCCACCACCGGCCGCCGGGTCGCCGGGCCGGACGCCGGGAAGGCCGTCCGCGGCCGGGGCCGGAAGCGTACGGCGAAGCGGTCGGCGCTGCTGACCGTCGCGGTGCCCTCGGTCGCCGCCATGGGCGTGTGCGCCGTGGCCGCCGCGTCCGTCGCCAACTTCGGCGGGGACGACAAGGACGAAGCGACCGCCCAGGCCGCGCCCGACGCTGCGCCGGTCAAACCGTCCGCGGCCAACAACAAGCTCGACACCCAGCTCGCCGGACTCAGCGCCAGCGCCGACGACTTCCGCGACCGGGCCAGCCGCACCCAGGAGCGGATCGACCTCAAGGAGCGCCAGGCGCAGGAGCGCAAGCGCAAGGCGGAGGAGGCCGCCCGCAAGGAGGCGATGCGGCCCAAGTTCCTGCTGCCGGTCAAGCAGCACGGGCTGAGTGCCCAGTTCGGCCAGGCCGGGGTGAACTGGATGTCGCTGCACACCGGTATCGACTTCCCGGTCAGCTACGGCACCCCGGTCATGTCCGCCACCGACGGCACCGTACGCACCCAGTGGAACTCCGCCTACGGCAACATGGCGATCGTGACCGCGCCCGACGGCACCGAGACCTGGTACTGCCACCTCAGCAGCACCAAGATCCGCTCCGGGTCGGTCAAGGCCGGTGACCAGATTGCCTATTCGGGCAACTCCGGCAATTCCACCGGTCCGCATCTGCACTTCGAGGTGCGTCCCGGCGGCGGCGCGGCGGTCGACCCGCTGCCCTGGCTGCGCGACCACGGCCTCGACCCGAACTGAGCCCGGCCGCCCCCGCGGCGCGGCCCCCAGGGTGTGTCCCCGGGGGCTTCCGGCTCCCGTTACAGCTTCTCCACCGGTGCGTACCGCAGCAGCAGCCGCTTGGGCTTCTCGCCGCCGAAGTCGATCGTCGCCTCGGCGTTGTCACCGCTGCCCTTGACGCCGACGACCGTGCCGAGGCCGAAGCTGTCGTGCGTGACGCGGTCGCCGACGGCCAGCGGGACCACCGGGCGGTCCGTGCCGCGGCGGGTCGCGAAACCGCTGGGGCCCTTGGCACGGGACGACGACAGCGAGGACCCGAAGCCGCCTCCGCCGCCCGCCGAGAGCCCGCCCATGGACGCGGACGGCGTCGCCGGGCCGGTCCGCTTCCACTCCACGAAGTCGTCCGGGATCTCCTCCAGGAACCGGGAGGGCGGGTTGTACGAGGGCTGGCCCCAGGCGCTGCGCATCGTCGAGCGGGTGACATAGAGCCGCTCGCGGGCGCGGGTGATGCCGACATAGGCCAGCCGGCGCTCCTCCTCCAGCTCCTTGGTCTGGCCCAGCGAGCGCATGTGCGGGAAGACGCCGTCCTCCATGCCGGTCAGGAAGACGGTGGGGAACTCCAGGCCCTTGGCGGTGTGCAGCGTCATGAGGGTGATCACGCCGCTGCCCTCCTCGTCCTCGTCCGGGATCTGGTCGGAGTCGGCGACCAGCGCGACCTGCTCCAGGAATTCGGGGAGGGTGCCGGGATTCTCTTCCCCGCGGTCCTGCTCGAATTCCAGGGCGACGGCGGCAAGTTCCTGGAGGTTCTCGATCCGGGTCTCGTCCTGGGGGTCGGTGGAGGCCTGGAGTTCGGCGAGGTAGCCCGTGCGCTCCAGGACGGCTTCCAGGACGGTGGCGGGGCCGGCGCCGGACTCGACGATGGTCCGCAGCTCCTCCATGAGGACGTTGAAGCGCTTGACGGCGTTCGTGGAGCGGGCCGCCATGCCGTAGGCCTCGTCGACCCGGCGCAGCGCCTGCGGGAAGGTGATCTTCTCGCGCGCCGACAGGGCTTCGATCATCGCCTCGGCGCGGTCGCCGATACCGCGCTTGGGCACGTTCAGGATGCGGCGGAGCGGGACGGTGTCCTCGGGGTTGGCGAGCACCCGCAGATAGGCGAGGACGTCGCGGACCTCCTTGCGCTCGTAGAAGCGCACACCACCGACGACCTTGTAGGGCAGCCCGACCCGGATGAAGATCTCTTCGAAGACCCGGGACTGGGCGTTGGTGCGGTAGAAGACCGCGACATCGCCGGCCTTGGCGTCGCCGGTGTCGGTCAGCCGGTCGATCTCGTCGGCGACGAACTGGGCCTCGTCGTGCTCGGTGTCGGCGACATAGCCGGTGATCTTGGGGCCGGCGCCGGCGTCCGTCCAGAGGTTCTTGGGGCGGCGGTTCTCGTTGCGCTCGATGACGGCGTTGGCGGCGGACAGGATCGTCTGCGACGAGCGGTAGTTCTGCTCCAGCAGGATCGTGGTCGCGTCCGGGTAGTCCTCCTCGAACTGGAGGATGTTACGGATCGTGGCGCCGCGGAAGGCGTAGATCGACTGGTCGGCGTCACCGACGACGCAGAGCTCGGCGGCGGTCTCGGCGGGGCCCACCAGTTCGCGTACGAGGGTGTACTGGGCGTGGTTGGTGTCCTGGTACTCGTCGACGAGGACATGGCGGAAGCGGCGGCGGTAGTGCTCGGCGACGTCCGGGAAGGCCTGGAGCAGATTGACCGTCGTCATGATGATGTCGTCGAAGTCCAGCGCGTTGGCCTCGCGCAGCCGCGCCTGGTACATCGCGTACGCCTCGGCCAGCGTCTTCTCAAAGCCATCGGCCGCCGTGCCCGCGAAGGTCTCCTCGTCGATGAGCTCGTTCTTGAGGTTGGAGATCTTCGCGCTGAAGGACTTGGGCGGGTAGCGCTTGGGGTCCAGGTCGAGGTCGCGGCAGACCAGGGCCATCAGGCGCTTGGAGTCGGCGGCGTCGTAGATCGAGAACGAGGACGTGAAGCCCAGCTTCTTGGACTCGCGGCGCAGGATGCGGACGCAGGCGCTGTGGAAGGTGGAGACCCACATGGCGTTGGCCCGCGGGCCGACCAGGTCCTCCACGCGCTCCTTCATCTCACCGGCGGCCTTGTTGGTGAACGTGATCGCGAGGATCTGGCCGGGGTGGACATGGCGCTCGGCGAGCAGATGCGCGATGCGGTGGGTGAGCACCCGGGTCTTGCCGGAGCCGGCGCCGGCGACGATCAGCAGCGGGCCGCCGGTGTGCACCACGGCGGCTTTCTGCTGGTCGTTGAGCCCCTCCAGCAGCGCCGCGGCGTCGACGGCCGGGCGGGCGGCGCCATCGCGGTAGTACGGCTCCCTGGGCGCGGGCGCGTCGAAACGCCCGCCGAAGAGGTCGGCGGGGATCTCCTCCGGGGCCGGGCCGTGTTCGTCCTCGGGAGGCGGGGGGTGTTCCTCCTCGCCCTTGTGGCCGAGGTCCGCCAGGAAGCTGTCGTCAAAGAGGCTGCTCATCGCCCACCGAGTCTAGGCCGCCGCACTGACAGTCCGCCGCGGAGTCGCCGAATGCGGGCCGCCTGTGGGGCGGGCACCGGAGCGGCAGGGGCGGGACGGCCGCAACCACAGCCCGAAAGGGCGGCGCCTCGTCTACCCGAATCCGACATCTGCCACAACCAGCCCCGCATCGCGTTCAGGTCACGAAAAGGTTTCGGGCATATCGAACATCAGCCTTCACAGAAGCCACACGAGTTGGCTAACGTCCTCGCTCAGGCAGCCCGCCTCCCCGCGGACGACAGGTTCGCACGGGCCGCCGACGCCGAGTCCGGCCCTGCCCCAGGCACCCGGAGCCGGGGACCCATCAGCACCACCGGGGTGAATCGATCCGTACGGCCGTCGCCAGTGGACGTCCGGACCGTAGGGCAAGCCTTCCGTCAGTGACACCGCCCGAACCCGACAGCTAACCCGGTAGGCGGTCCACGGAAGGAGTTGCCGGTCTTGGCGTCGCATCGCAAGCCGCGCACCAGCGTTCTCGCCTCGCCGACAGGCCGTCGTACCGCGGCCGGGCTCACCAGCGCCGCTCTCGCTTCGGTCACCCTGCTCTCGCAGTCGGCCGACGCGGCCCCCAGGGCACCCAAGCCGACCATCGAAGAGGTCAAGGAGAAGGTCGACAACCTCTACCACCAGGCCGAGGTGGCCACCCAGAAGTACAACGCCGCCAAGGAGCGCGCCGCCGAACAGCGCGGCACCGTGGACGACCTGCTGAACGCCTCCGCCGAGCGCGCCGAGAAGATGAACGAGTCCCGGCGCCGGCTGGGCACCTTCGCCTCGGCGCAGTACCGCACCGGCGGCGTCAACCCGACGGCACAGCTGATGCTCGCCAAGGACCCGCAGCAGTTCGTCGACCGCAACAACCTCATGGAGCGGCTGACCGGGCGGCAGAAGCAGGCCGTCACGGACTACCAGGAGCAGCAGGCGGCGGCCACCCGGCAGCGTGCCGAGGCGACCCGCAGCCTGGAGAAGCTGCAGCAGTCGCAGGCCTCCCTCAAGGAGTCCAAGGCCTCCGTCCAGGGCAAGCTGGCCGAGGCCCGGCAGCTGCTGTCCCGGCTGACCGCCCAGGAGAAGGCGCGGCTGGCGGAGCTGGAGCGCCAGAAGGAGGCGGCGGCCAAGCGCCGGGCCGCCGAGGAGGCGCGCAAGCAGCAGGAGCGGGAGCGCCAGCGGCAGCAGGACGGCAGCGGCTCGACCGGCGGGTCCACGGGCGGGTCCACCGGCGGCTCGACCGGCGATTCGGCCTCCACCAAGGGCGAGAAGGCGCTCGCCTTCGCCCGCGCCCAGATCGGCAAGCCGTACGTCTGGGGCGCGACCGGGCCCGCCTCCTACGACTGCTCGGGGCTGACCCAGGCCGCGTGGAAGGCGGCGGGCGTCGATCTGCCGCGTACGACCTGGGACCAGATCAAGGTCGGCCAGCGGGTGGCCACCAAGGATCTGCAGCCCGGCGACCTGGTGTTCTTCTATGACGACATCAGCCACGTCGGCATGTACATAGGCGACGGGAAGATGGTGCACGCTCCGAAGCCGGGCGCCAACGTCCGGGAGGAGTCGATCTACTACATGCCGATCTACGGGAGCGTCCGTCCGGGCTGACGCCCACCCGCTCCCCCACCAGACCACCCCCCACGGTCACCCCCCACACGCCACCGCGCGGCCGCCGCCTCCGAATCCGGAGGGGTGGACCGCGCGGTGTGCTGTATGGAGGCGCTCGTCAGGTCCAGAGCACCGCGATGAAGATGTTGGCGACGGTCAGACCGCCGACCGCGCCGAAGACCGCCTTGTCGACGGTCTCCTCGTCCCGCTTGACGTAGACCAGCGCCAGGATCACCACCAGTACGGCCATCTTGATGCCGAGCTTGATGTTGTTGAGCGGGTGGTCCTGGGCCTGGTTGAGGCCGACCAGCACGATGCCGGTGACCAGCATCGTCAGCGCGCCGTGCAGCATGGCCGGCACGAAGCGGGCGGTGCCCGCGCTCATCGCCTTCATCTGGGTCAGAAAGCCGCCCAGCAGGGAGGCGATGCCGATGATGTGCAGGCCGACGAAGATATTGGTTACTACGTCCATAGTGCTGGATCGTAGTCCCCGTATAGCACGACGCTTCGGGCAGGGCGCCCACTATCGCCGCTTCGGTCAGGCCAGACCACTCCCGGGCCGTACGGTCACGATGCCGCGGTCACCCGCGCACCTGTCGCGGTCGAAAGCGAACAATGCCGGGCAAGCCGACCCATTACCGAGACACCCGGGCTTAGCGTCCTCCTCCAGGCGGCCGACTCCCCGCCTCGCCGGTCTCCCACCGGCGTTCCGTCGGCCGTCCCGCCGAGAGGTACGGCGGCGGTCCGTTGCCCCCGTGACGGACCGCCGCCGGGCCCGAACGGCGTGCAAGGAAGGAAAGGAACGGCCACCGTGGCCTCGCACCGCAAGCCCCGGCAGCATCCGCTCGCCTCGCTCACCGGCGGTGGCTCGCGCCGCGCGCGCACCGCCCGTACGGCCGCCACCCTGGCCCTGGCCGGTGCCGCCACCGCCACCGCCGCCGGTCTCGACGGCACCGCCCAGGCCGCACCCCGGCCCACCCCCGCCCAGGTCAAGGACCGGGTCGACGCGCTGTACCAGGAGGCAGAGGTGGCCACGCAGAGCTACAACGGCGCGAAGGAATCCGCCGACACCGCACGACAGGAGCTGAGCAGGCTGCAGGACGAGGCCGCCCGCAGGACCCGCGAACTGAACGCCTCCCGCGGCGAACTGGGCACCCTGGCCGGCAGCCAGTACCGCTCCGGCGGTATCGACCCGACCGTACGGCTGCTGCTGTCCGCGGACCCGCAGCGCTATCTGGACGGCGCCACGGTGCTGGAGCGCGCGGGCAGCCATCAGGCGACCGCGGTGGCCGGGTACGCCCGCCGGCTCGGCAGCGTCCGGCAGATCCGGGAGCGGGCCGAGGAGACCGTGGAGCGGCTGGCGAAGACCGAGGCCCGGCTGAAGAAGCACCGGGTCACCGTCGTGCACAAGCTGGACGCCGCCGAGCAGTTGCTGTCCCGGCTGACCGCGGAGCAGCGGCAGCGGATGGCGTCCCGGGACGGCGCACGGAGCGCGGCGGAGCGGGGCCGTACGGATCGCGGGCCGGACCGCGCGGGCGCCCCGCCGGCCGGCCTTCCCGGCGCCGCGCGGGCCGCGGCGCAGGCTGCGGCGCAGGCCCCCAGCCCCCGTGCCGCCCGCGCCGTCTCCTTCGCCTACAGCGCCCTCGGCAAGCCGTATGTCTGGGGCGCGACGGGCCCCTCCGCCTACGACTGCTCGGGGCTGACCCAGGCCGCCTGGAAGGCCGCCGGGGTCGCGCTGCCCCGTACGACGTACACCCAGATCAGCTCCGGCCCACGGATCAGCAGGGCCCAACTAGCCCCCGGTGACCTGGTGTTCTTCTACTCCGGCATCAGCCATGTGGGGCTCTACGTCGGGGACGGCCAGATGATCCACGCACCGCATCCGGGGGCGCCGGTACGGATCGCGCCGGTCGACCAGATGCCGTTCGCGGCGGCGACCCGGCCGGTGTAGGGGGCCGCGGCTGCTGCCGTGCGCTCAGGCCCTGAGCTGGGTCCCCAGCCAGCGGAAGACCTCCGGGACCTGCTGCGCCCAGACCGCCGTGGTGTGGCCGCCCGCGTTCGACGGGATCTGCCGTACGGTCACCGTCGTGGGAGGCAGCGCGAACTGCCGCAGGGCGAGGCCGGCTTGGTAGCCGTCGCCCGATGCGCCCGACACATACAGCGCGGTGCGCGGCGGCTTGCCGGCCGCGTTGGCCGACTTCAGGATGTGCAGCGGGTTGGTCTCGGTGCGCAGCTTGGGGTCCTTGCCGGCCAGCGAGTCGCGTTCGAGCGCCGGGTCGTTGTAGCCGGACATGGCGACCGCGGCGCGGTAGCGGTCGGGGTGGGCCAGCGCCAGCTTGGCGGCGCAGTGCGCGCCGGCCGAATACCCGGCCAGGGCCCAGGAGTCCGGCTTGTCGCCGGCCCGGAAGTTGTCGAGGACCATCTTGCGGACGTCGACGGTCAGCCAGCTGTCGGCGTTGACCTTCCCGGGGAGGTTGACACAGCCGGTGTCCACACCGGGGAGGAGGTTGGTCCGGGGCGCCACCAGGATGGCCGGCTTGACCGCACCGCTCCGCATCAGCGGCATGAGCTGCCGGGCCGCGTTCAGTGAGCCCAGCCAGGACTTCGCCGAGCCGGGGTAGCCGGGCAGCAGCTCGACCACCGGGAACTTCCGGTCGCGGTAGGCGGGGTCGTCGTACTGCGGCGGGAGCCAGACGTACACCTCGCCCCGCACACCCGAGATCCGGCCCTGGAGGTCGGTCATCCGGACGCCGGCGCCGACCTTGGGGTCGTCGGCCGGACGGAACTGCTGGAGCTGCTTGGGCTCGTGCCTGATCTGCCGGCCGCCCATGCCGTCGGGGCCGAGGTCACGGGCCGCCTCGACGTGGCTGCCGGTGCCGAGCAGGTCGTCCCAGTTGTCGTAGAGGCTGTTGGCGTTGTTGACCAGGACGAAGACCACGGTGATGGCCGTGACCTGCGCGAACAGCAGCATCAGCAACCGGGCGAGGCCGCGCACCGGGGCCGGCCCGGCTATTCGGCCCCAGAGGGCGAACGGCAGCACCAGGGCGACGACCAGCAGCGCGATCGAGGTGAGGAAGAAGGGCGTGCCCGTCAGGCTCATCGGGATCTCGTTTCCAGGACAAACTGAGCGAAGGACGTGGGGTGGTTGGTGGTTCCGCCCCCGCCTTCGGCAGTGAGCCTCTCCGCGCCCTTAGATGGTGATCCGCGGGGTCCTGGTTGCCCCTCTTTGGTGCTTGTTTACGCCCTCGTCCGCCGGTGGTGCGTCACCCGGCCCGGATCGCGGCCCCGCAGGTCAGACCAGCCGCCGGGCCGCGGCCCAGCGGGTCAGCTCATGGCGGTTGGAGAGCTGGAGCTTGCGCAGCACCGCGGAGACATGGGATTCGACGGTCTTCACGGAGATGAACAGCTGCTTGGCGACCTCCTTGTAGGCATAGCCGCGGGCGATCAGACGGAGCACCTCCCGCTCACGCTGGGTGAGGCGGTCGAGGTCCTCGTCGACCGGCGGGGCGTCCGTCGAGGCGAAGGCGTCCAGGACGAAGCCCGCCAGCCGCGGGGAGAACACCGCGTCGCCGTCGGCGACCCGGAAGATCGCGTTGACCAGGTCCGTACCCGTGATCGTCTTGGTGACGTAGCCGCGGGCGCCGCCCCGGATGACGCCGATGACATCCTCGGCCGCGTCGGAGACCGAAAGCGCCAGGAAGCGGACGGGGCGCTCGGTGTCGGCCGCCATCGCCGCGCAGCGGCGCAGCACCTCGACGCCGCCGCCCCCGGGGAGGTGGACGTCCAGGAGGACGACCTCGGGGCGGGTGGCCGTGATGACCGTGACCGCCTGGTCGACGTCGGCGGCCTCGCCGACCACCTCGACGCCGGTGCGCGCGGTCTCGCCGATCTCGGCCTGGACGCCCGTACGGAACATCCGGTGATCGTCGACCAGCACGACCCGTGCGGTGCGGCCCCCGGCCGTCCCGCCGTCGGTCCCGCCCTGCTGTGCGCCGTCGCTGCTCATCTCTTCCGCCCGTCCCTCGGTGTCTGCCCCGTCATCATCCCCCGCCCCGGCGCGCGCTGCCGCCTCCGGCCGCCTCGCGTCCGGGTCCGGCCCGGGTCCCTGCCTCGGCTCCGGCTCGGGACCCTGCCTCTGCCCCGGCTCGGGCTCGGGCTCGGGCGCACTCATATCTCGCTCTCCTCCGCCGCGCGCTCCATCTCCAGCTCGACGACCGTGCCGCCCTCGGGGGCGGTACGCAGCCGGGCCGTGCCGCCGTGGCGCTCCATACGGCCGATGATGGACTCCCGTACGCCCATCCGGTCCTCGGGGACCGCGTCCAGGTCGAAACCGGGGCCGCGGTCGCGCACCGAGACGAAGACCGTGCGTCCCTCCACCTCGGCGAACACCTGCACCGCGCCGCCCTCGCCGCCATATTTGGCGGCGTTGACCATCGCCTCGCGCGCGGCCTGCATCTGGGCGCCCAGCGGCTCGTCCAGCGGGCAGTCGCCGACGACCACGACCTCAAGGGGGACGCCGTGGTGGTCCTCCACCTCGGCGGCGGACTTGCGGACCGCCTCCGCGAGGGTGGCCGGCTCCTCGTCCTCCTCCTTGCCGCGCCCCTCGGGCTTGTAGAGCCAGGCACGCAGCTCACGCTCCTGGGCGCGGGCCAGCCGCGCCACCTCCCGGGGGTCGTCGGCGTTGCGCTGGATCAACGTGAGGGTGTGCAGCACCGAGTCATGGACATGGGCGGCCACTTCGGCACGCTCCTGGGCGCGGATGCGCATCAGCCGCTCCTCGGAGAGGTCCTGCGCCATCCGGACCAGATAGGGGCCCGCCAGCAGCGCTATACCGACGACGACGGCGAGCGAGGCCTGGAGCACCGAACCGAGATGCCGCACCGAACCCTGGAGAACGACGATGCCGGTCACGCCGACACCGACCAGCAGCACACCGGCCGCGCCGCGCACCATCGGCAGCACGCCCTTGCGTCGGCCGAGCTCCAGCCACTGGGCGCGGCGGGAGTTGTCCGCCTGCCGCCACACCAGGGCGACACCGGCGCCGATCAGCAGCACCGGCCAGAGATAGCCGTTGGCCTGGCCCAGCTGGAAACGGGAGGCGACGATCGAGGATCCGATGAGCAGCGCGATCAGCGCGAAGACCTGGCCCTTGTCGGGACGGTGCCGCAGCCGAAGGCGCTTGCCGTCCGCCGGGGCGGGCTGCCGGTGATCCACACCGCCGACGCCCAGCGGGACGAAGAACCAGAACGCGGCATACAGCAGGGCGCCCATCCCGTCGGCCATGAACAGCGCCACGAACACGACCCGCACCCAGGAGACCGGCAGCCCGAGATGGCCCGCGAGCCCCCGCGCGACGCCACCGAGCAGCCGCCCGTCGGCGCTGCGGTAGAGCTTGCGCACGGGCGGATCGTCGGGGTCCGGCGCCGGGGCGTAGCTCGTCTCGGCGCGGGGCGGGGCGGTGGTCATGTCCCCGATCGTCACACGACACCCGTGCCCGGGGCATCAGGGTCGTCCCTGAGCCTGTCCCTGACGTTTCCGGGGTGTGGTCAGGGACCGGGCGCCGGCGACGGCCCGGCGGCCCGGGGTCCCTCAGCTCTGCGGGTCGGTCCGGCGGAAGCCGTCCTTCACCGTCGAGAAGACCTTCTCGTACTTCGCCCAGTCGGCGTTCGGTGCGGACACGTAGATCGCGTACTCCTTACCGCCCTCGCGGCCGAAGCCCAGGTCGACCCCCCGGAAGAGACGGGCCCGGCCCCCGAAGGTGAACTCCCAGATCGCGGCCGGATCGCCCTGGAAGACCGTGGGCTGCAAGCGCAGGTTCGAGTAGACGGGGTACTTCGCCTTGACGGCCTTCTCCACGTCTTTGAAGTGCTGCACCTGGTCCCCCGAGGAGAAGTCCAGGACGCTGACGGTGATCTGCGCCAACTGCGTCCTGTAGATGATCTGCCGGCCGACGTCGTCGGACTGGCGCGTCCAGCCGTCGGGGACCGGGAAGCTGACGCCGAGTTCGGCCTCCTTGACGCTGTGATAGCCGTCGGGAACGGGCGGCGGCGGTCCCATGCTGTGGTCAGGGGCCTTGGGGAGCTTGGGGTTGGTGCTCTTGTTCGCCGACGCCTGGCTGGAGCCACCGGATTCGGTGGGGTGCATCAGGTACCAGGCCGTGCCCACGCCGCCGCCGGCGAGCAGCACCCCGACGACACTCCAGACCACGATCCGGGCGCGCTTCTTAGGGGGCGCCGTGCCGCCGGGCAGCACGTCGGCACCGTCGGCGGACCGTCCGGCGCCCGTCCCGTCCGGAAGGGCGACCGGTCCGGTCACGTCCTCGCCGCCGGCGCCCGGAACGGCGCCGGTCCCCGCACCCGTTACCGCGCCCGTACGCGCCCCGGTACCGGTGCCGGTGCCGGTGCCGCGGACCGAAGTGGCCGCCACCTCGCCCGTATGGTGCACCGGACGGGTGGGCGACTCGGTCTCCCCGCTCGGGTCGGCCGCCTCGGGGCGGCCGCGTCCGACCGTCCCCAGAGCCATCGTGGACCAGCCCATCAGCGCCGTGTCCGCCTCGGCTTCTACGGCCCGCAGCGCCTGTTCGACGACCTCGGCCGTCGGGCGGTCGGCCGGCTCCTTGGCGAGCAGCGCCTCGATCAGCGGGCCCAGCGACCCGGCGTTGCGCGGTGCCTCGAGCGGGTCCATGGCGATCGCATACGCGGTCTCGACCGCGGTGGCCTTCCGGAACGGGGGGCGTCCCTCGACCGCTTGATAGAGCGTCGCGCCCAGCGCCCACAGGTCGGAGGCGGGCCCCGGGGTGCCACTGCGGACCCGCTCGGGCGCCAAGTAGTCGATGGAGCCCACCAGCTCGCCCGTCTTGGTGAGCGTGGAGGTGCCGCTGGCGACCGCGATGCCGAAGTCGGTGAGCACGACCCGGCCGTCCTCGCCGAGGAGCACGTTGCCCGGCTTGACGTCACGGTGCAGCACACCGGCGGAGTGCGCGGCACGCAGCGCCGCCACCATGCCGCGGCCGATCCGGGCGGCCTCGCGCGGCTCGACCGAACTGTCGGTCCGCGCGGCGTGCTTGATGGCGTCGCCGAGCGTCGTGGAGGGGACGTACTCCATGACGATGCACGGCATCCCGGCGTCGTCGACGACGTCGTGGACGCTCACCACATTGGGGTGATTGATACGGGCAGCTGCCTGAGCCTCACGAGTGGTGCGCTCATAGCGCGTTGCCAGTTCGTCCTCGTCGAGCTGCGGCGAGACATGCAGACGCTTCACCGCGACCTGACGGCCGAGGAGTTCGTCCCGGGCACGCCAGACGGTGCCCATACCGCCCTGGCCTATCCGCTCAACCAGGCGATATCGCCTGGCGACCAGTCGCCCCTCGTCCACCGACGCCGCCTCCGTCACCGCACGCCCCTCCGGAAACCCGTACGTATCCAAGGCGCAACGATAGTCGCCGATGCCGCCGTACAGCCCGTCGGCCACCGCCCTTCCACATCTCCCCTTCCGGCCGGACACCACCACCGGGGCATATGCGAACGCGCGAGGGATTTCAGGCCCCCTGGGGCAT
The DNA here is from genome assembly GCF_042746015.1 of Streptomyces sp. NPDC058773. Classification (NCBI taxonomy): domain Bacteria; kingdom Bacillati; phylum Actinomycetota; class Actinomycetes; order Kitasatosporales; family Streptomycetaceae; genus Streptomyces; species Streptomyces sp. NPDC058773. The sequence continues at coordinate 69,777 of NZ_JBHYPE010000022.1, forward strand.
CTCGGGGCCGCCATCAGGGGATCTCAGGGATCTGCCAGGGTTTCCACCGATGTCGCGGCGCGGTCGCTCTTGTCACCATGGCTCCATGAACGATGCAGCGCATGCCGAGCAGTCGGCGCCCGCCGGTTCCGCCGGTTCCGGTTCATCGCATCCGCCGCTGCGCCGCAGCCGGCGGCACAAGGTGGTCGGCGGAGTCTGCGGCGGGCTGGGCCGGCAGTGGGACCTCGACCCGGTGATCTTCCGGGTCGTGCTCGCCGTGCTCTCCGTCGGCGGCCTCGGCCTCATCGTCTACGGCTTCGCCTGGCTGCTCATTCCCCTCGACGGCGAGGAGGAGAACGAGGCCCGCCGACTGCTCTCCGGCCGGGTCGAGGGCTCCGCGCTGACGGCCCTGCTCTTCGCGCTGGTCGGCTGCGGACTGTTCCTGACGAGCCTCTCCAAGGGCAGCATGATGTCGTTCGCCATCATGGTGACGCTGGCGGTGGCCGGCTCCGCTTACTGGTCGCGGCGGCGGCGCATCGTGGAGGCCGAGGGCCCGGAGGCGATGGACACCGCCACCGCCCAGGCGGTCGCCGACGCCCCGCCCGAGACCAAGGCACCCCCCGTGCCCACCGGCCCCTCCTGGTGGCGCGCCCAGCGCTCCGGGGAGTCGGCCGGTCCGGGCTATCTGTGGGGGCCCGACACCACCCCGCTGCCCCTCGACCTCAGCTACCGCACCGTGCACGGCGCAGACACGACCGGCGCCCCGGCCCCGCACGCTGCCCGGGCCGACGCGGACCGCCTCGCCGGCCGGTCCGGGCCGCCGGACGGTGCGACGCCCGCCGGGGCCCCACGCCGAAGTCGCCGCGAGGGACGCCCGATCGGCGGCTGGACCTTCCTGTTCGCCCTGCTCGCCGGAGCCGGCACCGCGCTCGCCGTCTCCCGCCATGACGGCCTGACGCCGGCCCTCCAGGCGGGCCTGGCCTGCACGCTGCTGATCTTCGGTCTGGGACTGGTGCTCAGCGCCTGGTACGGACGCACCGGCGGTGGCACGGTCTTCATGGTGGTGCTGATGTCCCTGCTGCTGGCGGGCGCGACGACGCTGCCCGGCAACCTCACCGCCCAGTGGCAGAACCAGACCTGGTTCCCGACCACGGCCGCCGCCGTCCGGCCGCACTACGAGCTCGGCACGGGCGAGGGGCAGTTGGACCTCACCGGCCTGCCCTTCAAGGCGGACCGTACCGTCCACACCGGCGTGGACGTGGGCGCCGGCCTCCTTCGAGTGACGCTGCCGCACGGTGTCACGGCCCGCCTGCACCTCTCGCTAGGCCTCGGGGACATCCAACTGCCCGGCGAACCGCCCCAGGACGTGGACCTCGTGGCGAGCCGGGAGCGGACGGTCGACCTCCCCGCCGACGGCCTCAAGAAGGGCGAGAGGCCGCACGGCTCGGTGGTTCTGAACCTCGACCTCGGCGCCGGACAGCTCGCCGTCGAACGCGCCGCACCGGGCACCACCCCCGCCACCTTCACCACGTCGGCAGCCGCCCTCCCGGCCGCTGACCTCCCGGCCGCTGACCTCCCGGCCTCTGACCTCCCGGCCCCCACCGCGCCGGCCACCCCGACCGCCCCGACTCCCCAGGGAGCCCCCCGCTGATGCGCCACCCCTTCGAACCGGCCCGTCTGATCTGGGGCCTCACCGCCCTCACTCTCGCCACGGCCTACGGCCTCGACGCCCTCGCCCTCTGGCAGGCCCCCGGCCCCTGGCTCTTCCTCGCCCTGCCCGCCGCCCTGATCCTCTCCGGCATCGTCACCGCGGTCCGGGGCCGGTCCCGGCACCCGCACACGGATGCCTCCGCGGCTATGGAGCCGTGATGCCGGGCGCGAGGCGAGGGGTGCCTGACGTGGGGCGATGGGGGCCGCGCGCGCCATCGCCGACCGCCCCACAACAGGTACGGGTAGTGCGGGGGGTGCAAGAAGTGCAAGGTGCGGAACACCTGCAACCTGGCCGCGCCGAGATGCCTGAGGCCCTCGCTCCCCCGGAGGCCGCGCCTCGCGACCGTCCGGCGCACCGCACGAGCAAGGCGGAGCGTCGTCCCCGTAGAGGGCTCCGTGAGGACGACCCCGACAACGCAGGCAACCCACGGCAGGCGTCGCCCGCCCTACCCGAACAGCTGCGCCCCATGTCGCTTGCGGCGGTTCGCGAAGGCGGCGTCCAGGGAGAACCGTGGCGTGCCGGCCAGTACGAGGGGGATCCAGGCCATCAGGTAGGCGAGGTCGTTGCCGTAGTAGTAGGGCGTGGTCGCCCAGCTCACGGTGAGCCACAGCATCAGCGAGATCAGCGCGCCGCCGAACGCCGCCAGCCGCCCCAGCAGCCCGGCCAGGGTCCCGAGGCCGACCGCGAGTTCACCGGCCGCGATGGCATAGCCGAAGCTCACCGGACTCTGCTGCGCGAGCTCCACCAGCTGTGGCAGCGCCGCCGCGTCATGGACCTGGCGCAGCGTCTCGCCCAGCGAACCCGCGCCGCCGGGGGACAGGAACGCCGGATCGGTCAGCTTGTCGATGCCCGCGTAGAGGAAGGTGGCCCCCAGAAAGAGCCGCAGCGGGAGCAGCGCATGGCGCGCCAGCTGCCCCCGCAAGCCGGCCCCGGCGCTCTCGACACCCGCCCCTCCCAATTCGGCACCGATCGTACGATTCGCATGCACCATGACGTCCGCCTCTCCGTTGCCGCCGGGCGCAGACGATTGTGCCCCCGCCCACGCCTCCTGGGGAGATACGTACGCACGTGCACAAGAGGTTCAACGGACCGATGCACTTCGGGCGACCGCGGCACACGGAATCGTCACGCAACGCCGGTGGCGGCGGCAAGGCGGGCGGCAGTGGCACCGCCCGCGCCAGCCGTCCGGCGGCACCCCGCTCGTCCGGCCCACCCGATGGCACCCGCTCGTCCGGCCCGCCCAACGGCACCCGCTCGTCCCCGCCCGCGGACGGCACGGCCCACCCCCCGGTCCGAGCGCGCCCGCCGCCACCCAAGCAATCACTCAGTCCACGACATCCAGCGGATAGGCGGCCGTCTCCACCCCCGCCGCCGTGATCACCCGGACCTTCACGCGGCCGGGCTCGACGTCGACCGGGACCGGGACCGTCAGCACCCCGTCGGCCGGATTGGCGAAGCCGCCGGCTACCGGGACCAGCGGTACGGGGACATGCACATCGCCGATGCGTACGACGGTCCGGGCGAGCCGGTCGGGCGTTCCGGCGCCCGGCGGGACGAAACCGGCGCCGCGGATCTCGATGTCGTCGCCGGTACGGACCGGCGCGGCGAGATCCCCCAGCTCACGGGAGCGGACCACGGAGAGGATCACCGGACGGCCGCCCGCCGTCGCCTTCCCCGTCAGATACGTCGCCCCGGAGAGCACCAGGAGCACCACCAACACCCAGGGCAGCTGCGGCATCTGCGCCGGCCGCCCGGCCAGCAGTACCAGCGCCCAGACCAGCACGGCCGCCTGCACCAGGACGTACTGCACGTCCAGGAGGCTGCCCCGCCCGGCGTCGTCCGTCAGCAGATCGGCGGCCCGCGGCCGGTCCGCGGGAACCTTCTGCAGCCGCCCGGCCCGCACGCGTGAAGCGACCAGCCCGTGGGCCAGCACGGCCACCGTGCACCCGACGGCCAGCGCGACCAGCAGGGCGGCGGACCGTACGAGGGCCGGCCCCTGGAGGAGCGGGTGCTCGCCCGGGGCCGCGGCGATCACCTGCCGCACGGCGACCGTCAGAACGGCGTAGAGCACCGCGGCCACCCAGGCCGCCGCCACCGTCCGCGAGGTGGACAGCCGCCCGTCCTCACCGATCAGCGGCGCCAGCGCCCCGCCGTGCGCCCGGTGCCACCAGGCCGCCGCCGTCAGGGCCACGGCCAGGACGACGGCCGCGAGCAGCCCCGCCGTACGGGTCGCGGTCCAGCCCGTGCCGAGGGCGGTCAGCGCCTGCCCGAGCAGCAGCGCGACCACCGCGCTCCAGACGGCGAGCAGGGTGCGCCACCGTACGGCCGCCAGCCAGGCGGTCTTCCCTTCGGCGCGCCGCCGGGCGACCTCCCGTGCCGACAGGGTCAGTTCGTCGGAGACCCACTGCCGGGCCGCACCGACCGAACGCGCGAGCCCGGCCGGCACCCCGCGCCCGGCGGCGAAGTCCTCGCGGAGCGCGACGAACGCGGCAACCGCCTGCCGGTGCCCCGCACGGGCGCCGTGCGGGCACCGTCCACACCGGCACTCACCGCCGTCGGCACGCTCCGCGCCCTCCCCCGGCTCGCCCGTTCCGGCCCTGCTGCCCGCCGCATCCACCGACACGTCCGCTACCGCCCGCCACCGCTGATCATCAACTTGACCTGTCCGAGGGGGAATTGTGCCGCACTCCATGGGGGCGCGCGGTAAACGTCCAGTTGGTGGCGGGTGGCGGGCCCAGCGGTGCGTTGACGCCCGGCGCCGGACAGGCCGCGGGCCCCGCACACCTGACCGGCGCATCGACCGCGGAACGCCGCCGCTTCCCCCATTCGGGCGAACCGGGCCACGGCGACGGCTGAGCGGTCGGCGCGCTGCGCAAGCTTCCGCCGTGCGCCACATACACGGATTTCACGGCTCGCGCGGCCGCGCTGACCTGCCCGGGGACGGAACGAACGCCCCGCGGAGGCCGCAAGGGCCGCCTGGACGGGCCGGAGTGCGGAAACCGGACGAGCCGCGCGGACGGGCCGGAGCGCGCAAGCCGGAAGAACCGCACCGCGGTTCCGGCCTGCAAGGGGTCACGACCCGGAGCCGGGCCGCCGCCCAGAGGCGGACCACCGCCGCGCTCCTCCTGCTCACCGGATGCGCCGCCCTGCTCCTCATCGCACCAACAGCCACCGCCCTCGCCCGGCACCACCACCCTCCCACCGGTGACAACTGCGCCTACGCCGGGACCGCGCCACCCGTGGACGTACCCACCGGCTGGCCCATGCCGCACGGCTGGCACTTCCCCTGCACCGGGACCAAGCCCCCGCCGACGCCGTCCCACCGGCCGACGCCCCGCCCCCGTCCCCCCGCGCCCGCACCACCGCCGCCACCGCCGCCGCCCGCCACGTCGCGGCCGGCGCCGCCCCCGCCGCCGTCGCCGCCCACTCCCCGCGCCCACCCCACGCCCCCGCCGCCCTCGCCGAAGCCCAGCCCCAAACCCAAGCCCGACCCCAAGCCCACACCCACGCCCCTCCTCCACCACCCCGCGTCACCGCCGCCCGTGGTGCCCCGCAACTACGCGCATCCGTCCCACCGGCCGCGCGGCGGGCGCTCGATGGTGACCACGACCTTGCTGATCACCGCCCCGGCCGTGCTGGCCGGCGCCGCCCTCCGTCCCCGTTCGAGCTCCTCGTCCGGTTCCGCCGGGCGCCGTTCCTCGTAGGAGGTCCCCATGTCGCAATGGCTGGTACTGACCATCGCCATGGCCGCTGCCTGCGGCGTCGTCCTGACCATCACCGTGCTCAAGGAGCGCCGGATCACCGAGGACGACGACCCGTCCGAAACACCCGATGTGATCGAGTATCTGACGATGATGGTGGGGGTGGTGTACGCGATCGTGCTGGGGCTGGCCATCGCCGGTGTGTGGGAGGCCCGAAGCGCGGCAGAGGACACCGTACGGACCGAGGCACAGGCGCTGCACGAGGTCAGCGCGCGGGCGCGGGCCTACCCCGCGCCGGTGCGGGACCGTATCCGCGCGGATGTCGACGCGTATGTGACGCATGTCGTGCACAAGGAGTGGCCGGTGATGGCCGAGCAGGGGGAACTGACCCCGCGCGGCACCGCGTTGCTGACGAAGGTGCGGGCGGATGTCACCGACTACCGTCCGCACAACGACTTCGAGGGGCAGTCGTACCAGCCCCTCGTCGATCAGGTCGCGGTGGCCGACGGCGCCCGCTCCGCCCGTGGGAACGCGGCCGATTCGACGCTCCCAGGGGTGGTGTGGTTCGGGCTGATCATCGGGGGCGCGATCTCCATCGGCGTCATGTTCACCCTGCAGATCCGGCGCTCGGGGCGGGAGTTGCTGATGGCCGGACTCTTCAGCGCGCTGATCGCCTTCCTGCTGTTCCTGGTCTGGGACTTCGACGCACCGTTCAGCCGCAGCATCTCGGCGACGGTCGCGCCGTTCCGCGATCTGTTCCCACACGTGTGAGGGGGGTGAGTGCCCTGCGGGACGTACGGAAACGGACGTCCCGCAGCGCACTTGCCGCCCTTACCCCGGCCGGCCGCCCCCGGCTCCACTACACCGCGCGCCGACCGCACCCCGACCGCTCGCTAATCGAAGAGATCCGGCTCGCTGCGCACGATCTGCTGGTACAGCGGCTGGTAGTTGATCCAGGCGACCAGGTCGTTGCCCAGCTGTTCGCGCGTGTGGACGGCGTTGTGGTGGTCGATCAGGACCGGTTTGCCGGCGGCCTTGGCGGTCAGCTGCACCTGGCAGGAGCGCTCCATCGTGAGGAACCACCACGCCGCCGCGTCCACCGAGTCGCCCACCGTCAGCAGCCCGTGGTTGCGCAGGATCACCGCCTTGTGCGGCCCGAGGGCGGTCGCGATCCGCCGCCCTTCCGCCTCGTCCACCACCACGCCCGTGTAGTCGTCGAAGAGCGCATGGTCCTCATAGAACGCGCAGACGTCCTGGGTGATCGGCTCCAGCAGCTCGCCCAAAGCAGCCAGCGCCCGGCCGTAAGTGGAGTGGCTGTGCGCCGCCGCGATGACGTCGGGGCGGGCCTGATGGACCTGGGAATGGATCGCGAACGCCGCCTGGTTGACGTGGTAGCGGCCCTCGACCACCTTGCCCTCCGCGTTCACCAGGATCAGATCGCTGACCGTGAGGTGCCGGAAGGACATCCCGAAGGGGTTGACCCAGAAGCAGTGCGGGAACTCCGGGTCGCGCACGGTGATATGGCCCGCGACACCCTCCTCGAAGCCATGGCGCCCGAAGAGCCGCAGCGCCGCGACCAGGCGTTCCTTGCGGTGGCGCCGCTCGCCCTCGACGGTCTCGTGTGTCGGCGGCATCGCGAAGTACAGCTGATCGGTGGGTATGGGCGTCGGCTCGGGCATCACGGCTCTCCTTCTGGCACGTACGGCGCTTGACGCTCGAAGCGGAAGCTACCTTCCACTACCGCAGGTAGCCAGGGTCGCGACCGCACCGGCTCCGGTCACCTGCATGATGAGGGCACCAACGGCAGCAGAGGGGGCACACCATGAGGGCCGTATCGGTCAGCAGGGACATCGTCGCCGCACCACGGCAGATCTTCGCCGTCCTCCGGGACCCGGCCCGGCACGCCGAGCTGGACGGTTCGGGCATGCTGCGCGGCCGCCCGCAGGGGCCGTCGCCGCTGGGGCCCGGAGACCGGTTCAGCATGGGGATGGCGCAGGGCGGCATCGCGTACCGGTCGGTGAATGTCGTCGTGGAGTACGAGAAGGACCGGCTGATCGCCTGGGAGACCTGGGGTGAGGTCCGCGGCCGACGACTGATCGGCGGACAGCGCTGGCGCCACGAACTGACGCCGGTGAACGGCGCGGACGGCACGGACGGTACGGGCGGCATGGGCGGCACGGCCCCCGGGTCCGCCACTCCGGCCGCGCCGAGATAGCCAGGCGGCAGGCGGCAGGCGGCAGGCGGCACACCCAACGCCCCCTGCCGCCCCACGAAAAGGAAGCCACCAACAACGACGCCGCCGCCGCTCAACAAGGCTGAGCGGCGGCGTCATCAGAAGGCCGGTGGGATCACCCCGGCCCCACGGGTGGGGTCACTCCCACTCGATGGTGCCCGGCGGCTTGCTGGTGACGTCCAGCACCACACGGTTCACATCGGCGACCTCGTTGGTGATGCGGGTGGAGATCCGGGCCAGGACGTCGTACGGCATCCGGGTCCAGTCCGCGGTCATGGCGTCCTCGGACGAGACCGGACGGAGCACGATCGGGTGGCCGTAGGTCCGGCCGTCGCCCTGGACGCCGACCGAGCGGACGTCGGCGAGCAGGACCACCGGGCACTGCCAGATCTCGCGGTCCAGACCGGCCGCGGTCAGCTCCTCGCGGGCGATGGCGTCGGCCTCGCGCAGCAGGTCCAGGCGCTCCTTGGTGACCTCGCCGACGATCCGGATGCCCAGGCCGGGGCCGGGGAACGGCTGGCGCTGGACGATCGCGTCGGGCAGGCCGAGCTCGGTGCCGACCATCCGGACCTCGTCCTTGAACAGCTGGCGCAGCGGCTCGACGAGCTCGAACTCGATGTCGTCGGGGAGCCCGCCGACGTTGTGGTGCGACTTGATGTTGGCGGTGCCGGTGCCGCCGCCGGACTCGACGATGTCCGGGTAGAGGGTGCCCTGGACCAGGAACGCGACCTCTTCGCCCTCGGCGCCGGCCTCGGCGACCAGCTCGGCCTGGGCCTGCTCGAAGACCCGGATGAACTCCCGGCCGATGATCTTCCGCTTCTGCTCGGGCTCGCTGACCCCGGCCAGTGCGGTCAGGAAGCGCTCCTCGGCGTCGACGACCTTCAGCTGGACGCCGGTGGCGGCCACGAAATCCTTCTCGACCTGCTCGGACTCGCCCTTGCGCTGCAGGCCGTGGTCGACATACACGCAGGTCAGCTGGTCGCCGATGGCCTTTTGCACGATCGCGGCGGCCACCGAGGAGTCCACGCCGCCGGACAGTGCGCAGATGGCGCGCTTGCTGCCGACCTGGGCGCGGATCGCGGCGACCTGCTCCTCGACCACGCTGGTGGTGGTCCAGCTGGGCTCGATGCCCGCGCCGCGGTAGAGGAAGTGCTCCAGGACCTGCTGGCCGTGCGTGGAGTGCATGACCTCGGGGTGGTACTGGACGCCGTAGAGCTTCTTCTCGTCGTTCTCGAAGGCGGCGACCGGGACCATGTCCGTGGACGCGGTGACCGTGAAGCCCTCGGGGGCGGCGGAGCAGGCGTCACCGTGCGACATCCACACCGGCTGCTCGGTGGGGGTGCCCTCGAAGAGGGTGGAGCCGCCGCGGGAGACGGTCAGGGCGGTACGGCCGTACTCACGGGCGCCGGTGTTGTCGACGGTGCCACCGAGGGTGATGGCCATGAGCTGGAAGCCGTAGCACATGCCGAAGACCGGGACACCGGCCTCGAACAGGGAACGGTCGAGGCTGGGAGCGTCTTCGGCGTAGACCGACGAGGGACCGCCGGAGAGGATGATCGCCTTGGGGTTCTTGGCGAGCATCTCGGCCACCGGCATGGTGGACGGCACGATCTCGCTGTAGACCCGGGCCTCGCGGACGCGGCGGGCGATGAGCTGGGCGTACTGTGCGCCGAAGTCGACTACGAGGACGACGTCCGGGGCAGCGGCAGGGGGCGCTGATGGCACTTCGGCGGCCTTCCGGCGGTGTGGAGCAGGGTTGGACTTTCGATTCTAACGGGCTCATACTGAGCCCCATGAACAAGCAGCTCACCTTCGTCTTTACCTATGGCACCGGCCCAACCGGCTGCCATGGTCGTGCTGCTTGATCCACTGACGAGCAACTTCCCAGGCGCCCCGGGCCGACAAGGTCCGGGGCGTCTGCGTCTGTCGGGACCTTCCCTCGGCTCCGGGGCCACCCATCCCAGGAGACACGGACATGAGCACCTCGACCAGCACCGCCCCCGACACCGGCGCCCGCTCCCCGGAGGCCGCCGGAATCATCACCGACGCGCGGCAGCGGATCGACGATCTCGACGGCCGGATCATCGGCCTCGTGCAGGAACGGATGGCCGTCTCGGCGGTCATCCAGCACGAGCGGATCACCTCCGGCGGGCGCCGGGTGAACCTCGCCCGTGAGATGGAGATCCTCGCCCACTACAGCGACCAGCTCGGCAGGCCGGGCACCGCGCTGGCGATGACCCTGCTGGAGCTGTCCCGGGGCCAGATCTGAGGCAGGCACACGGCAGCGGCGTGGCCGGTTCTGGCTGGTCCGCGGTCGGTTTTGCGCGCCGGTCCGGCGCGTGCAGGGACCCGCGCGCCCCGGCGCAGCTGCCGGATCTGCGTTCGGTTGCCGACTCACCCGTACGGCGCGTGACCGGCCGCTGCGAGGCTTCGTTGTTCCCGGTGCCACGCCAGCCAGGCGCGGCCTGCAGGACTACGCGTAGACGCCGCCCCACGGGCGGAGAACCCGGAGCGATGAGACGCCGGCCGCCGGCAGCGGCCCGCGTCGTGGGACCTCACTCCGGTGCCGTGGCCGGTCAGCAGGGGACAGCAGCCCGGCCACATCCGATGGGGTGGTCGGTCCTGGGGACGCCCGGGACCGACCGCATCCGGTCGAAACGGTTGCGCCAGGTGAGGCGTATCCAGGACGATGCTTGACGTACGACGCACCGCGTCCGGCAGGGACCTTGCAGCGCCATCGGTCCGGCCTTCGCGGGCTTCGCACCTCCGCGCACCACCCCGAAAAGCCAGCGGCGCCATCCCCCCCGGCGCCGCCCCTCGGTGCCGGCGCTGCCCTGACGCCGGCATCGAAAGCCAAGGGCCCCGTGGCCGTCCGCACCCCCCTCGCGGACGGCGTCCGGGGCCCTTCGCTGTGCCCGGCGTGCGCCCGGCGCATGCACACCGGCGAGCGGATGCCGTGCCCCACCTGTCCCGATCCTGTGAGGCTGCTGTGACAGGTGTGATCGGCATCACGGCAGCGGTTCTGGTTGAGCGAACAACCTTTTTCAGCCATGGCCGGTCATGTACCTGCAATCGCACGGCCCTACCGCGCCCCACCGCGACGGCCCGCAACCCATTTGTGCCGGACACCGGCACTTTTGCCCCGAGAGGTCTTCTCGATGAAGCTTCGCCGTGCCCTGACGGCTGCCGCCGCGACGGCCGTCATAGCCCCCGCCGCTCTGCTGGCGGCCCCCGCCGCGTACGCCACCGGCCCCGAGACCGAGGCCGGCGCGAGCGCCGAGCCCACGCCGGGCACCGCCGGCCAGGAGGAGACCGACGAAACCACCGCGCAGCCGGAGACCCCCGGCGCCGGTGACGCGACGACGGGCGGCACCACCGCCGGCGACACCACGCCGGGCGACGGCAACGCCGCCGGTGCGGAGACCGGGAGCGGTGACGACACCACGCCGGGCGCCCCGCAGACCCCGGGCGGCGACGCCACCGGAGCGGGCAACTCCCCCAAGCCGTCCACGTCGGCCGGGCCCACCGAAACGGGCAAGCCCGGGGGCGATGACGAGGACGACGACGAGGACGCCTGCACCGTCGACGACGCCGCGATCAAGGTGACCGTCGCCGGGCTGCCCTCCAAGCTCGTCGCGGGCGGCGGCTGGCAGGGCTTCAGCGTGCGGCTGGCCAACACCACGGACCACACGCTGGACGAGGTCTACCCGGTCATCTACGCGGTGCCGGACAGCGACATCGACCACCCCGAGTCGCAGCTCGACCTGGAGTACCAGAACCCGGACACCGGCAAGTGGACCTCGTTCGACGAGTGGACCGACGGGGAGTACTTCGGCTGGTTCCAGCTCGACGCGCACCAGACCGCCGAGCTGAAGCTGCGGATCCGCGCCGACAAGGGCGCCAAGTCCGGTGACGGCTTCGCGCTGGTGGCGGGCGACTACGAGAACAAGGACGGCTCCTGCGGCTGGTCCGAGGAGCAGTGGTACGACTTCTCGATCCTCGCGGCCGGCAGCGGCACGGGCGAGATCCCGCCGGCCAAGCCGGGCAAGCCCGGCAACAAGCCCGGTACGCAGGGCGGATCGAAGCCGGTCCACACGGGCAAGCCGAAGAACGGCATGGACAAGCTGCCGGTGACCGGCAACCTGGCCGAGACCGGTGCCTCCTCCGCGCTGCCGACGATCGGCATCGTGGGCGGGGTCGCGATGGTCGTGGGTGCGGGCGCGATCTTCGCCGTCCGCCGCCGTAAGACGGACGGCGCCGCCGCGTAACGGCCGCCGCAGCGCAGGGCCGCATCCGGTGCGGGTGCGGCCCTCCGTCGTAAGTGGGCGGCTAGGTCAGCGACTTCTTCGGCGGGACCGTCGGGACGGCCAGGAAGGGCAGTTTCAGCGCGCCGAACGCGTCCTTGGGGACGGCGGGGCGGAGCGGCTCGACCGGGGCCAGCCGGCGGTAGGGCCGGCCCGGGGCGGGGCGGGGGTCCGTCTCGCCCTTGTTGGGCCACAGCGACATCGCGCGCTCGGCCTGTGCGGTGATGGTCAGGGACGGGTTGACGCCCAGGTTGGCGGAGACCGCGGCGCCGTCGACGACCGAGATGCCCGGGTGGCCGTAGAGGCGGTGGTACGGGTCGATGACCCCGTGCCCGGCGTCCGTGCCGATCGGGCAGCCGCCCAGGAAGTGCGCGGTCAGCGGCGTCCCCATCAGCTCGCCGACGTTGCTGCCCGCGAAGCCGTTGATCTCCTGGGCGAGCAGGGTGGCCGCCTCGGTGGCCTCGGGGATCTGCCCGGGGTTCGGGGCGCCATGGCCCTGGCGGGCGGTGAGCAGGCCCTTTCCGAGGCCGTCCGGTTTGCGGTACGTCGTCAGGGAGTTGTCCAGCGACTGCATCACCAGGCCGATGATGGTGCGCTCCGACCAGCGGCGGTTGGAGAGCGACCGGAGCAGCAGCAGCGGATGCCGCAGGCAGTTCGCGGCCCAGCGGGTGGCGCGTGAGCCGCGGCCGTGGACCGGCACCTGGAGGATGGACATCGCGCCCATCGCGTTCGAGCCCTTGCCGTAGCGGACCGGCTCGATATGGGTGTGGGCGTCGGGGTGGATGGACGAGGTGATCGCGACCCCGCGGGTGAAGTCGGCCGTGGTGCCGTGCCGCTTGCGGTAGCGGCGGTTGTCGGTCTGCGCGCCCACCAGCGCCTCGGAGTTGGTCCGGGTCAGCTCGCCGAGCTTGCCGGAGATGCCGGGCAGCAGTCCGCTGTCCTTCATCCGGTGCAGCAGGGTCTGGGTGCCGTACGTGCCGGCGGCGAGGACGACCCGGCGGGCGGTGAAGGTGCGGCCCCGGCCCTTGCGTTTGTTGTCGGTGGGCAGGGTGGCGACGGCGAACCCGCCGCGGGAGTCCTCGGTGACGGTGACGACCGAGGTCATCGGGTGGATGACGGCGCCGGCCGCCTCGGCGAGGTGGAGGTAGTTCTCGTTGAGGGTGTTCTTGGCGCCGTGCCGGCATCCGGTCATGCACTCGCCGCACTCCGTGCAGGCCTTGCGGGCCGGGCCCCGGCCGCCGAAGTAGGGGTCGGGAACCTCCGTACCCGGTGCCACCGCGGGTGTCCCGGCCTGCTCCCCGCCGGCGGCGTCCCGGCCGTCCCCGAAGAAGACCCCGACCGGCGCGAGGTGGAAGGAGTCGCCGACGCCCATCTTGTCCGCGGCCTCCTTGAGGTGGACGTCGGAGGGCGTCATCGTCGGGTTGAGACGGACCCCCAGCATCCGCTTGGCCTGGTCGTAGTAGGGGGCCAACTCCTCCTGCCAGTCGGTGATGTGGCCCCACTGCGGGTCCTCGAAGAACGGTGCCGGGGGTACGTAGAGGGTGTTGGCGTAGTTGAGCGAGCCGCCGCCGACGCCCGCACCGGCCAGCACCATGACGTTGCCGAGCAGATGCACCCGCTGGATGCCGTAGCAGCCGAGCGCCGGGGCCCACAGGTAGTTGCGGAGGTCCCAGGAGTTCTTCGGCAGGGTCTCCCGGGTGAAGCGGCGGCCGGCTTCCAGGACACCGACGCGATAGCCCTTCTCGGTCAGCCGCAGTGCGGAGACCGAGCCGCCGAAGCCGGAGCCGACGACGAGCACGTCGTAGTCGTAGCCCTCGTCGGGAGTGCCGGGGGTGCCGTCGGCCCCGGGGGCGTCCCGGTCGCCGTTGCCGTTGCCGCTGTCCATGCCGTTGTCGTCCTGCTTCCGGGCAGAGTTTTCCTGGGGCACTGGCTCTCCCTGCTGCTTTTGGTTCAGCGGAGCCGGAACGCCTTCATCGCGCGCAGGCTGCGGCTCATGAACTGGGCGTACTTCTCATCGGTCATGCCGAAGGACGGGGCGAGCGGCATCAGCCGCTGCTGGGCGACGGTCTGTGCCTCGGTGTACTTGAGGATGCCCTCGGAGCCGTGCCGGCGGCCCAGGCCCGAGTCGCCCATGCCGCCCATCGGCGCCTGGACGCTGCCGTAGCCGGCGGCGTAGGACTCGTTGACGTTGACGGTGCCGGTGCGCAGCCGGGCGGCGACCGCACGGCCGCGGCGGCCGTCCTTGGTCCAGACGCTGGAATTCAGGCCGTACGGGGTGGCGTTGGCGAGCGCCACCGCCTCGTCCTCGTCGCGGAAGCGGTAGATCGAGACGACCGGGCCGAAGGTCTCCTCACCGCAGACCGCCATCGGGGCCTCGACGCCGTCGAGGATCGTCGGCTCGTAGAACAGCGGGCCGATGTCGGGGCGGGGGCGGCCGCCGGCGACCAGCGTGGCGCCCTTGGCGACGGCCTCGTCGACATGGCGGGTGACGGTCTCCAGCTGGCGCTCGCCGACCAGGGAGCCCATGTCGGCGCCGTAGGCCAGGGCGCTGCCCAGCCGCATCGCCTTCGTGCGGGCGGCGAAGCGCTCCAGGAAGTCGTCGGCGAGGGACTCGTGGACGTAGAGCCGCTCGATGGAGATGCACAGCTGGCCGGCGGAGGAGAAGCAGCCGCGGACGGCGCCGGCGGCGGCCTTCTCCACATCGGCATCCCGGAGCACCAACATGGCGTTCTTGCCGCCCAGTTCGAGGGAGACGCCGACCAGCCGGGCGGCGGCGCCCTGGGCGACCTCGCGGCCGGTACGGGTCGAGCCGGTGAAGGAGACGTAGTCGGCGTGCTCGACGACGGCGGGGCCGACGACCGGGCCCTCGCCGATCACCACCTGCCAGACGTCCTCCGGCAGCCCGGCCTCGATGAGCTGCTCACGGGCCCACAGCGCGGTCAGCGCGGTCTCGGTGTCGGGCTTCATGACGACGGCGTTGCCCGCGACGAAGGCCGGCAGGGCGTCGCCGACGGAGAGCTCGAAGGGGTAGTTCCAGGGGGCTATCTGCCCCACCACGCCCCGGGGCTGGCGGAGTTCGGTGACCTTGGTGAGGGCCGGGACGACGCCGGTGCGGGCCTTGGGCTTGAGGTAGGCGTGCGCCTTGCGGCCGTAGTGGCGGGCGGTGACGGCGACCGCCTGCACCTCCTCGTGGGCGTGCAGCCGCGCCTTGCCGGTCTCCAGCTGGATCAGGTCGAGCACCTCGGCCTGGCGGCGCAGCACCAGGTCGTGGAAGCGGAGCAGGACGGCGGCGCGCCGCCTGACCGGGACTCTGGCCCAGCGCTCCTGGGCGGCGCGGGCGCGCTCGAAGGCGGTGGCGACGTCCTCGGGGGTGGACTCCGGCAGGTCGGCCAGCTTCTCCCCGGTGAACGGGGTGTGGTTGGCGGTACGGCCGCCCCCGGACACCACGCCGCGGCTGAGCCGGGCGGCGATCTCCGGGGTCACCACGTCCGCGGCGGTACGGGCTCCGGCGGGGGTGGGGGCGACCGGGTTGCCGCCGTCGCTTCCGGCCGCGTCCGGGCCGGCCGGGGCCGCGTCGGGCGCGGTGGCGGCGGGCGCCTCGGGGGTCTCGGGGGCCTCGGCGGCCGCGGGGGAAGCCTCCGCGGCGGCCTCGGGGGCGGCTTCCGCGGGGGCCTCGGGCGCGGCGGCGGAGGCTGTTCCGGTGTCCTGCGAGTCCGTCATGCGGGCGAGCGTATTCGTCCCCCGGCGCTTTGTGTACCCGGCAGTAATGAGTTTTCACGCGGCACGCACAATCGTGCCAGTGTCCGCTGGCCGTAAGGGTGCTGGTCTGGGACGGCGGCGCCCGGGGCGACGCCCCGCGCTCATGCCCCGGACAGCCGGAAGGCGTCGACGGCGGTGTCGAAGTGCCGCTTGGCCTCGGTGCGCGAGGCGACCGGGCAGGAGATCCACACATCGATCATCCGGCCGCCCTCGTCCCAGCTGAGGTCGTAGGTGTACCGCGAGCCGCCGTCCCGGGAACTGCCGTTCCAGACGAACTCCCACAGACCGGCCTGGAGCCCGTTGTGGGTGGTCTCGGTGACCTGCCCCTGACGGTAACCGCGGTAATCGGCGGGCCCCTTGGCGTCCGCCGCGCGCATCGCGCCCAGCGGACCCTCCGGCACCGGCTTCTGCACCTGGATGCCGATCCGGAACCGCTTGCCCTGGGAGTAGTAGTAGACCCGGTCGTTCTCATAGGAGCGGGTGAAGCCCTCGGGGACCGCGAGGGCGAAGCCGACGGGGTCGCGGACGAGGCGGTATCCGGCCGGGACCTTGGCGTTGCCGGTGCCGCCGCCTCCGGACGCCGGGGGTGCGGTGACGGTGGGATGTGCCGTGCCGGCGTCGCCGCCCTGCGCGGGGCCGGTGGCCGCGGCCTGCTGGGAGCGGCTGGGCCGGCTGCCCGTGCCGGTGCCGCCGTCGGTGCCGCCCTGGTTCACCAGCAGCACGGCGAGGCCCGCACCCGCCCCGCCGATCACCACCGCCGCGACCACGACCAGCAGGGCGGTACGGGCCCGGCCGGTGTGCGGGCGGGCGGCGGCGGCCAGCGCCCGGTCGTCGAGGGCGTCCCGGAGGGGCAGGCCCGGGGTGCGGCCGCCCATACGGCCGGGCGGCTTTCCGGGATGGGCTCCCGGGCCGGCTGCGGGTGCGGCTCCTCCGGCCCCGGCGCGCATACGGCCGGACGCGGCGGCCGGGCCCGGGGGCGGGGTGCCCGCGGGCGGGAGGTGCTCGCCGGGCGGGTGCTCGCCCGGTGGATGCTCCCCCTGCAGGTGCTCCCCCGGCAGGCCGCCCTCCGGGACGTCGTACAGGGGAGCGTGGACATCGGGCCCGGAGTACCGCGAGACGTCCGGACTCCCGGGGAGGGGGCCGCCCGGTCCGCCGGGCGCGCCAGGCCCTCCCGGCCCGCCAAACCCTCCCGGCCCTCCCGTCCCACGTTCCGGCGCCCGCCCCGACTGCAGATAGCCGCGCAGCAGCCGCTCCGTCTCGGTGACGCCCAGCCGCCGCTCCGGCTCGCGCTCCAGCAGCCCGTCCACAACGGCATGCAACGGGCGGGCGGATTCCGGGAGTTCGATCTCGTCGTACACCACCGCGTGCAGCACACCGCCCAACGAGTCGCGGTGGAACGGCGAGACACCGCTCAGCGCGGCGCACAGCAGCACCCCGAGCGACCAGAGGTCGGCCTCGGGGCCGGTGCCGTGCCCGGCCATCCGCTCCGGCGCGGTGTATTCGGGCGAGCCGACGAAGCCGCCGGCGTCGGTCAGCGTCGTGACGCCGGGCACCTGGGCGATACCGAAGTCGGTGAGCACGACCCGGCCGGTGCCCGACTCCATCAGGACGTTGGCGGGCTTGATGTCGCGGTGCAGCACCCCGCGGGTGTGCGCGGCCCGCAGCGCGCCCAGCAGTGCCACGCCGATCCGGGCCGCCTCGCGCGGCGCGACCGGGCCGCCGCTCTGCAGCCGGTCGGCCAGCGACGGGCCCTCCACCAGCTCCATCACGATCCACGGCCGGCCGTCCTGTTCGACGACGTCATGCACGACGATCACATTCGGATGCTTGATCCGGGCGACCGTCCGCGCCTCCCGCATCGCCCGTTCACGCTGCACCCGCGCCTCGGGCTCCGCCGTGTCCTCGTCCAAGTGCAGCTCTTTTACTGCGACTTGACGGCCCAGCACTTCATCGGTGGCACGCCAGACCGTTCCCATTCCGCCGCGGCCCAGCCGTATTCCCAGGCGGTACCGGCCACCGATCAGTCGGCCCTCGCCCCCGAAGATCCCCATGGCTCCATCTTGCCGCACGGCGCCCCGACCGGCAGGGGCGGCGTCCACGGACCGGCCATGGTCGCCGACGCCCTGCCGCTGACCTGGTCCGCCGTGATCGACCGTCCCCATGGAGGCAGTTGGGGCAAGCGTGGTGGCCGTCGTGGGCACCCTCGCGGCCGCCGTCCGGCAGGTGCGCTGATCAACGGGGCAGGAGCCGGACGACACGGGGTGGAACCTCCACCGGCACTCCCGCCGTCCTTGACACAGTGAGGCTGTTGTACGGGAACTGCCGGTGCGGCGGCCACGAGAGGCGGATCGGGGGTCGGTCATGGTGATGCAGGACGGCGGAACGGTGGATGTCCGTCCGGGTCCCGATCCGGGCCGGGCCGCTCCGGAGCACAGCGGCGGCTATCTCGCGACCGGACTGTGCCTGACGCTGTACGCCGGTGTGCTGGCTGCCTGGACGGTCTTCGGAATCTCCCAAGGGGACGGCAGCACCTGGGACTTCGTCGAGGGCCTGTTCAACCCGGGCGCCTCCCCCACGACCCAGATCCTCGGCCCGTACGAATGGGCCTTCACCGTCGCGTTCCTGGTGATCGCCGGGCTCGCGCTCGCCCAGCGGCGGGTGGCCCGCTCCGCGGCGCTGCTGTCCGGATTCGTACTGCTCGCCCTCTCCCTGCGGGAGGGCGTGGGCCTGCTGCACGCCGCCTACCGCCACCAGTACAGCAACGACCCGCTGGGCAGCTGGGCGCTCGCCACCCGTGGCCTGGGCGTGGTGGTGGCGCTGGTGGTGCTGTTCTCGATGTTCCCGGCCACCGAGCGGCGGCAGGACGGCGCGCCGCCCCGGCCCACCGCGACCGGCCCGGAGGCGCAGTGGCGCCGCCTGTCCCGGATCTGCGGGGTCCTCTTCCTGGTCATGGCGCTCGCCGAACTCGGCTGGGCGGTCCGCGATCTGACCGCGACCGGCGTGGACGCGGGCCGCTATCTGCGCGGTGTGGTCGACGGTTCGGTCCTCGGCGCCCTCGACCTCGCGGCGTCCGCCGAGTTCACCACCGTCGGCTCGGTCCTCGTCCTGCTGATCCTCGGCGTACTGGCCCTCCGGGGGCGCCGGGACATCCGGGGCGCGCTCCTGGTGTTCGCGGCGCTGGAGCTCTACATGACGGTTCGCACGGTGGTGTGGCTGACCGTCTCGGACTTCTTCAACCGCTCCTTCGAGACCACCGAGGGCGCCCTGTCGATGGCCACGACGGCCTACGGCCTGGCCGCCATGACCTCGGTCGTCGTCCTGGCCACCGCCCGCGGCTTCGGCCCGTACGCCGGCCCCCGCCCGGAGGGGGTCCGGACGGGGGTTGTGGGGCGGGAGGGGTGGCTGTGAGTGCCACCCCGCGCCACCCAGGGGCGTAGCGTGGCCGGTACGTCCTTTTCGCGGGGGTGGCCATGGAGTTGTTCCACGAGGAACCCGGTATCGGTGAGCGGATCGCGCGGCTGCGGGCGCGACGGAGGCTGACGCAGGAGGGGCTGGCCGAACGGGCGGGCCTGTGTGTCGATGTCGTGCGCAAACTGGAGCAGGGCGTACGCCGGACGGCGCGGCTGACCACACTCAATGCGCTGGCCAGAGCGCTGGATGTGGAGCCGTCCGCGCTCGTCGGGCAGCCCGCCACCTTCGAGGTGCGCAGCGAGGGCGACCAGCCCTCCGTCCTGGCGCTGCGGCAGGCCGTCTCGCCGGTGTCCGACCTACTGGGCGACGATCCGGATCCCGAGGATCCGCCGGGTATCGCGGCCCTGCGGGCATCGCTGCGTTCGACGGAGCGCATCCGCCGCGAGGGGCGGATGGGGCAAATCGGCGCGCTGCTGCCGCAGTTGATCAGGGATGCCAAGGCGGCGGCACGTACCACCACCGGGGCCGAGGCCGCCGCCGCCCACGCGGTCCTGGCCGAGGCATACCAGGTCGCCGCGACCACGCTGGCGGCGCTGGGCAAGGAGGACGCCGCGTTCACCGCCCTGGAACGGTCGATGGCTGCGGCGGCTTCCGGGGACGATCCCCATCTGCAGACCGTCGGGTTCTCCAGCCTCGCCTGGGTCCTCACCAAGCAGGGGCGGCTGGCCGACGCCGAACGCGTCGCGCTGAACGCCGCCGAGCGCATCGAGCCGGGGTTCCGCTCGCCGCCGGCCGAACTGGCCCTGTGGGGCATCCTGCTGCTGCGCGCGGCAACGGCCGCGGTGCGCCTGGAGCGGCACGACACCGTACGCGAGCTGCTCAATCTGGCGGGCGCGGCGGCGGCACGGATCGGCGCGGACCGCCTCGATTACGCGACGCCGTTCGGCCCGACCAACATGGGCGTGGCCAAGGTCAACTTCCTGGTGGAGATGGAACAGGGCGCCGAGGCACTGCGCACCGCGCGCACCGTGCCCGATCTGGGGGCGCTGCCACCGACCTGGCGTGCGCGGTTCCACGTGGACCGCGCGCTGGCCTTCGCCGACCTGCGCAAGGACGACGGCGCACTCCAGGCGCTGCTCACCGCCGAGCGCACCGCCCCGGAGTGGATGCGCTACCACTCCACGAGCCGCCACCTCGTGGCCGACCTCCGCCAGCGTGAGCGGCGGCGCACCTCACCGCTCACCGAACTCGCCGACCGCCTCGGGCTCGACGGGTAGGACAGGGCGTCCCCGTAGGCGCGGAAAGTGGCACAGCACGTCACTGTCCGGGCCGTGCCCTGCTGCCTAGCGTTGCCACGTCGTCAGGAACGACAGCCACTACGGCCACAACGACGTACGCCCCGGAGGCACCCCGATGGACGACAACCCGCCCACCCCCCGTCTCCTCCCCTGGACCACCCCCGGCGACAAACCCTGCTACCTCCTCACGGACCGGGAGGGCGGCTATGTCGCCCGGTATGCCGACGATGTCGAGGCGCTCCAACTCGGCATGGGGATCGGGATGCTCGCGCACGCCGATGCCCTGATCGACGATCCGGCGGCCGACGCACGGCAGTTGCGGTATTTGTCGGTTCAGCTCCGTGCCGCGTTACAGGATGTGGTGCGGGTCGCGGAGTGCCGCGGGGAGCGTCTCGCGGACCAGGAAAAGGGCTCTGACCAGCGGCTTTGAGGGGCCGCCAGGTCGTCTTCCGGCGGTGCGGGGGAGATCCCCCTCCGGACCGCCCCCGCACGCCAAAGACGGCCGCCGCGTGTGGGGGTCGCGGCGGCCGCCGATGTGAGCTGCAACGCGTCCTGGGCTCGGGGCCTCTTCAGTGGTGCAGCATGAGAACCACTCTGCCCGTGGGGACCTCCCCACGGCATCCTCCAGAGGTCGCGGGCTCACCCCCGCCGCTCGGCGGGGGTGCGGGTCCGCCGCAGGGCGGCCCCGGATGAACAGGGAAACGGAATCGCGCAGCGCCGGGCGGTTCCGGGGGCTCGGGTGGGTGCGGAGGAGAAAGGGGCGGCCGGTGATCCGTGTCGCTGTGGTGGACGACGAACGGCTGGTCAGGTCGGGACTGCGGATGATTCTGGGGACCGCCCCGGACATCGAGATGGTCGCGGACTGCGGCGGCGCCGAGGCCGTGGAGACCGTGCTGGACTGCGCGGCCGACGTCGTGCTGCTGGACATCCGCATGCCGGACGTGGACGGGCTGACCGTACTGCGCCGGCTGCGCGCCGCTCCGGAGCCGCCCGCGGTGGCGATGCTGACCACCTTCGACGCCCAGGAGTACCTGACCGCGGCGCTGCGCGAGGGCGCGGCCGGGTTCCTGCTCAAGGACTCCGATCCGGAGCAACTCGTGCGGGCCGTACGGACCCTGGCGGAGGGCGGCAGCGTGCTCGATCCGGGCGTCACCCGTGCGGTGATCGGGGGCTATCTGACCGCCGAGGACCAGGCGTCGGCGGCGCGGGCGGTCAGCGGGCTGACCCCGCGGGAGTCGGAGGTGCTCGCCCTGCTCGGCGAGGGCCTGGGCAACGCCCAGATAGCCGACCGGATGGGGCTCGCCCCCAGTACGGTCAAGGACCATGTACGGGCCCTGCTGGGCAAATTGGGCGGCATCAACCGCGTCCAGGCGGCCATCGTCGCCGACCGGGCCGGCCTGGTGGCGGGCGCCCCCCGGGGTGCGTGGTGAAGGCCCGGGGCGGTCGGCGCCGGCTGCGGACGCGCGCGTGCCGGGTGCTGGCGCGCGGGGAGGCCAAGGGGCGGGAGCTGGCCCGCGGGGCGCTGGGGCGGCGGCTGCGTGCCCTCGCCCCGCTGATGGTCCCGGTGCTGCTGGCGATCGCCGACTCGATGCTGGTCAACGGCCTCGAACTCGACCTGGAGGTCGGCGTCTCGATGCTGGCCGCGGCGGCCCTGACGCTGCGCCGGCGCTTCCCCCTGCTGGTGTTCCTCTTCACGCTCCCCGGGCTCTACATCGGCTACATCTGGTTCGCGCCGATGATCGGGCTCTACACGCTGGCCGTACGGCGGCCCGGCCGGGCACGGCTCGGTGTCTGCGCGCTGCTGCTGATCGCCGCGCACTTCTTCCCGTACCCGATCACCGACTTCGAGCTCACCGTCTACCGCGAGAACACCCTGGTGCTGATCGACGCCGGCGTCACCGCGGCCGCGCCGATCGCGCTGGGCCTGCTGATGCGCACCCGCCAGGAACTCGCCTCCCGCGTCGAGGACCTGACCCGCAGCCGGCGCCGTGAGCACCGGCTGCTGGCGGACCGGGTCAAGACCACCGAACGCGCCCGGCTGGCACGCGAGATGCATGACGTGGTGGCCCATCAGGTCAGCCTGATCAGCCTGCAGGCCGGGGCGCTGCAGGTCGGCGCGGAGGACCCGGCGGTGCGCGCGGGCGCCAGGACGATCCGGGAGCTGTCCGTACGGACGCTGGAGGAGCTGCGGCACATGGTGGGCGTGCTGCGCGCGGACGGCGGCGAGGCGGACGGAGCACACGGGCTCGCCCCGCAGCCGGACTTGGCGGAGTTGCCGCGGCTGATCGAGATGAGCGCGCTGGATGTGACGTACGAGGGCGGTGTGACGGCCGGCGGCAGCGGCACGAAGACGGTGGAGCGGGCGGCGTTCCGTACGGTGCAGGAGGCGCTCACCAACATCCGCAAGCACGCGCCGGGGGCACGGGTCCGGGTCCGGGTCGATCCGGTGGACGCGGTGGTTGCGGCGGACGCGGCTGCGAGGGACGCCGTGGACACGGTGGTTGCGGTGGACGGCGTGGCCGCGGTGCGCCACGAGAGGGCCGGGCGGGGCGGGAGCGGCGGAAGGGCCGAGCGGGCCGGACGCGCTGAAGCGGCCGTGCGCGGCGAGCCGGCCGGGGAGAGCCGTGCGGCGCACGGGCTGCGGGTGGAGATCCGTAACGGGCCGCCGGACGCGACGGCGACGGTTCCGGCGCTTCCCGGGGGCGGGCACGGGCTGGTGGGGCTGCGCGAGCGCGCGCAGAGCCTCGGCGGGACGCTGGAGGCGCGGCACACCTCCGACGGCGGCTTCGTCGTACGGGCCGAGTTTCCGTACGGAGCGGGGTGAATCAGGCGGAGGCGGATGTACGGGGGCAGAAAGGCTGCGCCCCGGGCACGCTCAGGCGGAGAGCGGTGCGGCGGCCTCGTCCACCGCGGTGCGCAGATCCGGGTAGACCTCGAAGAGCCGGCGGACACCCAGCGCGGCCAGTACGCGGTTGACGTGTGAACCGTCCACGGCGCCCTGCGCGGGGAGGATCAGCCGCAGCCGCCCCTGACAGGAGCGCATCAGACGGCGGGCGGCGATCAGCACACCCACCCCGCTGGAATCACAGAACCGCACCTCGGAGAGGTCGAGCACCAGCGATCTCCGGCCGTCCGCCACCGCGTCGTGCACATGCTGACGTACCGCAGGCGACGTGACCAGGTCCATCTCGCCGGATACCTGGAGTACGGCCCACGGGCCCTGTTCGTCCTCTGCCACCTTCAACGACACGCGCTCGAAGCCTTTCGCTCGCTTTCGGACCGGATGGGCCCGGCAGCATCCGGAACTCATCCTTCCCCGCCTCGACTGCCCGGCCTCTCTCCCCTGAAACTCTTCCGAATCCTTGGCGCAACAGGCAGTCCGCCTAAGGCTATGCCCCAGAGGCGACAGCTTTTCGCCGACATCCGGTCACACACGGATAACACATCACCGCATGCGCACACGAACGATCGGCATCGATCGGCTCTGATCGGGCAGTATCGCCACAAAGCGAGGCCGTCCAGCGGAGGGCCCTACCACCCCCGCCCCCCTCGGGGCTGGGTTTGCCGCAAAGGAGCGTGCGTTGTCAGACCCGCGCATTACATTCGTTGGACGGTGGATTCTGTGATCGCGCGCACAGCTCCGGGCGTGAGCGGGTGTGCCGGGGTGACGGCCGAGGAGTGAGCCCGGCGGCGACGGGCAGGGATGGGGTTCCGATGGGACACGACGCGCCACCGCGCTGGGACAGGCGGATGCAACAGCGGCTCGCCCACGGCGAGGCGGCCGCGCTGGGCGAGCTCTACGACCGCTTCGCCTCGCTCGTGCACAGCCTCGCCCACCGCGTCCTGGACGACGAGGACGCCGCCGACCGGCTGACCCGCGAGGTCTTCGGCTACATCTGGGAACACCCCGATTCCTACGACCCCAAGCAGGGCCCGCTGCGCTCCTGGATCGCCGGTGTCACCCGCCATCAGGCGGTCCAGCGGCTGCGCCAGACCGAGGCGGCCTCGGCGCGCGACTGCGGGGACGGTGCCCCGGCGCCCGCCGAGATAGAGCAGAAGATCCGCGAGGCCTCCACCGCAGCCCGCGCCGACTACATCGTCACGTCCATGCCCGCGCCCCTGCGGGCCGCACTGGAGCTGGCGTACTTCCAGCGCCGGGACTACCGCCAGACCGCCGCCGACCTCGGCGTCACCGAGGACGAGGCCCGCCGCCGGCTCCGCCTGGGCCTGCAACTGCTCTCCACCGCCCACCACCACCCGGCCCTGCCGCCCGGCCACCGCGCCTCGTACACCGCCCGTGCCCCGCGCTCCGCCCATTCGGCGCCCGCCACCCCGCCGGCGCCGCACCCGCCCCGCGGCCCGCTCCCGCCGCACACCCGGCACACCGGCCCCGGAGCACCACCCGGCCCGGGCCATGGAAGGTCACTGTGAACGGCCCGGACGAATGGGACGGCCGCGAGCTGCCCGGCAGCCCCGGCGAGCGGCCGCGGATACCCTCCCCGCGCTCCGCCGCCGAGGACCACGGCCCCCTGCCGGACACCCCTCCGGTGCCCGTGTGCGACCCGGCGACCGACGCCCTCGGCACCCTCCCGGGCGCCGGGCCGGGCTCCGGGCCGCCCGCCACGATGCCGCCGCCCGCCGGCCCGGACCCCGCCTGGCCGCACCGCGTCCTCAAGTCGCTGCTCGGCGCCTGGGCGCTGGCCGCCTGCTCCGCCGAGGAGACCGCCGCCGTCGAGGCGCATCTGACCGACTGCGCCTCCTGCGCGGACGAGGCGCTGCGGCTGCGCGACGCCGTCGGGCTGCTGCACCCCGCCGACAGCCTCGACCCCGATCCGCTGCTGCGCTCCCGCGTGCTGGAGGGCTGCCTGGGCCGGCGGCCGGCCCGTATCCCGGTGCCCGAGTGGGCGGCGCCGTACGACGCGGAGACCGCCAAGCTGGATGCGCTGCTGCGTGACATGGGCGAGGCGGAGTGGCGCGCTCCGGTGCGGCTGCGCTGGTTCGAGGGCGAGCGCCCGGTCGAGCGGGAGACCACCGTGGCCGGTGTCATGGGCCATCTGATGGCGGTCGACGGCCTGGTCGCGACGGCGCTGGGGCTGACCGACCCGCTCGGCACGGCCGCCCCGCCCGGCACCCCGGACCCGCTCATCCGCACGGAAACGTTCTGGCGCGGCGCGGGCGAACCGCACAGACCGCTCGCCGTGCACGCCCCGTGGCGCGACCAGAGCTATGCGCTGATGCGGCAGGTGTCGTTCGCCGGCGCCAAGGTCGCCGAACTCGCCGTCCCGTACGGCGACTTCCGGCTCCCGCTGCGGGACGCCTTCCTGGACCGCGCCTTCGAGTGCTGGGTGCACGCCGGCGACATCGCGGAGGCGGTGGACTACCCGTACGTACCCCCGGCCGCCGGGCATCTGCACCAGATGGTCGACCTGGCCGCCCGGCTGCTGCCCAGTGCGCTGGCCGACCGGCGCCGGGCCGGCCTCGCCGCGCCGCCGCAGCGGCTGGTCGAGGCGGGCGCCCCGGGCCGTACGCTCCATCTGGAGGTCGAGGGCAACGGCGGCGGCCACTGGTACATAGCGCTGGACTCACCGGCCGCCCTGGGCACCCCGGACCGCACCGTCGCCCACATCGCGCTGGACAGCGCCGAGTTCTGCCAGCTGGCCGCGGGCCACATCTCCCCCGAGGAGGCGGCCGCGGGCCAGGACGGCGAACGCGACGCGATCCGCGATGTGCTCTTCGCCACGGCGTCGCTGTCGCGGCTTTAGCACCCCTACGCGAACACGACCGTGCGGCTCCCGTTCAGCAGCACCCGGCGCTCACTGTGCCACTTCACCGCGCGGGCCAGGGCCTGGCACTCCACGTCGCGGCCGATCGCGACGAGCTGGTCGGGGGTGACCTCGTGGCCGACCCGCTCGACCTCCTGCTCGATGATCGGGCCCTCGTCGAGGTCCGCGGTGACGTAGTGCGCGGTGGCGCCGATCAGCTTCACCCCGCGGGCGTGCGCCTGGTGGTACGGCTTGGCGCCCTTGAAGCTCGGGAGGAAGGAGTGGTGGATGTTGATGATCCGGCCGGACAGCGCCTTGCACAGATCGTCGGAGAGCACCTGCATGTAGCGGGCGAGGACCACCAGCTCGACGTTCTCCGCCGCCACCAGCTCCAGCAGCTGCGCCTCGGCCTGGGCCTTGGTGTCGCGGGTGACCGGGATGTGGTGGAAGGGGATGTCGTACGAGCCGACCAGCTCGGCGAAGTCCCGGTGGTTGGAGACCACGGCCGCGATCTCCACCGGCAGCGCGCCGATCCGGGAGCGGAACAGCAGGTCGTTGAGGCAGTGCCCGAACTTGGACACCATCAGGATGACCCGCATCTTCTCCTCGGCCCGGTGGATCTGCCAGTCCATGCCGAAGGAGTCGCCCACCGCCGCGAAGCTGGCCCGCAGCTTGTCGACGCTCACCGAGGAGTCCGCGCTGAAGTGGACCCGCATGAAGAACAGCCCGGTGTCGTGGTCGCCGAACTGCTGGCTGTCCTCGATGTTGCAGCCGGTGATGAAGAGGTAGCTGGACACGGCGTGCACGATGCCCTGCTTGTCCGGGCAGGACAGGGTGAGGACGTACTGATCGTTCCGATCGTGCTGACCGGGCTGGGTGGTGGGCTGCGACTCGCTCATGACCTCATAGGGTCGCACACCTGCGGAGCAGGTCAGGCCGGGGAGTCCGGTCCGCCGGTCATGATGGCCAGCACCTCCAGCGAACGCGGCGCGGCATCGGGGTCCTCCCCGTCCGCGGCGGCCAGCCGCACATGCGCCTCACGGGCCGCGTGGACGGCCTCCGGCCAGCCCTGATGGGCCATGTACGCGGTGACCGGGGCGTCCGCACCGACCTGGTGCATGATCCGCAGCACCCGCAGCACGGCGACATCGACGAGCTGCGCCTCCTGGGAGTCCCGGAAGATCGTGCCGACATATTTCTCGGCGGACCAGTTGTCCAGCCAGGTGTCCTCGACGAGCCGGTAGACGGCGTCGGTGACATCTCCGTACCCCGGCCGGCCGGCCAGCCAGGTCTCCTGCTGGAAGGCCGGGTCGGAGAGCATGTGCAGCGCGGAGCGCACATTGCTGCGCCAGCGCCACCACGGCATGTCGTTGAGTGGCATGGCGCCCATGGTGGTCGAGCGGCGGCCGCGACGGGAAGACTTCTCCGAACCTTGCACAGTATTGGATCGTACGTTCCGCGCGGATGATCTCAAGCCGGCCCCCGGAGTTCACCTCCCTGTCACCATCCATTGCCTTTCCGTCACTCAGACGTTCCGGGCAAGACGGAAGGCTGCGGTGTCATGACCGGACGGCGACGCTCCTCCCCCCGCCCTTTCTCTCATGCTCCCGTGGTCGGTTCGGCCGTGGCATGTACGGCGGTCATGGCGTCGCTGCTCTCGGGCTGCGGCTCCCTCCCCGGAATCTCGGGGGACTCCGGGGGGAAGGGCCCGGTCACGGTGATGACCTGGGCGCCCGAGGACACCAAGGCGACCAATATGCCGGGGATGCCGGCCATGGCGCAGGCCTACGCCCGCTGGGTCAACTCCCAGGGCGGCATCAGGGGCCACCATCTGCGGGTGCTGACCTGCAACGAGCGCAACGACTCGGTGTCCGCCGCACAGTGTGCCCAGCGCGCGGTGGACCAGGGCGCCGTCGCCGTCGTCGGCTCCTACAGCCAGTTCGGCCGCTCGTTCATGTCGCCGCTGGAGGTCAAGGGCGTCCCCTTCATCGGCGGCTACGGCGCCTCGGACGAGGAGTTCGAGAGTCCGCTGTCCTACCCCGTCAACGGCGGGCAGGCCTCCCTGCTCGCCGGGAACGGCCGCCAGTTGGCCCGCGACTGCCGGCGGGTCGCCCTGGTCCGCCCGGACACCATCGTCGGCGACACGATGCCGTCCCTGCTCAACTCCGGTCTGGAGAGCGGCAGTCGACACCCGGCCAAGGACATCAAGGCGCCCGATGACGCCACCGACTACGCGTCCGCGGTGAACCGCGCCCTGGACGCGGTGGGCGCCGACCCGCTCGTGTACGGCACCGCGAAGGCCGGCGGCAAAGCGGCCGGCTCCTGTGTGACCGCCTCTCTCGGCGATCACACCGATGCGTTCTTCGACTCGTTCCGGCGGCTCCAGGAGGACAGCCCCAAGGTGCGGGTCGCCTCCGTGCTCGGCAGTGTCGGGCAGGCGCTGGTGAACCGTACGGGCGGCCGGTCCGGGCCGTTTGAGGGGGCGGACATCACCGGCTGGTACCCGGCCGCCGGTGACTCACGCTGGGCGCCGATGCGCAAGGTCATCAATGACTTCGCGTTCCACGACAACCGCATCGACCCCGCCGACCAGGGCGTCCAGACGACCTGGATCGCCTACACGGTGCTGCGGTCGCTGATCGAGCAGCTCGACGACGCGGGTGTCGAGGACATCACCCCGCATGATCTGCAGGGCGCGCTGGACCGCGGGGACCGCCCGGTCGACACCGGCGGGCTGACGCCGAAGCTGCGCTGGCGCGAGGAGGACATGCTCGCGGTCCAGGACTTCCCCCGCATCGTGAACGGGACGGTGACCTACCAGGTCGTACGGGACGGCGAAGTGGTCTCCGCCCAGCACGGCTTCGTCAACATCACCAGGACGCTGGAGCGGCGGCGCGCGGACAGCTGAGCGGGCGGGCCGCCCGGAGGCGCCCGCCCGGGCCCGCCGTCAGAGCTGCTCGGGGCGGCGCTCCGTCAGGCCGTACTTCTTGGCGAGCGGGTTCCAGATCTGCGCCGCCTGCCGCTTGGCCGTGGTGGCCTGACCGCTGGCCGCGTTGCCCTGGGCGGTCTGCCGGGTGCTCCGGGCCTTGCCCTTGTGGCAGCCCTTCTTGCCGCCGACCTGTCCGGCCCAGGCCGCGTAGTGGTTGTCGGCGGACGCCGAGGACTGCCAGGCCTTGGTCAGCGCGGCGGTCAGCGCGGCGTGGTTCGGGATCTTGTCAACGGGCAGCTGCTGGAGGCGCTTCACCAGGTCGTTGCGCTGTCCGGCCGCGGCCCGCAGGTCCTTGGCGGCGCCACCGAGGTTGTCGCAGGATCTGATGTTGTTGACCGCGTTGATCACCGAGGAGCGGCTGTTGTTGCTGTCGCCGAGCAGCGCGTCCAGCTGCTTGGCCTGGCCCTCGGCCGGGTCAGCGGTCGGCTTCGGCTTCTCCGGCTGCTTGGACTCCTTGGGCGCGTCGGCGCCGGAGCCCGGCTTCTTCGCGGTCTCCTCGCTGCCGCCGCCGCTCAGCGCCCAGCCGAGGCCGAGGCCGGCGCCCGCGAGCGCCACGATGACGATGCCGACGATCACGGCCGGGGCGAGGCGGGGGCGGCCGCTGCCGCTGTCGCCGTCGAGCGTGGGCGGCCGGTCGTAGCCGCCGGGCGGGAACTGCTGGCCCTGCTGCCCGTACGGCGGGTGGCCCGGGTCCTCGAAGCGCGGCAGCTGTGCGGTGGAGTCCGGGGAGCCGGTCTGTCCGGTCTGGCCGGGCCCGCCCGGCCCGTCGCGGAACAGGCCGTCGAACTCGGCGGGGGTGGTGCGGTCACCGGGCGCGCCGGGACGCACGCCGTACGGCGCGCCGGGCGGCGGGGCCGGTGCGGCGGCGCCGACCGGCGGGATGAGCTGGGTGGCCTCGGCGTCGCCCGCGCCCTGGGCGCCGGGCATCGGCTGGGCCTGCGGCATCGGCCGGCCCTGGGGACCGCCCTGGTTCGGCTTGATCGCGCGCAGCATGGTCGTGGACTCGTCGGGCGTCTCGGGGCGCGAGGCGGCCTCGGGCGGCAGCGGTGCGGCGGCGGGGCCGCCGGAACCGGCACCGAAGGGCGGTATCAGCGCGGTGGCCTCGGCGTCACCCGCGGCGGGCGGCAGCGGCGCACCGGTCTGCGGGGTCGACCGCACCAGCGCGCCGTTCGCACCCTGGGGCTGCTGGCCGAACTGCTGTGGCGGCTGCGGGGTTTGCTGCGGCTGCGGGCTCTGCTGACCGTACGGCTGCTGCGGAGTCTGCTGGCCGTACGACTGCGTGCCCTCGGGCGGGAGTGCGCCGGGCGCACCCTGGCCGGGCTGCGCGCCGGGCGGCAGGAGTGCCGTCGCCTCGGCATCGAAGCCGGGCTGCGGTGCGGCGGGCTGCTGGGGTGCCTGCTGCGGCGGCGCTGGCGGCATGGCGGGCGGCGCGGGCGGCTGTGCGGCGAAGCCCTGGCCGTCCTGCGGCGGCTGGGGTACGAGGCCCTGCGGGTTCTGCGGCGCGGCGGGGGCGTACCCCTGCTGCGGGGGCTGACCGTACCCCTGCTGCGCGGCGGGCTGTCCCTGGGCGGGCGCCTCGCCGTACGGCTGCGGGGCGGGTGCGGCCTGCTGACCGGGGGCGGCCTGCTGGCCGGGGCCCCAGGGCTGGCCCCACGGCTGGCCGGCCGGCGGCGCGGCCTGCTGGTCGGGCACCCACGGCTCGCCGTTGGCGGGCAGCACTATGCCCTCTCGCGCGGGACCGGCCGCAGAATTCTGCGGGTCGTGACCCTGTCCGCTCTGCGTCACCGTGACTCCTACCAACGTACAGACCTACGGAATCGTCGGCTGCACGCTACCGGGTCGCAGCGACGTTCGACCACGTCGCCTGGTCACCGCCCCGGCCCGCCCGGGACCGCTCCGGGCGGCCCCCGGCGGCCGGGCCGCCCGCCACCGCACGACAAACCAGACGCCGTACGACAAAGCAGCCGCGGCCCCGGTGAGGCGATCCTCACGCCGCCGTGGCCCGCAGCTCCAGCCGCGCACCGAACTCCCGCACAACCGGTTCGTCCCGGTAAGGCTCCAAACGCAGCTGAAAGTCCTCCAGATACTCCGTGCCACGGTCCGAACGCAGCCCGCTCAGCAGCTCCACCGCCCTCGTGCCCGTATGGCAGGCCTGCTCCACCTCGCGCTGCTGTGCCTGGGCGCCGGCCAGCAGCAGCATGCCGATGGCCCGGCGCCGGGCCCGGCCGTCCGGATGCCCGTCCAGCGCCTCCTGCGCCCGCTGCGCGGCGGGTCCCGGCTGCCCCAAATCGCGGTGGCAGTGGGCGAGTTCATCGGCCAGATAGGCCTGGTCGAAGTGGGTGATCCAAACCGGGTCGTCGCCCGCGCCGACGGCGGCGTCGGCGCGCTCCATCGCGGCGACCGCGCGGGCCGCCACCGCCTGGAAGGCCCGGCCGTCGCCCATCAGCGCGTGTCCGCGCGCCTCCGCGGCGCAGAACATCGCCTCCGCGCGCGGTGTGACATGGCCGCGGGCGCCTTCCTGGGCGGCACGCGCGAGCTGGGCGATCTCCCGTGGATTGCCGAGCGAGGCGGCGAGATGGCTCATGCTCGCGGCGAGGACGTAGCCGCCGTAGCCGCGGTCGCCGGCCGCCTGGGCCAGCCGCAGCGCCTGGATGTAGTAGCGCTGGGCGAGACCGGGCTGCCCGGTGTCGACGGCCATGTAACCGCCCAGTTCGGTCAACCGGGCCACGGCGGCGAAGAGTTCACGCCCGACGGACTCCCGGTACGAGCCGGCCAGCAGCCCGGAGACCACGCTGTTGAGGTAGTGCACCACGACCGGCCGGACGTGCCCGGCACCGAAGCGGTGGTCGAGTTCGCTGAGCGCCGAGGTCATCGCACGGACCGCCTCGACGTCCGAGATCCCGACGCGGGCACCGGCGTTCCGGGCGACCTGGCTGTCCGCCCCGGTGATCAGCCAGTCGCGGCTGGGCTCCACCAGGGCGGAGGCCGCGACCGTGGAGCCGGTGAGGAAGTCACGCCGGCCGACGTCGCTGCGCCACAGCTCGCAGACCTGCTCGATGGCCCCCAGGACGGTCGGCGAGAACTGGAGCCCCACCCCGGACGCGAGGTTCTTGCCGTCGGCCATCCCGATCTCGTCGATGGTGACCGTGCGCCCCAGCTTGCGCCCCAGCGCCTCCGCGATGACGGCCGGGGCGCGGCCCCGTGGTTGCTGGCCGCGCAGCCATCTGGCCACCGAGGTCTTGTCGTAGCGGAGGTCGAGACCGTGTTCCGCACCGCACATGTTGACGCGGCGGGCCAGCCCCGCGTTGGAACAGGCGGCTTCCTGGATCAGCGTCTGCAGCCGTTCGTTGGGCTGCCGTGCGACGAGTGGCCTGGCGGCCATGCTTGTACCCCCTGTGTACCGCTGTGCGTTCACCGTCGAACGCCGTTCCCCGAGATCGATTCCCCAGGAATATGCCGGATATCCGAGAGATCCTGAATATGCGCAATAGGGGGGATCGGTGTGATACGCGCTTTACGGCGGATGCCCGTTCATGAGCGGTGTGCGCCCTGTCCGGTGCCTCCTCGGTGCCAAGCGCCGTTCACGGGTGGGGAAAGGCTGCGCGGTGCCGTGCACAGATCGCGGCGCCGCCGTGCCGGGCTCC
Organism: Streptomyces sp. NPDC058773; assembly: GCF_042746015.1. Classification (NCBI taxonomy): domain Bacteria; kingdom Bacillati; phylum Actinomycetota; class Actinomycetes; order Kitasatosporales; family Streptomycetaceae; genus Streptomyces; species Streptomyces sp. NPDC058773. The sequence continues at coordinate 102,568 of NZ_JBHYPE010000022.1, forward strand.
CCCGGGTGCACCGCGGACTGCCGCCGGGCGGTCCGTCCGCCCGTCAGGCAGGTGGCTACCCGCTCCTCGGGCCCGGTCCGCACACGCGCCCCCACCGGTGCACCCGTGCGCCCCACGCACGAGAACGATGCGCCGGGAGGTTCACCCCTGAGCCGTAACCCTTGGTGACGGCGGAAGTTGTGCCCGGCGTGGAAAAGACCATAGGAACCACAGAAACCTCGCCCATTCCCCTGCAGCGAGGCGAGCAACTGCCGGACAGTGCGGTGCGTTACGCGGAGGAACGGCACTGGGACGTGTTCCCCGGCGCATGGCTGGAGCACGACGGCGAGACACCGCGCTGTTCGTGCGACGCGGTCGACTGCCCGGCACCCGGCGCGCACCCGACCGGGCCCGGCTGGGCCCAACAGGCTTCCGGCAGCGCGGCCGCCGTCCGCCGGATGTGGAGCAAGCAGCCGCGGGCCTCGATCCTGATGCCGACGGGCCGGACCTTCGAGGCGCTCGACGTGCCCGAAACGGCGGGATGTCTGGCGCTGGCCCGTATGGAGCGGATGGGGCTGGCGCTGGGCCCGGTGACCCGCACCCCGGACCGCCGGATGCTGTTCCTCGTCCTCCCCGGCGCCTCGGTGAAGGTCCCCGCCCTGGTGCGCGCCCTGGGCTGGGCGCCGGCCGCGCTGGATCTGATCTGCCGCGGCGAGGGTGAGTACATCGCCGCCCCGCCGACCCGGGTGGGCGCGCACGGCTCGGTGCAGTGGGCGCGCCGCCCCACCCCCGCCAACCGCTGGCTGCCGGACGCGGAAGAGCTGATCAGCCCGCTCGCCTATGCCTGCGCACGGGACGCGGTCGCCCTCCGGGGCCGCTGACCCGGACCGGTCCGTTCCTCTTGTCCCGAGGAGCACGAAGGGCCCGGCCCTGTCCCGGTACCCGCCCGTATCGTGGGATGCCGGACGGGGGCCGGGACCGGCCTCTGCGGGGACGTCGAAGGGCAGGACCGGTGGCGAACGAGCCGGAACACACCGAAAATCCGGGCGCGGCGGCACCGCCGCAGCGCACCACGGCCGCTGTGCCGGACGGGCCGCCCGCGGCTCCCCGGGGCGACGCGGCCGGTCCGCCCGCCGTCCGCGTCCAGGGCCTGTGGAAGAAGTTCGGCGAGCAGATCGCCGTCAACGGCATCGATCTGACGCTGCCCGCCGGCCGCTTCATCGGACTGGTCGGGCCGAACGGCGCCGGCAAGACCACCACCCTGTCCATGGTGACCGGCCTGCTGCGGCCGGACGCCGGGGTGGTCGAGATCGGCGGGCACGACGTCTGGCAGGACCCGGTGTCCGTCAAGTCCCGGATCGGGGTGCTGCCCGAGGGGCTGCGGCTCTTCGAGCGGCTGTCGGGCCGCGAACTCCTGGGCTACACGGGGCGGTTGCGCGGACTGCCGGGCGACGAGGTCGACAAGCGGGCCGCTCAGCTGCTGGACGTGCTCGATCTGGCCGGTTCGCAGCACAAGCTGGTGGTGGACTACTCGACCGGGATGCGCAAGAAGATCGGGCTGGCGGCGGCGCTGCTGCACAACCCCGAAGTCCTCTTCCTGGACGAGCCCTTCGAAGGCGTCGACCCGGTGTCGGCACAGACCATCCGCGGCGTACTGGAGCGCTACACCGCCTCCGGCGCGACGGTGATCTTCTCCAGCCATGTGATGGAGCTGGTCGAGTCGCTCTGTGACTGGGTCGCGGTGATCGCCGCCGGACGCATCCGGGCGGACGGTCCGCTCGCCGAGGTGCGCGGCGCGGCGCCCTCCCTCCAGGACGCGTTCCTCGAACTCGTCGGCGCGAGTGACCGGGGCGCGGGCGCGCACCTGGACTGGCTGGGCGGCGACGCCCGATGAGCGCCGAATCCGCCGCGGTGGCCGCACGGCCGGCCGCCGCACCGTCCCTGACCGCCGTCTTCGTCCGGCTGAAGCTGACGCTGCTGCGCAACGGGCTGCGCCAGTCGGCCGGGCGCACGCTGGCGTATGTCTCCTCCGTCGTCGTGGGCCTGCTGTTCGCCGCGGGTGTCGTGGCGGGGCTGGTCGCGCTGCGCGGCAACGCCCATGTCGGCGCGCTGGTCGTGCTGCTGACCGGCATCCTCACCCTGGGGTGGGCGGTGATGCCGCTGTTCTTCCCGGCGAGCGACGAGACACTCGATCCGACCCGGCTGGTCATGCTGCCGCTGCGGCCGCGGCCGCTGATCTCCTCGCTGCTGGTGGCCTCGCTCGTCGGCATCGGCCCGGTCGTCACCCTCGCGCTGGTGACCGGCGCGGTGGTCGCGGTGGCGGACGGGGCGGCCGCCGCGGCCGTCGGAGTGGTGGCCGTGGTGCTGGTGGTGCTGGTCTGTGTGTCGCTGGCGCGGGCCGTCGCCACCGCCTCGGTGCGGCTGCTGACCAGCCGGCGAGGCCGCGATCTCGCCGTGCTGAGCGGCCTGTTCATCGCCCTCGGCGCACAGGGCGTCAACATCGCCGCCCAGAAACTGGGACGGCCGGACGGCCTGTCCGTACTGGAGCCGCTGGGCGACATCCTGCGCTGGGTGCCGCCGGTCTCCGCGGTGGGCGCCGTCGACGACACCGGACACGGGGCGTACGGGCGGGCGCTGGCCGGGCTCGGGCTGACGGTGCTGGCGCTGATCCTGCTGCTGTGGTGGTGGCAGCGCACCCTGACCACCCTGATGACGTCCCCGGACTCCTCCACCCTCCAGGCGGTGGAGAAGGACAGCGCACGCCGGGGCGGCGGCGAACGGGGCCTGGCACGGCTGCTGTCGCGCGGGCGCACCGGCACGGTCATGCTCCGTACGCTGCGCTACGGATGGCGCGACCCCAAGTCGAAGATGTCATGGGCGACCGCGCTCGGCGTCGGACTGCTGGTCCCGGTCGTCTCGGCCGTACAGGGCAACGGCAGCATCTACACCGCCTTCTCGGCGGCCACGCTCCTCGGCCTGCAGATGTACAACCAGTTCGGGCAGGACACCTCGGCGTTCTGGATGGTCGCCTCGACGATCGCCACACCGCGGGACGCCTACGAGGAGCTGCGGGCCCGCGCACTGGCGCTCGTGGTGGTGGCCTTCCCGTACGTCACGGTGGTCGTCGTCGGCAGCGCGGCCCTCATCGGGCCGTGGTCGGACTTCCTGGAGGTGTACGGGCTCTCGCTGGCGGTGCTGGGGGCGCTGCTGGCCACCGGGGCACTGTCGTCGGCGCTCTTCCCGTACTCGGTCCCCTCGGAGGGCAACAAGAGCGTCGCGCCGGGGCAGGGCTCGATCGCCTGGTTCAGCCTCCTCGGCGGGGTCGTGGCCGGTGCGGTGCTGTGCGCACCGCTGCTGGCGCTGACGATCTGGCTGCATGTCGCGGGCCTGCAGCATCTGTTGTGGGTGCTGCTGCCGGTCGGGGTGGTCTACGGCGTGGGCGTCGCGGAGCTGGGGCTGCGGCTGGCGGCGCCGCGGGTCGCCGGGCGGCTGCCGGAGATCCTGGGGGCCGTCAGCAAGGGCTGAGCAGGCGCGCGCCGGCCGGGCCGGGGCGGGCCGAGGCGGGCCGGGGCGGGCCGAGGCGGAGTTATCCACAGGCCGCAGCGGCCGGCGCGCGGCGGCGGTAGCGTCGTCCACGACCTGAACGAGGGGTGGTGGGGGCGGTGCGGCGCACCGGATGGCTGCTGGTGACGAGCTGGCTGGTGGTGGTGTTCTGCGCCGGTGCGGCGCGGGCGGCGCCGGCCGGTCCGGACGCCCCCGGCGACCCGACGCAGTTCGCGTACCTCGCCGCGCAGCTCCGCAAGAGCCCGGTCTACGTCAGCGACCAGCTCCCGCGCGAGGTCCCCCGGTCGACCGCGCCCGCCTTCGCCCGGGAGGCCCGGCGGCTGGGCGTTCCGGTGTACGTCATGGTCCTGCCGGACACCTCCTACGGCAGCGCCGTGGACGGCCTGCTGGCCGGTGTCCATGACCGGCTGGGGCGCAAGGGCCTGTATGTCGCCCTGAGCGAATCGGGCCTGGACGCGGCGCAGACCTACGGCGTGGACCTGCCCGGCACGGCGGACGCCGTCACGGAATCGGTGTACGCGGTGCCCTACGACGCCACTCCCCCCGAGGTGTTCCGGCACTTCGTCGAGGTGCTCGCCTCGGGGCAGGCGCACGAGCGCGCCGAGGAGGCGCGCGCCGCGTACGACGGCAGCTCGGACGAGCCCGCCGGATTCCACACCGACCCCACCGAGCGCGCGGACCAGAGCTTTGTGACCGGCATGGCCGTCCTCGGCATTCCGCTGACCGTGCTGCTGGTCACGATCCATACGCTGCAGTGGCGCCGGGCGCGGCGGGCCACGGCGGCGGGCGGGCCGGTGCCCGTACCGGGGGCGCGCGGTGGCCCGCGGGGTGGTGGCAAGAAGGCCGGCGGTGGCACGGCGGTAAGCACCCGGCAGCAACCGGGCCGCGGCCCCGGCCCCCTTCCCCGCGCGCGGCTGCTGCCGCTGATGCTGGGCGCCGCCGCGCTGGGCGGACTGATCGCCTTCACCGCGTCGCAGATCTTCAACGACACGACCAGCGGCGACGGCTCCCGCCCCACGGCCGCCGATATGCGGGCCCGGCTCGACCGGGTGTCCGCCGGGCTGCGCCGCGACCCGCTCTACACCGACCCCGAGAGCCGGACCCGGCTGGACGGCGCCGAGCGTGAGCGGCTCCGCAAGCGGCTGCGCGAACTGGACGTTCCGGTGCTGGTCGCGGCCGTGCCCACCCCGCCGGACGACGAGTCGGGCGGCAGCATGGAGCTGCTGGCCAAGGAGCTGCACGACCGGCTCCACCGCGACGCCCTCATGGTGTTCGCCGACCCGGCGGACGGCAGCATCGAACTCGTCAACTACAGCCGCCGTATCGACGACGGATATCTCCTCGACCGCCCGCGCGACACCGCCTACACCGGGCCCGCCGAGGAGCAGTTGGGCCGTCATCTGGACGAGCTGCTGACGTATGTCGGCAAGGCGCCGAAGGCCAAGACGGGCACCCGGCCCTACGATCCGCCGCCCGCCGCCGACCCCGTCGAGGAGAAGGCGCTGCCCGGTCTGTTCACCGGGGACTTCGAACCGGGCATGGTTGTCGGCATGTTCGCGGCAGGGCTGGTCCTCTGGCTGGTGGCGACGGCCCGTGCCCTCGCCCGCCGGCGGGTCCGGCGCAGGAGGCCGGGCCGCCGCGAAGCGAGGGGCCGCGCCGCGCTCCCCGCGGCGCCGGACCGGCCCACCCTGTCCTGGCTGCGGCGCACCGCCCGGCAGGAACTCGACGCGCTCACCGCCGCCCTGGAGGCCCCGGACTCACTGCCCGAGGGGGCCCGGCGCCTGGCCTGGGAATGCCTGGACGCCGCGGCGCTGCTGGTCGACGGCGACAGCGACGGCCGGATCGACGCCGAGGCCGGCCCGGCCGGCCTCGCCTGTGCCGTGGTGCTGGCCCGCGCCGGACGGACCACGTGCGCGCAGCCGTCCGCCGCCCGAAAGGTCTGCCACCGCAATCCGCTGCACGGGGCAGCCCACAGACACGAACGAATACGGCCCGACGGTGGCGGCCCGGCGCGGTCGTTGCCGGTGTGCGAGGCCTGCCGGGTGACGCCCGGACCGGTGCTGCGGCTGCGCCCGCGGAGCGACGGACGCGGCGCGTACGCCCCGTACACCACCGTGCCCGGACCGCTGACGGCGCTCGCCGACGGCGTCGGGATCGACCAACTCACCCGCGATGTACGGGAGTACTTCGGTGTGCACTGACCTCCTCCGCCCCGCCGGCCCGCAGCCGGCCGCCACCCCCCGCCGGCTGCACAGGGCCCTGGCCCTCGGCGCCGCTTCCGCCGCGCTGCTGTGCGGCACCGCGGCGCCCGCTGCCGCCGCCGGGAGCCCGGGGCAGAAGATCGCCGATGCGCTGCGCCGCTCCCCCGTGTATGTCGACCCGTCCCTGGCCTCGGCGGTGGACGCCGGACAGCAGCGGGAGTTGGCCGCGCAGATCCAGCGGACCCGTCTGCCGATCCGGGTCGCGCTGGTGCCGCTGGTCGAGGGCGACAGCTGGGGCGGAAAGCCGGAGCAGCTCGCCGAGGTGGTCCATGACCGGATGGGCGGCGGCCCGGCCATCCTGGTCACGCTCGGGGAGTACCCGGAGGACATCTCCGCCCGCGAATGGCCCTCGGACGCACATCAGGCGTTCCACGCCGCCGCCTCGGTGTACTTCCAGAAGGACATGAAGGGCGCGGGTCCGGCGAAGCGGGTCGCCCGCGCGATCGACATCATCAAGGCGGGCAACGGCGACGCGGTGTACGCACGGGCCACCGCCGATCTTGACGCACCGAAGCCGACGCCGGACCCGGCGGGCGCCGCGGACGCGAAGGCCGCGTCCGGGCCCGGCTCCCCGGTGGTGCGGCTGCTGTCCCTCGTCGTCGGACCGGTGCTGCTGCTGGCCGCGGTCGGGCTGTTGCTGCGGCGCCGGTCGCGGTTGCGGGACCTCTCGACGCCGTTCGCGCTGCCGCGCTCGGTCTTCGCCGCGGCCCGGCACTCGGACGAGGCGGGGGTGCGGGACCGGGCCGCCGAGGAGGTCGTACGGCTGGGCGAGGAGGCACGGGGCGCGCAGGGCGAGCCGGCAGCCGTCGAGCGGGCGCTGGACGCGTACGCCGCGGCCGGTACGGTCCTGGACCGGGCACGTGGAGTCCCGGACCTGGCAGGGGTGTTCGCGCTGGTCGCGGAGGGCCGGGCGGCCCTCTCCGGAGCCGCGGCCGCGCTCCCGCCGTGCTTCTTCCACCCCCTGCACGGCCCGGCCGTCCGGCGCATACCCTGGCGCCCGCTGGGCCGGCGCGAACAACTGCGGGTGGCCGCCTGCGAGACCTGTCTGCGCGCGATACGCACCCGGCGGGCCCCCGAGGTGCTGACCGACCGGCGGGACGGCCACCCGGTCCCGTACTTCGAGGTCCCCGCCGAGGACAGCCTCTGGGCCGCCACCGGCTACGGCTCACTGCTGCACGGCCCCGACGACTCCCTCGCCGCCCGGGTCCAGCGCGGCGACTTCACCCGCAGCCGGGACTGAACCGGCGTACGGGCCTGGGCTGTTCATCCGCTCCGGGTCGGCATGACGCAGAGCCCCCGGACGCCGGGGCCCCGGGCGCCGGATGCGCCGGGCACAGGTCGCGGGGCACAAGTCGCAGGTCGCGGGCACAGGCCGCGAGGCACAGGTCGCACGGCGCACGGCGCACGGCTCGCAACCAACGCCTGCCACCTCGCGCCGCCACCCCGCCCTGCCCCGGCAACGCCCCTCCCCCACCGATTCCTCCATCAATTCAAGGCGCATAGCAATCGCGCTGAATTCAGCCCCAATTGGACAACGAATCCGGCAAACCCCCCACCCTTTTCGGGAATTTCACGCGAATCACTTGCAGCAGCCCCGAACTCCTTTCCCCGCAATGCTTCGACAAATCCGAAAGCCGCCTCCTATGCTCCCGCTGACACAGCCGTTCGCACACACGCGGAACTGCGTTGTGCGACGGGGGAGAACGACTGCCAGGAGCATGTTGTGCTGCACAAGAAGACCGCTTTGCTGCGTGCCGCCGCGCCCGTCGCCGTACTGGCGCTGGCGCTGACCGCCTGCGGCGGCAACAAGAAAAGCGCCACCGGCGCCCACACCGACGACGTGCCCAAGACGGAAAAGGGTTCGTCGGCCCCGGCGGGCGGCGGTGAACTGAAGGCCGGTCAGAGCGGCACGGGGAAGTTCAAGGAAGAGAGCGGAACCATCACCTACGAGGTCGCCGCACAGAAGGTGAAGGTGAGCACCGAGGCCGAGACCAAGAAGCTGGTCTCGGACCCGAAGCGCGCCAAGGGCCTGGTGGCGGCCACCGCCTGGGTGAAGTACACGAACAAGGGCGGCGGCGTCGTCAAGGAATCGCCGGATGTCGCCGACGAGTCCGAGATCTACGCGGACGGGCAGCGCGGCGGCCTGCTCATCGGTGCCGCCGAGGACGGTCCGGGCTGCGAGGACACCTTCGACATCGAGAACTGGAAGGCGGGGCAGAGCCACACCATCTGCCAGACCTACATGATCCCCAAGGACGCGAAGTCCGTGGAGGTCCACTGGGCGGGCGAGGGCCAGAGCGGCTCCCCGCTGATATGGAAGTTCGACAACGCCGGCTGAGCCGACGGCGTGCCGTGCGCCAGGTCCGCGGGGCCTCGGCGCACGGCAGGCGGCCCGCCAGGACCTGTCGTCACACTCCCGCCCGCCTCGCGGCTTTGAAGAACGGCCCCAGGGAGTGCGTCCCCCCTAAGCCGTCATCGTGGCCGCCTGGAGAAACGGTTCGATGGCGGCGCACCAGGCGTCGGGCTGTTCCCACGGGAGGAGATGCCCGGCGTCGGGGATCTCGGCGTAGGCGCCGCGGGGCAGGACCCGGACCATCTCCTGGGCCTCGGCGCGGCCGAGTTCGGCGTCGAGGCCGCGCACCACGAGCGCCGGGCACGACACCTGCGCGAGCTCTTCCCAATGGGCGTCATAGACCCAGGTCTCACGGGCGCTGAGCATCTGCCGGCGGGAGAAGACCGGCCGCCAGCCGTCGGCACGCTCGGCCATCACCTCGGCGAAGAACTCGCCACGGGCGGGCCTGGGCCGCTCCAGGGTCGGATCGTCCTCGCCGAACCACTTACGGACATCCGCGAGGGTGGCGAACGGCACGGGCCAGGACCGGAACCACTCGGTCCACTCCTGCTGCGAGGCCGCGCCGAGCGCCGACGCCCGCATATCGCAGATGACCAGCGCACTGACCAGATCCGGGCGCCGGGCCGCTAACTGCCATGCCGTCAGGGCGCCCATGGCATGCCCTACAAGGGCGACCGGGGCGAGGCCGAGCTGCTCGATGGCGGCGATGGCGTCATCGACGTACGCGCCCCGGTCGTACGGTCCCTCGGCGGGCTTATCGCTGCGGCCGTGACCCCGCTGGTCCAGCGCGACCGGGCGGTGACGGGCACTCAGCCGGCGGGCGGTGTCCGCCCAGTGCGAGGCGCGCCCCATCAGGCCATGGAGCAGCAGCACACCCGGCCGCTGCTCACCCTCCTCCAGCCCGCCGCCGATCTTGGGCGGGTCGGTGAACTCCCAGGCGGCGAGTCGCACGTCGCCGGCCCCTGCTACATCGATGCGCCGCACCATGTGCCCTGGCACCCCCAATCGTCCCTTGAGCAGCTTCACACTATCGAACCTCTATTCGAACGCGCCGTTCCGACGCGGAACACCCCTCGTTCGAGTGACCTCGCTCAAGGATTGGCCGCGCGCGCCACGGGGAGACATCTGCCGGGAGGCGGGCCCTACCGGGAAGGGGGCCCGTGGGGACAGACCCTGGGAGCTCGGGGCTCCGGGTCTTGGGTGGGGGACATGGGGAGGCAGGGCCCCGGCTGCTCGCAGCGCCGGGGCCCTGACTGTCTCCCGTACGAGTGGATGCATCCGAGCCCCCTCCCTGGCCAGGACAGGCCGATGCATGGCCATGCGTCAGGGTGACACGGCACCGGCCGTATCGCACGGATTCGCACAAGTCCGTTCAGCGGGAAAGAACTTGCCGAGCCCGCCGAACGGCGCGTCAGCGCAGCTCAGCGGGCTCGGCAGGCGGTATGGGCGGGAGTGCGAAAAGGAAACCCGGCTGAAAACGGTTTCAGCGCTTGGCCACGAACACATGCGAGGCGATCTCGGAGTCCAGCTCGGCGGCCTCGCCGCTGCTGCCGACCAGCACCCCGGCCGGCGACTCCGTCACGCTCACCACAGCGCCCGGCTGCACACCGGCGCGCCGCAGCGTGTACATCAGCTGGGCGTCCGCCTGGATCGGCTCGCCGATCCGGCGCACCACGGCGGTCTTCCCGTCGGCCCCGGCGTCCAGGTCCATCAGGCTCACCATGCCGGCGTCCAGGAACGGGTCGCCCCCGGCCTTCTCGCCCAGCTCCTCCAGCCCCGGGATGGGGTTGCCGTACGGGGACTCCGTCGGATGCCGCAGCAGCTCCACGACGCGGCGCTCGACCGCCTCGCTCATCACATGCTCCCAGCGGCACGCCTCGGCGTGCACCTGCTCCCATTCGAGCCCGATGACGTCGACGAGCAGGCACTCGGCGAGACGGTGCTTGCGCATCACCCGCGTCGCCAGCCGCCGGCCCTCCTCCGTCAGCTCCAGATGCCGGTCGCCCGCGACCTGCAACAGGCCGTCTCGCTCCATGCGCGCCACCGTCTGGCTCACCGTCGGGCCGCTCTGTTCGAGCCGCTCCGCGATGCGGGCGCGCATGGGCACCACACCTTCCTCTTCCAGTTCGAGGATGGTGCGGAGATACATCTCCGTTGTGTCGATCAGTCCGGACATGCGTGCCCCTAGATGTGTGGTGCGGTGGCCCTGGACTCAATTCTGACGCATCCCGCTGACAACGGTGCCGCCTCGTCCACGCGCCAGCCCTTCCGGTCGTATGTGACCTCGTCCACGCACCCCGCCTTTTCCGGTCGTATTGACAGGGCACTGGTCCAGACCGCAACGTGATCCGCGCCACTGATCAGATGCGCCGAGATCCGACGAGAGGGGCCCGCGGCAATGGCTGAGAGCGACCGGCTGGCCGGGAAGTACTTCGACGCCGCGATCGACCTGCTGCAACAGGTCCGCGACACGGAGGGCGACCGGATCACCGCGGCCGGCACGCTGATCGCGGACACCGTCGCGGCGGGCGGCCGGGTCTTCTCCTTCGGCGCCGGGCACTCCTCGCTCCCTGCCCAGGACACGGTCTACCGGGCGGGCGGCCTGGCGATCATGAATCTGCTGTCCGTGCCGGGCGTGGTCGGCGTGGACGTGCGGCCCGCGACCCTCGGCAGCGCGCTGGAGCGGGTCGACGGGCTGGCCGGGGCGGTTCTGGACACCAGTCCGCTGGAGGCGGGTGATGTGCTGGTGATCATCTCGCTGTCCGGCCGCAACGCGCTGCCCGTCGAGATGGCGCGGCACGCCCGCGCCCTCGGCATCAAGGTCATCGGCGTGACGTCGGTGGCGTACGCGGAGCGGACCGCCTCCCGGCACGCGTCCGGGGGCTTCCTCAAGGACCACTGCGATCTCGTGCTGGACAGCCGCGTCCCGGTCGGCGACGCGGAGCTGACACTGCCGGGCATCGAGGCGCCGTTCGCCCCCGCCTCCACGGTCGTCACCAGCGCGATCATGCAGGCCGTGGTGGCAACGGCCGCGGGCACCCTGGCCGAGCGGGGCATCGACCCGCCGCTGCTGCGCTCGGGCAACGTCGACGGCGGGCACGAGTGGAACGCCGGGGTGATGAGCGCCTACGGGGACCGGATCTTCTACCGCCAGTGAGCTGCGGGCGCGGGGCTGCGGCTCCTGGCGCCGTCAGCTCGCGGTGCCCCTGCTCCCGGCGCCGGCCGATCCGGGTACGCCCGCTCCTGGCGCCGGCCGCTCCCGGCACTCCCGTTCCCGGCGCTGCCGGTGCCCGGTATCCCACCCCCTGCGCCGCCACGTCGCGGCGCACCCCCGCCCCCGCGCTCAGCGCCCGGCCGCGCCCGCGAGGTCCAGGGCCGCGGCGATCCGGGCCGCGACCTCCTGCGCGTAGTCCGCGTCCGCACGGTCGAAGGGGCGGCGCGCGGGCGCCCGCAGAAAGGTCACGACGCCGAGCCGGCGGCCGCGGCTGCACAGTGCCACACAGAGCCCGTGCACAGTGCCGTCCGGCCAATGACGGGCGGCCGCCCAGCCCTCGGGCGAGGCGGGTCCGGCGCTGGTACGCACCGGGCCGCGCCGCTCGTATGCCTGGAGCGCCGGATGTCCCGGCACATAGGGCAGAGGGATACCCGTCGCCGACAATGCCTCGGTCGGGCCCGGCGAACCGGCCGGAGATGCCAGTGCCCGTGTCAGCCGGAGCGCGCCCGCCCCGGGCCGGCGCCCGGCATCCGCGCCGGTGGCGACGGCGCCCGCGGTGGCGGACGGGGGCTCGGCGGACGGGGGCTCGGCCGACAGGGACGAGCCGCCTTCCGCTCCCGCCGCACCGCCCGCGCCGTCGGCACCCGCCGCACCGCCCGGCCCGCCCGCACCCGCCGCGCCATCCGGGCCCACACCACCGTCCACGCCCGCCGGGCGCGCATCGCCCTTCGCACCCGGCGCGCTCTCCGCACCGGCCGGGCCCTCCGCGCCCTCCGGACCCCCCGCCGCGTCCGCCCCATCCAGGCCCGCCCCATCCGAGCCCGCCGCATCCACGCCCGCCTCGTCCACGCCCGCCGCGTCCAGCGCATCGTCCTCCGCGACCTTCCCGAACGGTGCGGGTGCGGGAGTCATGGCGAGGTCGACCAAGCCGTGGTCGGCGAAGCCCGCGAGGGCGAAGTCGAGGTGGAGCGCGGCGGCCTCGGCCGGGTCGGGGCACTCGGCGGCCGCCCGGCCGGCGCGGTGCAGTTGCTGGGCCCGGAAGCGCAGCAGGGAGTTCTCCTGCTCGGTGCGCTTGGCGTCGGTGATGTCCTGGAAGAGCCAGGCCACGCCGAGCGGTACCGGCTCCTCCGCCATCGGGGAGGCCAGTCGGACGAAGCCGCTGCGCCAGCACCGGCGCGACGCCTCGGCTTCCTTGGACCGCAGGGTCACCCACAGCTCGGTGACGGCCGGCGGCGGGCCCTCGGCGAGGACGTGCTGAAGGGCGCACTCCAGCTCCTCGACGCCGTGCGCCAGCAGCTCGCCCAGGGGGCGGCCCAGCAGCGCCGTGCGCCCCACGCCCAGGGCGCGGGCCGCGTGCGCATTGACGACGGCCGGCCGCAGATCGGCGTCGATCAGCACCACGCCCCACGACGCGTCCTCGAACAGCGCCTCGCTGAGCGCGATGGACCGTTCCAGGTCCAGCTGGGTGTGCACCGCGCTGAAGGCGCAATACACACCCGCGACGCGGCCGTCGGGGGCGCGGACCGCGGAGGACTGGGTGCGGACCAGGACGCGGCGGCCGTCCTTGGTCAGCAGGGCGAACTCATGGACCTGGCGGCCCGGGGCGCGCATGGCGGCCGCCAGTGCGGCCTCGATCCCGTCGGCATCCTCCTTGCGGACCGCCCAGCCGGTCAGGCCCGTGCGGCCGACGGCCTCCGCGGTGGTCCAGCCCAGAATGTGTTCGGCCTCGTGGTTCCAGTGCGTGACCGTGCCGTCCGCGGCGAAGGCGACCAGGGCGGCGTCCATACCGTCCAGGAGCGCGGCGAGCAGCCCCGAGTCATCGGTCTCGTCGGCGGCGCAGCGCGCCGAGGCCGACGAGGCGGAAGAAGCTGACGAAGCAGTCACTGGCACCCCTTACGAACGCGGCCACACGTGCCTCACCTGGGAACATTCAACTGGAACGTGACACAGCACACACGCGATTCACAGAAATCGTTGCCAACGGGAAATTCCCTTGTGCGGGGCGGAACAGCTTCCTAATGTGTGGAGCACACGAGAAGGGAGGTGGTTCGGCAGATGATTTCGCACCGGACGCGTGAGGTGGCTGCGGGCTAGCGGCCCGTCGCTTCACCGAAGTGCAGCGCCGGACCAGCGCATTCTGCAGATGCGCAGCCGGCCAATCCCAAGCAGTCACCCGACCCGCGGGCTGCCGGTTCGTCCGACCGGCCCTTCGCGCCACCGAGCGCGGAGGAAGCAGCCCGCGGGTCGTCTGCGTCTGCGAACGACCCGCTCGCTCCCGGGCTGCCGGACACGGCCCTCAGGGCGCCAGGCGCTCCACGCTCCAGGCGTCGCCCTCCCGCACGTACCGCAGCCGGTCGTGCAGCCGGTTGAGGCGGCCCTGCCAGAACTCGATCGTCTCGGCGGTGATCCGGTAACCGCCCCAGTGCGGCGGCGCCGGAACCTGCTCGCCCTCCGGGTAGCGGGCCGCCAATTCCTCGTAGGCGCGCTCCAGTTCCTCCCGGGAGCCGACCCGTGCGGACTGGTCGCTGGCCCAGGCGCCCAGCTGGGAGCCGTGCGGGCGGGTGCGGAAGTAGGCGGCGGTCTCGTCCCGGCCGATGCGTTCCGCGGTGCCGGTCACCACGACCTGGCGGGCGAGCGGGTGCCAGGGGAACAGCAGCGAGATGGCCGGATTTTCGGCCAGTTCCCGCCCCTTCCGGCTGTTGTAGTTCGTGAAGAACACGAAGCCACGGTCGTCGAACGCCTTCAGGAGAACGGTCCGTGAGCTCGGCCGGCCCGCCGGGTCCACCGTCGAGACGACCATCGCGTTCGGCTCGTGCAGACCGGCCACGGTCGCGTCCTTGAACCAGCGCGCGAACTGGTCGTACGGGCTGGCGGCGAGGTCGGACCCGGCGAGTCCCTCGGCGCGGTAATGGGCCCGCATGGAGGAGGGATCGGGGGTCTCGGCATGAGGCGCGTCGGCTGGGTGCACGGCCTCATCTTGCAACACCCGGTCCGGCGCGGTCAGCCCGGAGGGGCGGAAGTCTGCCCCTCGCCGACCGGCCGTAACCCTCCCGACAGCAGATCGCCCGGCATGCGGGTCGCACCTGTCCGCGCAGGTGAGGGACCCGCCACAATCAGGGGCAGGCCCCCTGTGGCCCCCGGGCGGGGAGAGCTATCGTGTCCGTCCGGCCCGACGGGGCGCCACACCGCACCCTGCCCACCCGCGGCCCGACCACTGCGGGCAAGACCGTCGCGTGCCCCACGCCCTGGCGGGGCATCACCGGGGTGGCCGGTACGGACCGCGAGCTGCCGGCGCAGCCACGGAGCCGCACCGGCGCCGCACACCAGAGACTCGACCGCACGGCAGCCGGTCACGGACCGTTTGCCGTCCCCATCTTGAGGAGCTGCCTGATGTCCGACTTCGTACCCGGGCTCGAGGGAATCATCGCGTTCGAGACGGAGATCGCCGAGCCGGATAAGGAAGGCGGTTCGCTCCGCTACCGCGGGGTCGACATCGAAGACCTCGTCGGGACGGTGTCCTTCGGGAACGTCTGGGGGCTGCTGGTCGACGGCGCTTTCGACCCCGGGCTGCCGCCCGCGGAGCCGTTCCCGATCCCGGTGCACTCCGGTGACATCCGGGTCGATGTGCAGTCGGCGCTCGCCATGCTCGCGCCCGTATGGGGCCTCAAGCCGCTGCTGGACATCGACGCGCAGACGGCCCGGGACGACCTCGCCCGCGCCGCGGTGATGGCGCTGTCGTACGTGGCCCAGTCGGCCCGCGGACCGGGCCTGCCGATGGTGCCGCAGAAGGAGATCGACAAGGCGGAGACCATCGTGGAGCGTTTCATGCGGCGCTGGCGCGGTGAGCCGGACCCGCAGCACGTCAAGGCCGTCGACGCCTACTGGACCTCGGCCGCCGAGCACGGCATGAACCCCTCCACCTTCACCGCCCGCGCCATCGCCTCCACCGGCGCGGACGTGGCGGCCGCGCTGTCCGGCGCGGTCGGCGCGATGTCCGGGCCGCTGCACGGCGGTGCGCCCTCCCGCGTCCTCGGCATGATCGAGGACATCGAGCGGACCGGCGACGCCACCGCCTACGTCCGCCAACGGCTGGACCGGGGCGACCGCCTGATGGGCTTCGGCCACCGCGTCTACCGCGCCGAGGACCCCCGCGCGCGGGTCCTGCGACGCACCGCCCAGGAGCTGGGCGCCCCGCGCTTCGAGGTCGCCGAGGCCCTGGAGAAGGCGGCCCTGGAGGAACTCCGCAGCCGCCGCCCCGACCGGGTGCTGGCCACCAACGTCGAGTTCTGGGCGGCCATCGTCCTCGACTTCGCCGAGGTCCCGGCGCACATGTTCACCTCGATGTTCACCTGCGCCCGTACGGCGGGTTGGAGCGCGCACATCCTGGAACAGAAGCGGACGGGCCGACTGGTTCGGCCGTCGGCCCGGTATATCGGGCCCGGGGCCCGTAGCCCGCGGGAGGTCTCGGGGTTCGGGGACATCTCTCCCCGGTAGAGGTCCGCGGTTTCGGCTGCGCTTTGCCTTCCTCCCACGTTTTCGGCTGGCCCGCCGTGGGCTGCGCCCTTGCCTTCCTCCCACGTTTTCGGCTGGCCCGCCGTTGCGCCTGCGGCGGGCGGGTCCGCTGCGCGGGGCTGTCGGGTGCGGTGACGGGCCTGCGCGGGTGGGGTGTGGGCGGCGAACTGGGCGTGACTATCCCGCCCACCACACCC
>NZ_JBHYPE010000023.1:0-118162 GCF_042746015.1 Streptomyces sp. NPDC058773
GCTGAACCTGTCGGGCGTACGGACCGCGGCGCGGGCCGGGTTCGCGGTGCTGGCGATGGAGATCGTGGTGCTCGCGGTGTTCGTGGTGGCGGCGGTGGTGGAGCTGGTCGCCCACGGGGCTCCGCGGGGCTGGGCCGCGCCGCTGACCGGGGAGGGCGGCTTCTCGGTCGGGGCGGTGCCGGCCGCGGTGTCGGTGGCGGTGCTGTCCTATCTGGGCTTCGACGCGATCGCGTCGTTCGCGGAGGAGGCCGGTGGCGGGCCGGGCGGCCGGGGGTCCGGCGGGCCGGAGCGGGTGGCGCGGGCGGTGCTGGTCTGTCTGGTGGTGGCCGGGGTGCTGTTCGCGGTGCAGACGTATCTGGCGGCGCTGCTGATGCCGATGAGCGCGGCGGAGCTGGCCGCCCGGCCCGCGGAGCAGGGGGCGGCGTTCTACACCACGGTCGACTCGGCGGTGGGGCGGTGGCTGCACGATCTGGTGGCGGTGAGCAAGGCGGTCGGCGCGGCGTTCGCGGCGCTGGCGGGGCAGGCCGCGGCCGGCCGGCTGCTGTTCGCGATGGCCCGGGACCGGCGGCTGCCGGGGGCGATGTCGAAGGTGGACGCGGGCAGCGGGACGCCGCGCCGGGCGCTGCTGGGGGCGGCCCTGGTGACGCTCTTGGCGGCGGTGGGCGCGGCCCGCAGGGACGACGGGCCGGCGCAGTTGTCGTCGATCGTGAACGTGGGGGCGCTGACGGCGTTCGCCCTGCTGCACGCCTCGGTGATCGGCTGGTTCTGGATCCGCGGACGGCGGGGGCACCCGCGGGCCGGGCGGCGCCGGGAGGCCGGGGGCGAAGGGCCGGGTGTGCTGCGGCATGCGGTGGTGCCGCTGGCGGGGCTGGCGGTGGTGCTCGCGGTGCTCGCCGAGGCGTCCCACACCGCGCAGTTGGTGGGCGCGGTCTGGCTGGTGGCGGGGCTGGTGGTGCTGGCGGTGCAGCACGGCGGACGGGCGCGGGCCTGAGGCCGGACCGCGGGACGGCCGGGCAGCCGACAGCGGGAGGCCACGAGACCGGACGTCCCGCGCGAGGCGGCCGCCGGGCGGCGCCCCGCCGGACGCCTCCCCGAGCGCCGACGAACGCGCGACCACCGGCCACCCGCCCCGCGGCCGTGGCCACCCGCCGCGCGGCCGCCGCCACTGTCAGTGGCCGCCGCTACTCTCGCTCGTATGGCTGTTTCTACGTCCCCGGAAACGCCGATCCCGGTCGGCGAGGTGTCCCGGCTCATCGGCGGCTGGATCGAGCGGCTCGGCGCGGTGTGGGTCGAGGGGCAGATCACCCAGCTCTCGCGGCGGCCCGGCGCGGGGGTGGTGTTTCTGACGCTGCGCGACCCGTCGTACGACATCTCGGTGAGCGTGACGTGCTACCGCCAGGTCTTCGACAAGGTCGCCGATGTGGTCAGCGAGGGCGCCCGGGTGGTGGTGCACGCCAAACCGGAGTGGTACGCCCCGCGCGGCCAGCTGTCGCTGCGGGCCGCCGAGATCAAGCCGGTCGGGGTCGGTGAACTCCTCGCCCGGCTGGAGCAGTTGAAGAAGGCGCTGGCGGCGGAGGGCCTGTTCGCGGCGGACCGCAAGAAGCCGCTGCCGTTCCTGCCGCAGCTGATCGGTCTGGTCTGCGGCCGGGCGAGCGCCGCGGAGCGGGACGTCCTGGAGAACGCCCGGCACCGCTGGCCCGCCGTCCGCTTCGCGGTGCGCAACGTCCCGGTGCAGGGGGTGCATGCCGTCCCGCAGGTGGTCGCGGCGGTCCAGGAGCTGGACGCGCTGCCCGAGGTCGACGTGATCATCGTGGCCCGGGGCGGCGGCAGCGTGGAGGATCTGCTGCCGTTCTCCGACGAGCAGCTGATCCGGGCGGTGAGCGCTGCCGTGACGCCGGTCGTCTCGGCGATCGGCCATGAGCCGGACTCCCCGCTGCTGGACCTGGTCGCCGATCTGCGGGCCTCGACGCCGACGGACGCGGCGAAGAAGGTGGTGCCGGACGTCGGCGAGGAGCTGGCCCGGGTCGAGCAGCTGCGGGAGCGGGCGCGGCGCGCCGTCGAAGGCTTCGTGCAGCGCGAGGAGCGGGGGCTGGCCGCGGCGCTCCACCGCCCCTCCATACAGCGCCCGCAGCGGATGGTCGAGGAGCGCGAGGAGCAGGTCACGGCCCTGCTGGAGCGCGCCCGGCGGACCCTGGGGCACCTGCTGGACCGCGCCGACTCGGAGCTGACGCACACCCTCGCGCGGGTGGTCGCGCTCTCCCCCAAGGCGACGCTGGAGCGCGGCTACGCGGTGCTGCAGAAGCCGGACGGGACGGCGGTGCGCTCACCGCGGGAGGTCGGCCCGGACGACAGCCTGCGGGCCCGGGTGGCCGAGGGCGCGTTCACGGTGCGGGTGGACGGCGCCCCGGGCGCCGCCACGGCCGCCGAATAGTGCAGGGACGGACTCTTAGGGTGGGAGACATGGCGAAGGCGAAGACGGACGACGTGGCGGACGCGGAGCAGGGTGCGGCGGCCGGTGCGGCCCAGGTGGCCCCGGTGGACTCCACGCTCGGCTACGAGCAGGCGCGGGACGAGCTGATCGAGGTCGTCCGCAGCCTGGAGGCGGGCGGCACGACACTGGAGGAGTCGCTCGCGCTGTGGGAGCGCGGCGAGGCGCTGGCGAAGGTCTGCCGCCGCTGGCTGGACGGTGCGCGGGCCCGGCTGGACGCGGCGCTGGCGGAGCCGTCGGGCGAGTCCGGGGCGGAGCGCGCCTAGAGCGGCGACGGCGGCCCGGGCACCGGAATTCCGCAGTCGGGACGGCCCCGCGCACCGGAACCGGCCCCGGACCGGCACTGCGAAACGCCCCGGAACCGGCCCGCGCCGCCCCCCATTGTGAACCGACTCACAATGATCCAATTTTAGTTGAAACTTAATCTACCCTGTCTACAGTGGTTCCCGTACAGCAGTCTGTGAGGGCGCCGCAGCCACCGGCGCCCGCAGCACCGCCGCAACCGAACCCCCCAGCTGACTCACCGAGGTGCCTTTATGTCTCTCGCCCTTGACGCCGCCGCCCAGGACCTCCTGTTCCGCGAGGCCCAGACGGCCAACACGTTCACGGACGAGCCGGTGACGGACGAGCAGATTCAGGCCGTCTACGACCTGGTCAAGTACGGTCCGACCGCCTTCAACCAGACGCCGCTGCGGATCACCCTGGTCCGTTCCGAGGAGGCCCGCCGCCGCCTGGTCACCCACGCCATGGGCGCCAACGGCCCGAAGACCCTCAGCGCGCCGCTGACCGCGGTCCTCTCCGTGGACCTGGAATTCCACGAGAAGCTGCCGAAGCTCTTCCCCGCCGCCCCGGGCATCAAGGACTCGTTCTTCTCCGAGGCCGCGGCCCGCGAGGTGGCCGGCACCCAGAACGCCACCCTCCAGGCCGGCTACTTCATCGTCGGCGTCCGCGCCGCCGGCCTGGCCGCCGGCCCGATGACCGGCTTCGACTTCACCGGCATCGACAAGGAGTTCTTCGGCGACGGCAAGCAGAAGTCCTTCCTCGTCATCAACATCGGCAAGCCGGGCGCCGACGCCTTCTTCCCGCGCTCGCCGCGGCTGGCCTTCGACGAGGCCGTCACCACCGTCTGAGCCCGCCCCGGCAGCAGCCGCTCGCGGCGTCCCGCGGGAAAGCCGATCCACGCACGAGGCCGCCGCACCCCTCCCGGGTGCGGCGGCCTCGTCGTCGTTCCGCTCTCGTCAGCCCTTCTTCGCCACCAGTGCGGCGGCCAGGTCGGCGAGCCGTCCGTACGGCGCGGTGCCGGTGACGACCGTGGTCACTCCGGACTCCGCACGGACCAGCGCCCGGTACTTGTCGCCCTCGTAGCGGTCCCACTTCTTGCTGCCGACGGCCTGCTTGCCCTCGACCTTGGCCGCCCCGAGGGTGACGTCCTTGATGAACTTCCGCGGCAGGGCGTCGCTCTGCTCGACGGCCGCGTACTGCTGCTCGGGGTCGAGCATGCCCAGATGCCAGGCGCCGCCCTTGCCGTCCTCGTTCGCCCGGTACGAGACGGAGGTGGCACGCCAGGTCCTGGGCAGCCCCTCGGGCGCGGCGACCGCATAGGGTGCCGCCCGCCGGGCCGTGATCAGTTCGACGCGGTAGTCGACCCGCTTGACCGCGTTCTTCGCCGCGTCCGCGCTCTCGTCGTGCGGGATGAAGATGTAGATCGCCCCGACGAGAACGCCGATCACCGCCAGCGACAGGACCATGTCCCGCACCGTTTGCCTGCCTCGCATACCTGCCACGCCCCTATGGTCCCCTATGGCCGCCGCGGACCGGACAGGCCCCCCGGTGACAGCTGTCACCTGCACAAACGACCGGGCACCGGACTCTCGGGGAGCCGCTCATGCGTGGGGCCCTCTGCTCATTTTGGCGCGCTACGGATAAGGTCGGTATCACCCTCATCCTCCACGGCCGTCGCCGTACAGAAAGGTGCGCTCGATGACCGAGCATCATCTCCCGTCCCAACTCGAGGTCAGCCCCGAGGCCCCGGACCGCAACCTCGCCCTGGAACTCGTCCGGGTGACCGAGGCCGGAGCCATGGCGTCGGGCCGCTGGGTGGGACGGGGTGACAAGAACGGCGCGGACGGCGCGGCGGTCAAGGCCATGCGCGCCCTGATCCACACCGTCTCGATGAACGGCGTCGTGGTCATCGGCGAGGGCGAGAAGGACAACGCCCCGATGCTCTACAACGGCGAGCGCGTCGGCGACGGGACCGGCCCGGAGTGCGATGTGGCCGTGGACCCGGTGGACGGCACGACGCTGACCGCCAAGGGCATGGCGAACGCGGTCTCCGTGCTGGCGGTGGCCGAGCGCGGCTCGATGTTCGACCCGTCCGCGGTCTTCTACATGGACAAGCTCGCCACGGGCCCGGAGGCCGCCGACTTCGTCGACATCACGGCCCCGGTGGCGGTGAACATCAAGCGGATCGCCAAGGCGAAGAAGTCCGCGGTCGAGGACGTCACGGTGGTCATCCTGGACCGTCCCCGCCACGACGGCCTGGTCAAGGAGGTCCGGGAGGCCGGGGCCCGGATCAAGTTCATCGCCGACGGCGATGTCGCGGGCGCGATCATGGCCGCCCGTGAGGGCACCGGCGTCGACCTGCTGCTGGGCATCGGCGGGACGCCCGAGGGCATCATCGCGGCCTGTGCGCTGAAGTGCCTGGGCGGCGCCTTCCAGGGCAAGCTGTGGCCCAAGGACGACGAGGAGCGGCAGCGCGCGCTGGACGCCGGGCACGACCTGGACAAGGTGCTGGAGATCGACGACCTGGTCCGCGGCGACAACGTCTTCTTCGTCGCCACCGGCATCACCGACGGCGAGCTGCTGCGCGGGGTCCGCTACCGCGCCGAGAACGCCTACACCCAGTCCCTGGTGATGCGTTCCAAGTCCGGCACCATCCGCCAGATCGACTCCCAGCACCGGCTGTCGAAGCTGCGCGCCTACAGCTCGGTGGACTTCGAGCGCCCCAGCTAGGCAGACGGCCGTACGGCCCCCGTACACACATGCCGCCCCCGCCGGAGAGTCTCCGACGGGGGCGGCATGACCCCTGCTTCCTGTGCTGCGCCGTACGGGCCGAAGCGGTGCCGCGGCGGTCAGCCCGCCGCGGGGATACGGGCCGCGCGCTGGAGCTCGCTCTCGCGGCGCCGGCGGCGGGTCAGCACGACCCGGCGCTCGGCCGCGGTGAGCCCGCCCCACACCCCGTACGGCTCGGGCTGGAGGAGGGCGTGCTCGCGGCACTCGACCATCACGGGGCAGCGGGCACAGACCCGCTTCGCGGCCTCTTCTCTGGCCAGCCGGGCGGCGGTGGGTTCCTTGGACGGGGCGAAGAACAGCCCGGCTTCGTCACGGCGGCACACCGCCTCCGAGTGCCAGGGACCGGCCTCGTCGCGAGCAGGCACTTGCTGGGACGGAACGACAGCGGCATCCTGCAGGGGCTGTTGCGGTAGCAGCACGGTCTACTCCTGACGACGGCTTCGGCGCGAGAATCACCCTTGCCCGTCTCGCTGCGCACGGCCTTTTTCCGCACCCCGCAGCCGTACGAGAGACGATGCACCAGCCCTACCCGCTGTGCGCACGCTTATGCACACCGTGGCGATCGTGCGACAACGGGACAAGCGCCGGCGGACGAAGCCTCCGGGAACACCGGGACGCGCGCCCGGCACGCCCGCCGGCCGCGGCCCCGAGCCGGCGCCGCCACCCGCCGTCAGTCGTCCCAGTGCTTGCGGAACCGGTCCCGGCGCTCACGGCGTTCGGCACGGTGCCGCTCGCGCCACTCCCGCTGCTCCTGACGCAACTGCAGGTGCTGCTCGCGCAGTTGCAGGTGCTCCTCGCGCACTTGCTGCCGCATCTCCCGGTGCCCCTGGCGCAGCCGGTCGCGCAGATCACGGATCCAGGCGCCGCGCTTGGGCTTGGCCTCCACACTGCCCAGCACGGCATAGCCGTTGACGACCACCTGCGGGGCGTCGGCGTCCTCCGCGTCATGGGTCTCGACCTCGAAGCTGCCGAGGATGCCGGAGCCGCTGCTGCGCAGCGTGATGTTCTCCGGGACCCGGATCTCCACGCTGCCGAAGACCGCCGTGACATTGATCTGGATCTGCTGCTGCGGGAAGACCGCCTCGGTCAGATCGATCTCGACGGAGCCGAAGAACGCCACCGCGTTGATCCGCGCCGGGGCCCGCCAGCGACCTTTCCGGACGGCGGCGCTGAAGACCGCGACGAGGTTCTGGTCGGGAACCGGGGCGGTGGGCCCGTACGCAGAGCCGCCCGCGTCCTGCCGCGGCCGGCCGGCGCCCGCGACGGGGAGGTCCCGCACCACGGGCTCCAGCTCCCCCACGGTCTTGGCGCGGTAGACCGCGTCGATCCGCTCCGCGTGCTCCTCCGGGTCGAGCCGGCCCTCCGCCAGCGCCTCGCGGAGGATCCCGGCGATCCGGTCGCGGTCCGCGTCGGACGCCCGGATGTCGCGTTCGGCCACCGCGGGCGAGGGCGGGGCCGCCGGCTTGGTCATGTCCAGCGGCTGCCGTTCCTGCTTCTGTAGCGGTCCGGGCGGGGTTTCAGGGCCCGGACGTCCCCCGTTGTCTGCATCCACCGCCCCAGCGTACCGAAACGCGATAGATCGCGACCAGGGATCGAACGGACCGGCGACCGCGCCGACTGAGCCTTACCTCACACCGGCATCCGCGCACCAGGGTTCTACGCTGTTCAGGCGCTGCCGTAGATGCCAGCCGGACCTCTCCGAGTAAGGAATGACCTTCGATGCCGGAATTCGCCTACACCGACCTGCTCCCCGTAGGTGAGGACAACACCCCGTACCGCCTCGTCACTTCGGAGGGCGTGAGCACCTTCGAGGCCGACGGCCGGACGTTCCTCAAGGTCGAGCCGGAGGCGCTGCGCAAGCTGGCCGCCGAGGCGATGCACGACATTTCGCACTATCTGCGCCCGGCCCACCTCGCCCAGCTCCGCAAGATCCTGGACGACCCCGAGGCCAGCGCCAACGACCGCTTCGTCGCGCTCGACCTGCTCAAGAACGCCAACATCGCCGCCGCGGGTGTCCTCCCCATGTGCCAGGACACCGGCACCGCGATCGTCATGGGCAAGCGCGGCCAGCAGGTCCTGACCGAGGGCGGCGACGAGGAAGCGCTCTCCCGCGGCATCTACGACGCCTACACCCAGCTGAACCTGCGCTACTCGCAGATGGCCCCGCTGACCATGTGGGACGAGAAGAACACCGGCTCCAACCTCCCGGCGCAGATCGAGCTGTACGCGACCGACGGCGGCGCCTACAAGTTCCTCTTCATGGCCAAGGGCGGCGGCAGCGCCAACAAGTCCTTCCTCTTCCAGGAGACCAAGGCGGTCCTCAACGAGGCCTCCATGATGAAGTTCCTGGAGCAGAAGATCCGCTCGCTCGGCACGGCCGCCTGCCCGCCGTACCACCTCGCGATCGTCGTCGGCGGCACCAGCGCCGAGTACGCGCTCAAGACCGCCAAGTACGCCTCCGCGCACTACCTCGACGAGCTGCCGGCCGAGGGCTCCCCCACGGGCCACGGCTTCCGCGACAAGGAGCTGGAGGAGAAGGTCTTCGAGCTGACGCAGAAGATCGGCATCGGCGCCCAGTTCGGCGGCAAGTACTTCTGCCACGACGTCCGCGTCGTCCGCCTGCCCCGCCACGGCGCGTCCTGCCCGGTCGCCATCGCCGTCTCCTGCTCCGCCGACCGCCAGGCCGTCGCGAAGATCACCGCCGAGGGCGTCTTCCTGGAGCAGCTGGAGACCGACCCGGCCCGCTTCCTCCCGGAGACCACGGACGAGGAGCTGACCGAGGGCGCGGGCGCGGACCTCGACGCGGTCGCCATCGACCTCAACCGCCCGATGGACGACGTCCTGGCCGAGCTGACCAAGCACCCGGTCAAGACCCGCCTTTCCCTCACCGGCACCCTGGTCGTCGCCCGCGACATCGCCCACGCGAAGATCAAGGAACGCCTGGACGCCGGCGAGGAGATGCCGGAGTACCTGAAGAACCACCCCGTCTACTACGCGGGCCCGGCCAAGACCCCCGAGGGCTACGCCTCCGGCTCCTTCGGCCCGACGACCGCGGGCCGGATGGACGCCTACGTCGAGCAGTTCCAGGCGGCCGGCGGCTCCAAGGTCATGCTCGCCAAGGGCAACCGCTCCCAGCAGGTCACCGACGCCTGCCACGCCCACGGCGGCTTCTACCTCGGCTCCATCGGCGGCCCCGCGGCCCGGCTGGCCCAGGACTGCATCAAGAAGGTCGAGGTCCTGGAGTACGAGGAACTCGGCATGGAAGCCGTCTGGAAGATCGAGGTCGAGGACTTCCCCGCCTTCATCGTCGTCGACGACAAGGGCAACGACTTCTTCACTTCACGGGAACCCGAGCAGCCGACGTTCACCAGCATCCCCGTGCGGGGCCCTGGCCTCGCCTGAGTCATCCCCTGGCAGCCTCACAGAGCCCTCGGCGCCCGCCGGGGGCTCTGCTGTTGCCCGTGGGTCAGACGGCCCACACAGGCTTGCCCAGAGCGCCGCCGAGGCCACGGTTTACCCGACCACGCGAATATTGGCGTTGCCGCATAGACGGGGGTGCCAGCCCCTCGTACCGTCGTAGCCACCAGGCCCCAACAGGGGCCACCACAAGGGGGTTTCAGCATGGCGCGCGAGGAACTGACCCGACTCACCGGCAACGGAAACGGCACCTGCGGCAAAGATGACTGCCCGAACGTCTACCGCACCGCCAACGGCTCATTCGTCGTCCAGGGCGACCTTTCCCAGGCGTTCACGCCGCCCGAGGGAGAAGGGCTTGTGGAGATCCCCGAGAGCGTACTGAGGGAGGCCGTTCGTGTTCTTGGCTGGTGAGAAGTGGGCCGCACGGTTCGAGGACTTCCAGCAGGAAGCGTGGAGGCTTGAGACCCTGCCCCAATACCTCATGCCGCAGGAGGAAGACGAGTTCGAGGCATTCAAAGCGGGGACCCGAATCGACCCCCACGCCGTATCGAATGAGTACACCGACCGACTGCGCCGACAAGCCGCAGAAGGGCGCGCTCAGGGGCGCGTGCACATCGTGACGCGGCCACTAACGGACTACCTGCAATTCGAGTTCGCCCAGTATTACGCGCCCCACGCGCTAGCGGGTGAGCAGATCCGCATTCTCGATGTGACCGACCGAGATAATCCGCTGGCTGGCGTTCAAGACTTCTGGATGTTCGACCGTGCCGAAGTGGTGCTGATGAACTACCGCCCGGACGGGCAGCAAATAAACCGCGAAGTCTACGAAGGGGATGTAGCCCGGTTCATCGAATACCAGCGCATCGCGGTAGCTGAGTCGGTGCCCCTTGAGGAGTATGTGAAGGGCATTGACGTTTGAGCCCGAAAGCCTAGGTCAATCCAGGTCTGGCCTAGCGGAAGCCTTGAGAAGCCAGCGCAAGCGAGCCGGGAAAACACAAACCTGGCTCGCTCGCCGCTGCAACATGTCTCAAACCAAGGTAAGCAATATCGAGGGCGGCAAGCTCACGCCCTCTCTTGTCGACGTCGAAGTGATTATTGAAGCACTCGGAACCGACGGCCCCGTCGCTTCCGAAATTTTGGCGGTAGCAAGAACAGCCAACACGGAATGGCAAGACCACTGGTCCTCTCGCCGTAGGGGTTTGGAAAAGAAACAGAACGAGTTGGCGACGCTCGAATCAGTCTCGACAGAGTTCCGATTCTTCCTGCTGTCGATGATTACCGGACTGCTAGCCACGCCTGATTATGTGCGCGCCAGCATTGCCGACGTTCCCGGCGACCAGTCGAAGACCATTACTAAGAAGCTAGAACGACAGCAGGTGCTTTATGACTCCTCGAAGTCGTTCACGTTCATTCTCACCGAGCAGGCGGTGAGGTGGCCGCTACTCCCCCCGATGGCTATGGCTATGCAGCTCGACAGACTCGCGTCCGTCTCCCGTATTCCGAATGTGCAGCTAGGCGTGATCCCCTTGGGTGGACACATCCAGGAAAGGCCACTGAACACATTCACGGTCTACGACCGCCGGCTAGCCACTGTGGAAACCGGCACGGGGGCATTGATTTTGCGCGACCACAGAGACGTCACGGCGTACCTCAGGGATTTTGAGGCGTACGAGCGGTTCGCAATCTTTGGCGATGACTGCCGGGAGCTCTTGGCCGAGTGGTCCATGAACTTTACCCGACAACGCTAATAGAGCGTCTATCGCTGCACGCTTCCCGGCATCATTGCTTGCCACCGAGCAGCCGAGCCGGGGAGGCCCATAGCAATGAGCGGCAACACGATGACGACACCGCCTGTCCATCTGTCGCTCCTTCCCAGCACTCCGAAGCCAACCGAAGGATGCGCGGTTTGTGCCGCGCTGGCCAAGCAGCGCGCAGAGGCCGAGGCTAGAGGGAACTTTTCAGCGGCGGCGGATTGCAACGTCGAGTTGCGAAATTGCCCGCACCGGAGGGCCACCGACCGGAAACACGCATGACCGCCACCAAGGCGCCTCAAAAGCGAGCAGGCAAGGCCATTCGACGTAGGAGCGCCCCGCAGGCTGCGGACAGGCCGCAGGCCGTCCTTCTGACCTACTGCGGTGTTTGCACGGACCACAAGCGCATTTGGTGCCCGGACTGCTGCGGATTCGCGGGGTGCGACACCTGCGCATTCACGTACAAGGTTCCATGCCCTCAGTGCTCGGGCGGAACTCTGGAGCCGATCAAATGGTGAAGCGATTCCTCGGCCGCATTTTCTGGCTGTGTTTCGTCTTGCTGGTAGCCGCCTCTTGCGGACTGATCATCACGCTTGCCGCGACGCACAACCTATGAACTCCCGCCCCGGTTGGCGGAAACCCTGGACAGGTCGAGGGGGCCGGGGCGGGTTGCAGGACGGCGCGGGGACCGTATCCCCGCAGTACGTCGAAGGGATCAAGCACCATGAGCGGAGTCCCCGAATTCGCGTTCGTCAAGACGGCCGCATGCCGCGACAAGAAGGTGGGCAACTGCCCCGAGGTCGCGCTGAACGTGCCGGGCGTGGTCGCCTTGCGCGACAGCGAGCGGCCGGACACTATCGTCACCATGACGGCCACGCAGTGGACCGACCTCACGGCCGCTGTGAAGGCAGGTGAATACGACCTGAGCACCTGAGAGTAGGTCCCGTGCCGAAGTGCCCCCGCTGCTCTACCGATTGCCTCACGGACCCCGTGAGCGGCGTTCCCTGGTGTGCCCGGTGCGGGGAGTTCTTCGGTCTCTCGCTTCCCAGTTGCCGGGGGCTGTGGTGGTGGCGTCAAGCGGCCACACGCGGCCCCGTAAGGCCGCGCGAGCATTGAGAGCCGCCCCGTCCGTCTGTCTCCCCCCGTGACAGATGGGCGGGGCATTCTCCTATGCGGCCGACTGCTCGCCGAGCTTCCCCATGTTCAACGGCTGGATGAATACGGCTCCTTGGCCGTTCGGGAGCGGCGGAAGATCTTCCAAGGCGCGGACTTCATCGCGGGACATGAAGCCGTTGTTGATCGCTACCGAGTAAGCCTCATACCGGTCCTTCGTTTTCGCTCTCAAGCGAGCGTCGACATTGAACCGAATGAACTCGCCGGCTGGCAGCAGGAACGTCGAAACGGCCTGCTCTACGCGCACGATCCACGGCATCAGCGTTTGGTCTACGAAGAACTTGTTCTGTTCCTCGATACCAGTGCCCCAAGTCGACGTGACCGAGGAATCAACCAGGTATGCAGGAATGCGGTAGAGAAGAGCGATCTCGGACTTCTGGAAACGACGGGTCTCCAAGAATTGCGCCTGCTCGGGCGCAATGGTGATGGGCTTGAAACTCGCGCCACCCGTCAGAACTCCCACGCTGTGAGACTTCTTCACGCCCGCGTGCGTCTTGCGGAACATGTGGCGGAGCATCTTCGCTTCATCCGGCCGAGGCGTACCGGGGTGCTCGATTACACCCGTCATCGTGGTTCCCTGCTCGAAGAACCTCGTACCAAACTCTTGGGCCGTGAGGCCGAGGCCGATAGCTTCCCGCGCTACCTCAAGCGGGGAAAGGCCGCGAGACTTCCCCGGAACGGCGAACGCCGGAATGTGGAGGATCTGCGATACGTCGAAGAGCCGTTCCTCACCACCAACCCGAAAAGCCTTCGAGCCCACAGGGCCGTCAACAATATCCACATCCTGCGGATGCAGGCAGTAAAGAGCCGTGACGTTACCTGGGTCATCTCGGTCGGTTGCAATGAACGCATTACCATCGGAGAGAAGCGACGTGACAACACGGTGCCAAAACTCGTAAGTGGTCTGATGCGGGTTGGGCTGGTGAATCCAGGCCGGGGACTTCCGGTCTTCCAGCTTCTTCCGTATTCCGTTGGCCTTCGTCAGATGGTCAACTGGAAGCATGCTGATCCCGTCGGCTATTAGCGACTGGCACGCATAGACGGCGACGAGTTGAAGTGAGCTTTCCCGAGTGACGGAACGCCCCGAGAAGGTTCGGGGGCGCAGCCCCGAAAGGGCATCATCTCGGCCGTTCCCGAATAGGGAAAGCGGTTGGGAGTAGCGGCCGGTCATTCTGCTGAAGAAGCTCACAACCAACCCTCGATCTGGCCAACTGCCATCCTCGTTCGCTTGCGCAGAGCGCGAATCAAAAACTTCACAGTGGATCTCCAATGCCAAAGGGCCGCCCGGGTTATCTCCGGACGGCCCTTCTACGGGCTAACTAACCTTGACAACCTGAACGCTCGAAGCCTCGGCAACGGACGCGCCGGCCACACGCACCACAATTCGGTAGGTAACCTGGTCGCGGTCGAATCGAAAATCCTCGGAAGCGTTGATGTACGCCTGGCTGCGGATTCCGAAGAATACGCGGGACGCGTCGCAGACGATCGCCGTCTTAGCGCCAACGTTCGCGGACACCAGTAGCGGGAGGCCCCAAACGGTCGTGAGCGGCGTTCCAGTCGGCGCACCGGCCTGATAGGTGCCCGCAGTGCTCGCCTTCTCCTTCATGAGCGCGGCCTCAACGTCCGGCGAGACGTACACAACCGACGGCTTTCCATTGGCCATCCGGACGCGCGTAATCGCGTCCGCCAGGTCATCGAAGGAAGGGAGCTTTCCAGCGCCGAGAGTGGTCGTCACACCCTGGCCGGTGATTCCCTTAATCGGGTTGGTGCCGCTGCCGCCAAAGGCGTCAGCGGCCGGGCAGCTGACGCGTCCGCAGGATTTCGCAGAGCCCCCGGCGTCTCGCCGGGGGCTCTTGCCGTACCCGGGCGCCCCTGGCGGCACGCCCCCGGCCGTCACGTCCGATTCCGCCGCCCCCCACCCCGCCGGAGCCGGGCCCGGACCGCGCGCTGGGCGACAGGCCCGAGGTCTTCCAGGACGCCGAGCAGCCCGGACAGTTGCTCCAGGGCGTCCAGGGCGGCCAGGGCTCCCTCCGGGTCGACGCCCTCGTAGAGTTCCAGGCCGACGAAGCTCGCGGCGAGGGCACGGGAGAGGCCGGGGACGTCCACGAAGGCGGCGATCGGGGTGTCGGCGAGCACGCGCGCCAGTACCTGTTCGATCTCCTCGATCCAGAGGGCGAGTCCGGCGGCGGTCGCGGGGGCGAGGCGGGGCTGGGTCTGGGCGCCGGCCAGGAGCTGGGCGAGGACGGCGACATGGCCGCCAGCCCGCTCCTCGGCGTGCAGCTCCCGGCCCAGTTCCAGGAGTTCGGTGAGGGTGCCGACCCGGGCGAGGCGTTCGCGGTAGCGGGCGACGCGCTGCTCGGCGCCGTACCGGCAGGCGGCCGCGAGGAGTTCGTCGACGCTGCCGAAGTGGTAGAAGACCAAGGCCTGGTTGACCCCCGCGGCGGCGGCGATGCTGCGGGCCGAGGTCTTGGCGATGCCCTGTTCGGTGACCGTCCGCAGCGCGCCGGCGAGCAGTTTCGTACGGGTGTCGGCGGTCATGTCCGGGCCTCCTCGCGCAGCGGCCGCAGTCCGGCGCGTACCCCGTGCTCGGTGACGTCCACGAACTCGGCGGTGAAGGACCCCTCGTAGCCGAAGAGCGGGCCGAACCTCCGGTTGCCGACCCGCACCTGGATGCGGAAGCGCCCGGCCTCCTCGTCGTACGACTCGCGCACCACGGCGTCGCCGCCGATCAGGTCCGGCACCCGGACGTCGACCGGCCCCTCCCGGAAGCGGTGCTCGCCGGAGCGGATGACCAGCGCGCCGCTGCCGTCCACCGAGAAGTGCAGGTCGGTGGCGAGGTGCTGGTGGGTGCCGAGGTAGTCGACGACGCAGCCGCGCTCGGCGCTGAAGACCATCGTGGCGTCGAAGCGCCGGGGGCGGCCCGGGAAGGCGAAAGTCCGGACGAAGGTGACGGTTTCGCGGCCGAAGGAGTCGGTGTACGGGACATTCTCGATGACGAAGGGGATGTTCCGGCCGGTCTGCGGGACGAGGATGTTGCGGCTGCCGCCGAGGGCCAGGAACGGCCGGACGAAGCTGCGGCCGTGCCAGATCCGGTCCATGGTGCCCCGGCCGACGCAGGCCTCACCGCTGTCGGTCCCGATGGAGAAGCGCCGCCGGATCTGCGGGTGCAGCCGGTCGAAGTCGGCGCCCAGGGCGCGTTGGAATATCGAGGTCATGACGGCTCCAGGGTGGCGAGGAGGGCGGTCGGGGCGCCGGAGTTCCCGCCGCGTCCGGCGGCCCGCTCCGGCGGGCGGCGCAGGCAGCGGCGGGCCGCGGGGGTGATCGGCGTGGGCGGCAGCAGCAACGCGGCGGCCGTCACGGCGAGTACGGCGACGACGGCCACCGCCGCCGGGGCGACGACGGGGACCACGGCCGCGGTGCCGAGAACGGCGGCCGTACGGACGAACAGCTCGGCGAGGGCGCAGCACAGCGACCGCTCCGGGGTGATCCCGCGCTCGCACCACAGCCGCAGCCGGTCGAAGGACCAGGCGGTGGCCCAGCCCATCAGCGGCCGGAAGAGGAACCGGTCGACGGCCCGGCCGAAGCGGCCCCAGCGCGGCCGGTAGTCGTATCCGGTGAGGAACCGCAGCGCGTCGCCGTCCGGGACGTACCGCCAGTACCCGCGGCCCTCCCGGATGAGCGACAGCGGGTGTGCGGAGGAGAAGCGGAGGGCGGAAGTCCGGGTGCCGTCGGGCCGGTTGCGCTCACCGGCCGAGACGCCGGTTCCGTCGACCGTGAGCAACGGCAGGACGCGGGTGGCGTAGCGGAAGTGCTGCGGCTCCCCCGGCGCGCAGGGCAGATAGTCGATCTCACTGAACCTCAGGTCCCACCTTTGATGCCGGTCCGGCAACTGGCTGCGGTCCCAGACCTCGTCGAGCCCGGCGCGGATGTGTATCTCCACAGCAGCCCCATGCGGCTCCCCCGTCCCAGACGTTTTGAGCGACTGCTCAAACACAGCGTAAGGCGTTTTGAGCAGTCGCTCAAGAAGGGGGCTCGGGGCGGAGGTTGCTCCGGCTCAGGTGTCGGGAGCGGCCGCCGTTCACCGGCCGGGGACGCCGGTCCTCGTCGACACGGCGCCATGGCAGGCGGAATCCGAAGACCTGCCACGACGGTGATCACTACACTGTTCGAGTGACACCTGACCTGTGTCACCTCACTCATTTCTCGACCACATGGGGGACATGAACCATGCGCAAAATGGGCCGTTCGCTGGCGGTTGCCGTCACATCCGTGGCGGTTGCCGGTATCGCCTTCGCCGGAGTCACGCCGGCCAGTGCCGCTCCGGTGGGTGCCACGGCGGCGAGCAGCGCCAAGTGCGACGCCATCCAGAAGGCCATCAGGCAGCACATGATCGCGGCCGACAAGTACCAGGCGCTCGCCAAAAAGGCCTACCCGGACCGGGACAAGGTCGCCCAGTACAAGGCGAAGGCGAACGGCGAGCTCAGCGCCGCCGATGCGTACAAGAGGGAGTTGGAGAGGCAGTGCGCGCGGTGACGTCACCGCGATGATGTGCCAGGGCCCGGCTCCTCGGAGCCGGGCCCTCGTGCGTGCGCCGTCGGGTGAGCGGACTTCCGTATCCGGGAACAGATCGGCGGCCGCGGGTACTGAGAGAGTCATGAGCGAAAACGGTGACTTCAGCGAATCCGGCGACAACGACTCCGGTGGCTTCCGGACCGAGCACGACTCCATGGGCGAGGTGCGGGTGCCCGCGCACGCGAAATGGCGGGCGCAGACGCAGCGGGCGGTGGCGAACTTCCCGGTTTCCGGGCAGCGGCTGGAGCGGGCGCACATCGCGGCGCTGGCCCGCATCAAGGGGGCGGCCGCCCTGGTCAACGGCGAGCTGGGGGTGCTGGACAAGGAGATCGCGACGGCCGTCCAGGAGGCGGCGGCCGAGGTCGCCGAGGGGCGGTGGGACGAGCACTTCCCCATCGATGTGTTCCAGACCGGGTCCGGGACGTCGTCGAACATGAACACCAATGAGGTCATCGCGACGCTGGCGAGTGAGCGGCTGGGGCGCGAGGTGCATCCGAACGACCACGTCAACGCGAGCCAGTCGTCCAACGACGTCTTCCCGTCGTCGATCCACATCGCGGCGACCTCGGCGGTGCTCGACGAGCTGATCCCGGCGCTGGAGCAGCTGGCGGAGAGCCTGGAGCGGAAGGCCGAGGAGTTCGCCGAGGTCGTGAAGTCGGGGCGGACGCATCTGATGGACGCGACGCCGGTGACACTGGGCCAGGAGTTCGGCGGCTATGCCGCCCAGGTGCGCTACGGCGTCGAGCGGCTGCGGGCCTCGCTGCCGCGGCTGGCGGAACTCCCGCTGGGCGGCACGGCGGTGGGGACCGGCATCAACACCCCGCCCGGGTTCTCGGCCGCGGTGATCGCGGAGGTGGCGCGGGCGACGGGGCTGCCGCTGACCGAGGCACGGAATCACTTCGAGGCGCAGGGGGCGCGGGACGCGGTCGTCGAGACCAGCGGGCAGCTGCGGACGATCGGGGTCGGGCTGACGAAGATCGCCAACGATCTGCGGTGGATGGCCTCGGGACCGCGGACCGGGCTCGCCGAGATCGCGCTGCCGGATCTCCAGCCGGGTTCGTCGATCATGCCGGGGAAGGTCAACCCGGTGATCCCGGAGGCGGTGCTGATGGTGGCGGCGCAGGTCACCGGTAATGACGCGACGGTGGCGGCGGCCGGGGCGGCCGGCAACTTCGAGCTGAATGTGATGCTTCCGGTGATCGCGAAGAACGTGCTGGAGTCGGTGCGGCTGCTGGCCAATGTGTCGCGGCTGCTGGCGGACCGTACGGTCGACGGGATCACCGCGAACGTGGCGCGGGCCCGGGAGTACGCCGAGTCGTCGCCGTCGGTCGTCACCCCGCTGAACAAGTACCTCGGGTACGAGGAGGCCGCGAAGGTCGCCAAGAAGTCCCTCGCGGAGCGGAAGACCATTCGCGAGGTGGTCCTGGAGGGCGGCTATGTCGAGCGGGGGCTGCTGACCGAGGCGCAGTTGGACGAGGCGCTGGATGTCCTGCGCATGACGCGTCCGTAACAACGGGGCGGCGCAGGATACCCCGTTCGTCACACCCGGTGCGGCTCAGGTCACGGCGCGCGTCATGTGGCGCCACTAAGATCTGCGCATGACAGCGGACACAGTGGACACGAGGGAAGGCGAGACGGCCGGCGGGCGCAGGACGCCCGCGGCGCGGCGGGCGGCGGACCGGGCGCGCTGGGCGCCGGGGGAACACATCCTCTGGCGCTATCGCGACAACGCCGACCCCGGGCGGTTCCACATCTGCCGGCCGATGACCGTGGTCCAGGACACCGCTGACCTGCTGGCCGTATGGATGGCGCCGGGCACCGCGGTGGTCAAGCCGGTGCTCGCCGACGGCACCCCGGTGCACCGCGAGCCGCTGTCCACGCGCTACACCAAACCCCGCCGGACCGCCCGTGACCAGTGGTTCGGCACCGGGGTGCTGAAGCTGGCCCGGCCCGGCGACCCGTGGTCGGTGTGGCTGTTCTGGGAGCGCGGCTGGCAGTTCAAGAACTGGTACGTCAATCTGGAGGAGCCGCGCCGCCGTTGGGCGGGCGGCATTGACTCCGAGGATCACTTTCTCGACATCTGTGTCTATCCGGACCGGCACTGGGAGTGGCGGGACGAGGACGAGTTCGCCCAGGCGCAGCGGGACGGGCTGATGACGGACGCACAGGCGGCCGAGGTCAGATCCGCGGGCCGGGCCGCGATCGCACAGATCTCGGCCTGGCGCGCACCGTTCGCCGACGCCTGGGAGGACTGGCGGCCCGACCCGGCCTGGGGTGTTCCCCGGCTCCCGGAGGACTGGGACCGCGCACCGGAGCGTTTGCAGGCGTGAGGGAGTGAAGTGAAACGACGTGAGTGAAGGGGGCGAACCGTGGAAAGGTGCGCCTATGGGCAAAGCTGTATCCCGCAGGGCGGGAGACGGGGCCGAGCCCCCTTGCTGCGCCCCGGGCCTTCAAACGTAGGATCGTCCTCCGCAAGACTGCACAGGCGCAACTCCAGAACTGGAAAACGAACTTGACCGCGGTCGCAGGAGGGGCGAGGTCGTGAGTGCGACTAGCTACGACGGATATGAGGGGCTGAACCGGTTAGCACTGGACCGGGCCGGCCAGGCCGAGGCGTTCGACGCGATCGGCAACCGGTATGACGACGCCTTCCCGCACAAGGAGGGCCAGCTCGCCTCGGGCGCCTGGCTCGCCGACACCCTGCCCGCCGGCTCGCGCATCCTGGACCTCGGATGCGGTACGGGCCTGCCGAGCGCCCGCCAGCTCGCGGACGCCGGGCATCGCGTCGTGGGTGTCGATCTCTCCCCCTCGATGATCAAACTGGCCCGGCAGCACGTCCCCGGCGCCGACTTCCACCGGCTGGACATCGCCGATCTGCGCGGCGGCCGGCTCGGCGGCCCCGGCTCCTTCGACGGTATTGCCGCTTTTTTCTCCCTGCTGATGCTGCCCCGTGCCGAAATCCCTTACGCACTGGGCATGCTGCATGATCTCCTACGTCCTGAGGGGCTGCTCGCCCTGTCGATGGTCGAGGCGGATGTGGACGACTTCACGATTCCGTTCCTGGGCAACTCGGTCCGGGTATCGGGTTACCTGCGGGACGATCTGCGCCGGGTCGTGCATGACGCGGGCTTCGACGTCGTCGGGGAGGATGCCTACGCATACGCCCCGTCAAGTACGGACGTACCACCCGAGATCCAGCTCTTTCTGCACCTGCGACGCGCTTGAGACGCAGCGCGTCGGGCGCGGCCGCACGGTCGGCACGCCCGCAACGCGGCGCGTCGGGCGCGCAGCCCCGGACGGATGGAATCCCACGCGTGACGGAGCACCCCACCTCCCACGAATCGCGGCAGTCGGCCCCGACCGCCGCGTCCTCGCTGTCCCCTGCCCGGGGGCCGGCCGGGACGGCGCCGCTGGGCGCGGTCCCCGACCCGCGCAGCGCGCTGCAGCAGCCCGGCACGGCCGGGTGCGTACCGGTGCCCGGCACCGGCTTCGCGGTGCGCGGCGGGGACGACATAGGTTTCACCGGCGTCCCGGTCACGGCCTCGGCGGGCTCGCCGTCCGGCCTCGACGACGGCGAGCCGCCCGCGGACCACGGCGCGGCGCGGCGGGACCCGTCGGCGGACGCGGACCGCGCCGCCGCCGGGCACTCCGGCGGGCGCGCCACCGATCACTCCGCCGCACACCGCGGCGGCCAGGCCGCCGGACGCAATGCCTCGGTCCCGTATGGGGAGGCGTACGGCGACTCGTACGGGGAGGTGTCCATGCCGGCGAGCGGACGGCCGGACGGGGCGGGCCGGGAGACGGCCCGTGCCGGACGGCGGGTGGCGCAGGGCGCGGTGGGCCGCGCCGGGGCGCCCGAGCCGGGTGAGGAGCCGTATCACGGGCAGCGCCCGCGGCCCGGCGATAACGGTGTCGGGCGCCCGCGGGCGCGCGGCGAGGAGCCGGGCGGGACGGTGCCGGAGCAGGCGCCGCACGGCGGCCGGTCCACGGCCTCCGGTGCGCCGCACGGCGAGGTGTCGCGGCCGGCGGCCGGGGAGGCCGCCGGGGCGCAGGTGCCCGCGCCGGCCGGTCCGCCGCCGGCCCCGCTGCCCACACCGCCGGCCCGCTCTGCGCACCCGGGCGAGAGTGTCGAGGTGGCCGCGGCCCGGCAGGCCGGCGGGGACCGGCTGCGCTTCATCGGGGCGGCGACCCGGCGGATCGCCCGGGGCATCGACCTCGACGAGATCGTGCTGGGGCTGTGCCGGGCGACGGTGCCGACGTTCGCCGACGCGATCCTGGTCTATCTGCGGGACCCGCTGCCGGTGGGCGACGAGCGGCCGACCGGCCCGGTGGTGCTGCGGCTGCGCCGTACCGACCGGATTCCGGAGGAGCCGGACACCAATGGCGCCCGGCTGCCGGTGCTGCCCGCGCAGCCCGATCTGGGCCCGGCAATGGGCGGCAGCGCGGCCGAGCTGGCCGAGGTGGAGCCCGGCGGTCCGCTGGCCGAGGTGCTGCGGGGCGTCCGGCCGCTGTTCGGCGAGGCGCAGGCGGCACGGACGGCGCTGCCCGAGCTGCTGGGGCCCGATCCGCGGCTGCCGGGCGGCCACCGGGTGATCCTGGCGCCGCTGCGGGGCCGCCGCCGGGTGATCGGTGCGGCGGTGTTCCTGCGCCGCCCGGACCGGCCGGCGTTCGAGCCGGACGATCTGCTGGTGGCGGCGCAGCTGGCGACGCACACCGCGCTGGGTGTGGACAAGGCGGTGCTCTACGGCCGCGAGGCGTACATCGCCGACGCGCTCCAGCGCACGATGCTGCCGGACTCGCTGCCGCAGCCGACCGGCGTCCGGCTGGCCAGCCGCTATCTGCCGGCCGCCGAGACGGCCCGGGTGGGCGGTGACTGGTACGACGCGATCCCGCTGCCGGGCAGCCGGGTGGCGCTGGTGGTCGGCGATGTCATGGGGCACTCGATGACCTCGGCCGCGATCATGGGCCAGCTGCGGACCACGGCCCAGACGCTGGCCGGTCTGGATCTGCCGCCGCAGGAGGTGCTGCACCACCTCGACGAGCAGGCCCAGCGGCTCGGTACGGACCGCATGGCGACCTGCATGTACGCGGTCTACGACCCGGTGGCGCACCGGATCACCATCGCCAACGCGGGGCATCCGCCGCCGGTGATGCTGCACCGCGGCGGGCGCGCCGAGGTGCTGCGGGTGCCGTCGGGCGCGCCGATCGGTGTCGGCGGGGTGGACTTCGAGGCGGTGGAGCTGGACGCCCCGGCGGGCGCCACGCTCGTCCTGTACACCGACGGTCTGGTCGAGTCGCGTATCCGGGACGTGTGGACCGGGATCGAGCAGCTGCGGGAGCGGCTGGCGGAGACGGCCCGGCTGACGGGTCCCAATCCGCCGCCGCTGGAGCCGATGTGCGACGAGGTGCTGGACATGCTCGGCCCCGGCGACCGCGATGACGACATCGCGCTGCTGGCGGCCCGGTTCGACGGGATCGCGCCGAGCGATGTCGCGTACTGGTATCTGGACCCGAAGGCGCAGACCGCGGGCCAGGCCCGGCGGCTGGCCCGGCGGGCGCTGGCGCGCTGGGGTCTGGAGGAGCTGACCGACCAGCTGGAGCTGCTGGTCAGCGAGGTGGTGACGAATGCCGTGCGGTATGCGGAGCGGCCGATCACGCTGCGGTTGCTGCGAACGGACGTACTGCGCTGCGAGGTCGGCGACGACGTTCCGCAGCTGCCGCGGCTGCGCCAGGCCCGGCCGTCGGACGAGGGCGGGCGGGGGCTCTACCTCGTGAACCGGATGGCGCGACGCTGGGGCGCGACCCGCCTGAGCATGGGAAAGGTCGTCTGGTTCGAGCTGTCGATGCCGCCGGGGGCGCAGCGCCGCTGAGGTCCGCCGGGCATCCGGCCGCCGTCCCACATGTTGGACCCCGTCTGAGACCGGACGGGGTCCAACTCTTGCCGACATGCCGTCGGAGGAGTTGACTGCTTTGGTGGGCGTAAGGGATCGACTGCCCCAATACGGGACGGACCGCCCTCGCTCCCCGTCGTCGATTCAGGAGGCACTCCTCCATGACCAGCACGCACCATGTCCCGCGCACCACGAACAACGCCGGCGTTCCGGTGGAGAGCGACGAGCACTCCCTCACTGTGAGCCCGGACGGCCCCATCCTGCTCCAGGATCACTACCTCATCGAGAAGATGGCCCAGTTCAACCGGGAGCGGGTCCCCGAGCGGGTGGTGCACGCCAAGGGCGCCGGCGCGTACGGCTTCTTCCAGGTCACCAATGACGTCAGCCAGTTCACCAAGGCGGACCTGTTCCAGCCCGGTAAGACCACCGAGATGCTGGCCCGCTTCTCGACCGTCGCGGGTGAGCAGGGCTCCCCCGACACCTGGCGCGACCCGCGCGGCTTCGCGCTGAAGTTCTACACCGAGGACGGCAATTACGACCTGGTGGGGAACAACACCCCGGTCTTCTTCGTCCGGGACACGATCAAGTTCCAGGACTTCATCCGCTCGCAGAAGCGCCGCCCGGACAACGGGATGCGCGACAACGACATGCAGTGGGATTTCTGGACGCTCTCGCCGGAGTCGGCCCACCAGGTGACCTGGCTGATGGGCGACCGCGGTATCCCCAAGACCTACCGCCACATGAACGGCTACGGCTCGCACACCTACATGTGGGTCAATGCCGGCGGCGAGAGGTTCTGGATCAAGTACCACTTCAAGACCGACCAGGGCATCGACTTCCTCACCCAGGAGGACGCGGACCGGATCGCCGGCGAGGACGGCGACTACCACCGGCGTGATCTCTTCGAGGCCATCGACGCCGGAAACGCCCCGTCGTGGACGCTGTATGTGCAGGTCATGCCGTTCGCGGACGCCCCGGACTACCGCTTCAACCCGTTCGACCTGACCAAGGTGTGGCCGCACGGCGACTACCCGCTGATCGAGGTCGGGCGGATGACGCTCAACCGGAACCCCGAGGACTACTTCATCCACATCGAGCAGGCGGCGTTCGAGCCGTCCAACATGGTGCCCGGAGTCGGCCCCTCGCCGGACAAGATGCTGCTGGGCCGGCTGTTCTCGTACGCGGACACCCACCGGTACCGCATCGGCCCCAACTACGCCCAGCTGCCGCCCAACCGGCCGCATGTGCCGGTCCACTCGTACGCCAAGGACGGCCCGATGCGGTACGAGCCGTCCCGCGCGGCCCGCCCGTACGCCCCGAACAGCTACGGCGGACCGGAGGCGGACACCCTGCGCTACGGGGAGCCCGCGGGCTGGGAGACCGGCGGTGACATGGTCCGCGAGGCCTACACCCTGCACCGGGACGACGACGACTTCGGCCAGCCGGGCACGATGGTCCGCCAGGTCCTCGACGACGCGGCCCGCGACCGGCTGGTGAGCAATGTCGCCGGTCATCTCCTCAACGGCGTCAGCCGTCCGGTCATGGACCGCGCGCTGCAGTACTGGCGCAACATCGACAAGAACGTGGGCGACCGGATCGCCCACAAGGTGAACGGGGGCTGAGGCCCGCGCCGCCTCCTCCCCCACACGCACACCGCGGCCCCCGCCTTCGAGAGGCGGGGGCCGCGGTGTGCGGTGCCGGGAGCGGCGTCAGTTGAAGCTGGACAGACTGTCTCTGCCGCTGCCGCCGCCATCGAGGTTCCCGCCCGTCGGCTTTCCGCCGGTGTCCCCGCCGTCCACGCCGCCGGCCGGCGGGCTGGAGCTGCCGGGGTCGGACGGGGTGGCCGGGTCCGACGGCTTGCCGCTCTCGCTGTTCGTCGGGCGTCCGCTCGGGCTCGACGGCGTCCGCGAGGGGCTCTTGCTCGGCGTCTCGGACGGTGTCGGGGACGTCGACGGGGTCGCGCTCGGCGTCGGGGTGGGCGTCGGCGGCACACCGGCACCGAGGTCGGTCTCGAGGTCGAACTCCGCGCCCGTGTTGCCGCCCAGAGCCGACGCGGTGTAGTCGGCCCAGACCCGCGCCGGGTAGCCGCCGCCGTTGACGCGGCCGCCGCCACCGGTGCCCTTCAGGGTGACCTGGGTGCCGCCCTTGGGGGACTCACCGAACATGCCGACCGCGGTGACCAGCTTGGGCGTGTAACCGACGAACCACGCCGACTTGTTGTCGTCGGAGGTACCGGTCTTGCCGGCCGCCTCGTACGCGGTGTTCTTCACGGACTCCGTGGCGGTGCCGTCGTTGACCACACCGGTCAGGACCGAGGTGAGGGTGTCGGCGGTCCGGCGGCTGAGCACCTGGTCGCCGATCGGGTCCTTGAGCGGGACCGAGGTCTCGACTCCGTTGACGGGGCGCACCGCCTTCTTGACCAGCGTCGGGGTGACCTTCTTGCCGTGGTTGTCGAGCGTGGCGTAGGCCCCGGCCATCTGGAGCGGGCTGGCGCCCATGGTGCCCAGGGTCATCGCGGGCTTGGCGTCGATCTTGGAGCCGTCCATGCCCAGGCTGACCGCGGTCTTCTTGATCTCCTCCAGGCCGACGTCCGCGCCCATCTGCGCGAAGACCGCGTTGACGGAGTTGTTGGTCGCCGTCTGGACGCTGATCTTCCCGTACGTGTGCTCGTCCTCGTTGGGCGGTGCGAAGGCGATGTCCCCGCCGACGACCGGGCGGCGGTTACGGCCGTCGTAGATCGTGTTCGGGGTGATCGGAACGCCGTCCAGGGTGACCGCGTTGTTCTCCATCGCCGACGCCAGGATCAGCGGCTTGAAGGTCGAGGCGGGCTGGTAGTCGGAGCGCGTGGCGTTGTTCGTGAAGTGCTTGGGGTAGCCCGCGCCGCCGTACAGCGCCACGATGTGCCCGGTCTTGGGGTCCACCGAGGTGGCACCGAGCTGGGCGTCCGCGTCGACCTTGCGCTTCTTGGGGTCGAGGTCGTCGGTCAGCTTGCGCTTGACGGACTCCTCCAGCGCCTGCTGCTTCTTCTTGTCGATGCCGAGGGTGACGGTCCAGCCGCCGGCCTCGAATTCGGACTCGTCGACGCCCTGGGCGAAGAGCTCGTCCTTGGCCTGCTTGACCAGGTAGCTGGTCTGGCCGCTCAGGCCGGGCAGCGGCTTCGGGGGCTTGGGCTTGACGAAGGTCTGCTTGGCGCGGTCGGCCGCGGAGAGCCACTTCATCCCGACCATGTTGTCGAGGGTGTACGCCCAGCGCTCCTTGACCCGCTTCTGGCCGGCCGGGGTCGCGCTGGACCAGTCGTACTGACTCGGCGCCTGGAGGAGCGACGCGAGGTAGGCGCCTTCCGAGACGGTGAGCTTCTCGACGTCCTTGCGGTAGTAGGCCTGGGCGGCGGCCTGGATGCCGTAGGCGCCGCGGCCGTAGTAGCTGGTGTTGATGTAGCCGGCAAGGATGGTGTCCTTGTCGTACTTGTTGTCCACCTTGAGCGAGATGACGATCTCCTGGAGCTTGCGGGAAACCGTCTGCTCCTGGCTCAGGTAGTAGTTCTTGACGTACTGCTGGGTGATCGTCGAGCCACCCTGCTTGCCCTGGCCCCGCAGGGTGTTGAGGACTCCGCGCAGGGTGCCCTTCAGGTCGACGCCGGAGTCGTCGTAGAAGGACTTGTTCTCCGCGGCGACGAAGGTGCGCTGGACGTCCTTGGGTATGCGCTTGAGCGGGACGGTCTCGCGGTTGACGTCGCCGACCCGCGCCATGACCTTGCCGTCGGAGTACTTGTAGACATTGCTCTGCAGCTTGGCAGCGCTGTTGCCCTTGGGGATGTCGACGTACAGATACAGACCGATGAATCCGAGGATGCCCAGGAGGCACACCCCGAGGAAGGCTCCGAGGAGCTTCTTCCAGGTGAAGAAGCGGCGTATGCCGGACTTCCGTTCCGTCTGCTTGGCACGGCGGGCGCTCCCCTGCCGCACCCGTCTCGCTTCCGCTCGGCCCATCGCTTCGACAACTCCAGTCGTTCCGCCCCCAGCTAACTCAGCTGTTGAAGCTAACACCGCATCTGTCAACAAATACTCATCGATCAAGGCTTTTCCTGACGTGACAAACAGCACCTGCCACGACGGAACCGCGGAGTGGGTATTCCTCGTCGCCACCCCCTCACCTGCGGCCTTGTCACCGCGAACGCCCCGGACACCCTCTGGACGCCGCACCCCGGCAGCCGTTAAAGTGCTATCACTTTGCTAGACCAGCGACATCACCAAATGCGGTGGACATCACGTACCGCACCTGGAGAAACGGGGACCCCATGACCGATCAGACTCCGGCCGACCGCACCGGCGGCCCCGGCGGCGACCTCGCCGTCGACGCCCCTCAGATGCCCGGGCCCCAGGTCCGCGAGGTCACGGCGCACAGCATCCCGGGCGGCGTCGCCCTGCTGCTGACCGTGCTCGGCGTGGGGCTGGGCATCGCCCTGCTGGTCGTCGGCGGGATACTCGGCGACGGCGGCCACGGCGCCGTCGGCGTACCGATGGTCGTCGCCGGCATTCCGCTGCTGCTCGGCTCGTTCTTCTGCATGACCGGCGTGAAGATGGTCGCGCCCGGCGAGGCCCGGGTCCTCCAGCTCTTCGGGCGCTACGTCGGCACCATCCGCACCGACGGTCTGCGCTGGGTCAACCCGCTCACCACCGCCCGGAAGATCTCCACCCGGGTCCGCAACCACGAGACCGCGGTGCTGAAGGTCAACGACGCCTACGGCAACCCGATCGAGCTGGCCTCGATCGTGGTCTGGCAGGTCGAGGACACCGCCCAGGCGCTCTTCGAGGTCGACGACTTCCTGGAGTTCGTCGCCACCCAGACCGAGGCGGCCGTCCGGCACATCGCGATCGAGTACCCCTATGACGCGCACGACGAGGACGCGCTCTCGCTGCGCGGCAACGCCGAGGAGATCACCGAGAAGCTCGCCCTGGAGCTGACCGCCCGGGTGCAGGCCGCCGGTGTGCGCATCATCGAGTCCCGCTTCAGCCACCTCGCCTACGCCCCGGAGATCGCCTCCGCGATGCTCCAGCGGCAGCAGGCCGGTGCGGTGGTCGCGGCCCGGCAGCAGATCGTCGAGGGTGCGGTGGGCATGGTCGAGCAGGCGCTGGACCGGATCAGCGAGCAGGGCATCGTCGAGCTGGACGAGGAACGGAAGGCGGCCATGGTGAGCAATCTGATGGTGGTGCTGTGCGGCGACCGGGCCGCACAGCCGGTCCTGAACACGGGCTCCCTCTACCAGTGAGTGCCGACAGCCCCGAGGAGGCCGGCTCCGGTAACGGGCCGGCCCCCGCGCGACGGCCGCAGCAGCGCAAGCAGGTGCTGCTGCGGCTGGACCCGTTGCTCCACGACGCGCTGGCGCGCTGGGCGGGCGACGAACTGCGCAGCGCCAACGCCCAGATCGAGTTCCTGCTCCGCAAGGCACTGGCGGAGGCTGGACGGCTGCCGAAGGGCGCGGGGGCGCCGCCCCGGCGCGGCCGCCCGCCGAAGGAGCCGGGCGGCAGCTGACGCACCGGGCGGCGGCCGACGAGCCTTGCATCGCACCCCTATACAGCACGCGTATACACCGCCGATACACCCACGAGTAAGCTGGCCGGCATGTCAATCGGTCATACGCTGCTGGGCCTTCTGGAGTCCGGTCCCCGTCACGGCTACGACCTCAAGCGGGCCTTCGACGCACACTTCGGCCAGGACCGCCCGCTGCACTACGGCCAGGTCTACTCCACGATGTCCCGGCTGCTGAAGAACGGCCTGGTCGAGGTGGACGCCGTGGAGCCCGGTGCCGGACCGGAGCGCAAGCGGTACGCCATCACGGACGCCGGGGTCACCGATGTCGCCCAGTGGCTGGCCCGCCCGGAGAAGCCCGAGCCGTACCTCCAGTCGACGCTCTACACCAAGGTGGTGCTGGCGCTGCTCACCGACCGGAACGCCGCCGAACTCCTGGACGGCCAGCGCGCCGAGCATCTGCGGCTGATGCGCGGACTGACCGAGCGCAAGCGCCACGGCGACCTCGCCGACCAGCTCATCTGCGACCATGCGCTGTTCCAT
The DNA here is from genome assembly GCF_042746015.1 of Streptomyces sp. NPDC058773. NCBI lineage: Bacteria > Bacillati > Actinomycetota > Actinomycetes > Kitasatosporales > Streptomycetaceae > Streptomyces > Streptomyces sp. NPDC058773. Next base: position 28,437 of record NZ_JBHYPE010000023.1, read on the forward strand.
CTCGAAGCCGATCTGCGCTGGCTGGAGCTGACCGCCGCCCGGCTGGACAAGCTGGCGGAAGCGGTCCGCCGGTGACGCCGGAGGGTTCGCTGCTCGCGGCGGAGGGGCTGTGCAAGGCCTACGGGGCCACACCGGCGCTGGACGATGTGGAGTTCTCCGTCCACCCCGGTGAAGTCGTCGCCGTCATGGGCCCGTCCGGCTCCGGCAAGTCGACCCTGCTGCACTGCCTGGCGGGGATCGTCCGCCCGGACGCCGGCACCGTCCGCTACGGCCCGCACACCCTGACCGGCCTCAACGACGCCCGGCGCAGCGCCCTGCGCCGTACCGACTTCGGCTTCGTCTTCCAATTCGGCCAGCTGGTACCGGAGTTGACCGCGCTGGAGAACGTCGCACTGCCGCTGCGGCTGAACGGCACCAAGCGCAAGGAGGCCGAGCGGCAGGCCCGCGACTGGCTGGAGCGGCTGGAGGTGGAGTCCGTGCACGACCGGCGGCCCGGCGAGATATCCGGCGGCCAGGGCCAGCGGATCGCGGTCGCCCGCGCCCTCGCCACCCGGCCGCGGGTGATCTTCGCGGACGAGCCCACCGGCGCCCTGGACTCGCTCAACGGCGAACTCGTTTTGACCCTGCTGACCGACGCCGCCCGGGAGAGCAACGCCGCGGTGGTCCTGGTCACCCACGAGGCCCGGGTCGCCGCCTACTCCGACCGGGAGATCGTGGTCCGCGACGGCAAGGTGAAGGACATGCAGGCGGGCCTGATATGACCCCACCGCGCTCGCCCGCCGGCCCCGGCGACGGGCACGGCGGCGGCCGCGCTCCCGCGCCCCCGCGCCGCACCGGGCCCGGTGCCTGGGCCCACGATCTCGCGATGGGGATGCGGTTCGCGGCCGACGGCGGCCGCGAGGGCCGGCTCCGTACGGCGCTGACGGCCGTCGGCATCGCCCTGGGCGTGGCCGTCCTGCTGCTCGGTGCGTCCGTACCGACCCTGATGGACGGCTGGCACGGCCGGGAGAAGGCCCGCGAGAACCTGGGCCAGGTCCATGAACCCCCGCCCGGCGACCACACCCTGCGCTACGCCCCGGCCGACACCGTCTACCACGGTGCGCCGGTCCGCGGCCGCCTGGTGCGCCCGGACGGCGCGCATCCGCCGGTCCCGCCCGGCATCCGCCGGCTCCCCGGCCCCGGCCGGATGCTGGTCTCCCCCGCCCTCAAGGAACTGCTGGCGTCCCCCGAGGGCGCGCTGCTGCGCGACCGGCTGCACTACCGGATCGCCGGTGTCATCGGCGCCGACGGTCTGCGCGGCCCGCGCGAACTCACCTACGTCGCCCGGCCCGCCGCCACCGGGACCGCACGCGACGGCTACCGCATCGACCGCTTCGGCGGGAGCTGGGACCCGATGCCGCTGCAGGCGCCCGCCATGGTCCTGGTGATCACGACGTGTGTGGCGCTGCTGACGCCGGTGCTGGTCTTCATCGGTACCTCCGTACGGTTCGGCAACGAGCGCCGGGAGCGCCGGCTGGCCGCGCTCCGGCTGGTCGGCGCCGACGTCCGGACGACCCGCCGGATCGCCTCCGGGGAGGCGCTGTTCGGCTCGCTGCTGGGGCTGCTGGCGGGCGGGGCGCTGTTCCTGGGCGCCCGGCAGCTGGCCCCCGTGATCACGCTGTGGGACATCAATGTCTTCCCGTCGGACGTGGCCCCCGGCCCGCTCGCCACGGCGCTGATCGCCGTGCTCGTACCGGCGGCGGCGGTGACCGTCACGCTGTTCGCGCAGCGCGGGGTCACCGTCGAGCCGCTGGGTGTCGTCCGCCGCCGTCCACCGGTCCGCCGCCGGCTGTGGTGGCGGGTGGCGCTGCCCGCCGTGGGCACCCTGCTGCTGGTGCCGCTGGCCCGCGCCCGCCCGTGGCAGGACACCCCGTTCCACACCGTCCGGCTCGCGGCCGGCGCGACACTGCTGCTGCTCGGCGTCACCGCGCTGCTGCCCTGGCTGGTGGACGCGGTGGTCGGACGGCTGCGCGGCGGGCCGGTCCCCTGGCAACTCGCCGTCCGCCGCCTGCAGTTGAACAGCGGCTCGGCGACCCGCGCGGTCAGCGGCATCACCGTCGCGGTGGCCGGCGCCATCGCCGTCCATATGCTGCTGACCGGTATGCAGGCCGGTTACGCGCGGGCCTACGCCGAGTCCGGCAAGCTGCCGCGGATCGCCCTGTGGGCCAACGCCCGGGACTGGCCACAGGTCGAGCGGGCGCTCACCGCGCTGCGCGGCACACCGGGGGTGACCGCGGCCCGCGGCACGATCAGCGCGACCGCCGGCCGGCTGCCCGTCGCCGGGCACCCCCGCTCCGCCCCGTCCGCCGACACCATCGCCACGGTCGCCATCGGCAGCTGCGCCGAGCTGCGCACCCTGGCCCGGTTCGGCTCCTGCCGGGACGGCGAGGTGTTCGTCACCGAGGCAGGGAGGCGGGACGCCGTCGTCGCGCCCGGCACGACCGTCGATCTCAACCCCCCGTTCTCCAAGGACGATCCGGTGCGTCCGCAACCCTGGACGATCCCCCGGGCGGCTCACGACGCCCGGCTGCGCGCCCTCGAACGCGCCCCCGGCCGGATCCGCTACGACCTGCTGGCCACCCCGTCCACGGTCGACCTCGGCCGCATCCGGCTGCCCGGCGCGGAGTTCACGGTCGAATTCGACCGCTCCACCCCGGACGCGGTGGAGCACATCCGCAACACCGCGGCCCGCATCGACCCGACCATGGACGAGTCCTCCGCGGTCGACAACCCGCATGACGCGCCGTACTCCAGCGTCCGCGACGGCCTGTTCGCCGGCGCGGTGATCACCCTGCTGCTGATCGGCTCGGGCCTGATCATCTCCACTGTCGAGCAACTCCACGAGCGCCGCCGCGTCCTTTCCACCCTCGACGCCCACGGCACCCGTCGCACCACCCTCGGCTGGTCGGTCCTGTGGCAGACCGCCATCCCGGTCGCCCTCGGCCTGAGCCTGGCCCTGTGCTGCGGTCTGGCCCTGGGAACCCTGCTGCTGACCATGACCGGCAACGTGGTGACCCTGGATGTCCCGGTGGTGGCGGGGATGACCGGCATCGGCGGCGGCGTGATCCTCTTCGTGACGGCACTGAGCCTGCCGGCGCTGTGGCGCCTGATGCGGCCGGATGGCCTGCGTACGGAGTGAATCTGCGAGATCATTTCCGGCGCAGCAGTGCACACCAACTGCCCAAGGGGGGCCCTTCATGCGCCGACTCGTCTATTGCATCGCTTCCAGTCTCGACGGCTTCATCGCGGGCCCCGACGGCTCCGACCCCACCGGTCCGGACGGCTTCTGGCCGATCGCCGACGACTACCTCAAGCATCTGGCCGCCGAACTCCCGGAGGTCCTGCCCGTCCAGGCCCGGTCGGCGCTCGGCATCACCGACGAGGGCACCCGCTTCGACACCGTCCTGGAGGGTCGCCGCACCTACGAAATCGGCCTCCGGGCCGGCCTCCCCGACGCCTACCCCCACCTGCGGCATCTGGTCTTCTCCCGGACCCTGGCCGAGAGCCCGGCCCCGGCGGTGGAACTGGTGGCCACCGACCCGGTGGCGAAGGTACGCGAGCTGAAGGACGCGGACGGCAAGGACATCTGGCTGCTCGGCGGCAGCGAACTCGCCGGCGTGCTCTACCCAGAGATCGACCAGCTGATCGTCAAGCTGAGCCCGCTCACCCTCGGCTCCGGCATCCCGCTCTTCTCCCGGGACACCCCCTTCGACCCCCGCACCTGGGAACTGACCGAACACACGGTCCTCCAGAGCGGCGCGGCGTTTCTGACGTATACGCGGAGTGCCGCGGCCTGACCTTGGCCACGGTCACTCCGTCACGATCCGCACCGGCAGCCCGCGCAACGCGCCCCGCAGCGCCGTGGCGAACTCCTCGAACTCCTGCTGGCGGGCCGCGCCCGTCCGCATCGCCAGGGCGATCCGCCGGGAAGGGGCCGGGTCCGCGAAGTAGCCGGTGGTGAGCTGGTCGTTGCGGGCGGTTTCGACGCGGAGTGCGGTGCGGGGCAGGAGGGTGACGCCGAGGCCGCCGGCCACCAGCTGCACGAGGGTGGACAGGCCCGCCGCGCTGGTGGTCACGGGGGTGTTCTCGTCGCGGCCGGCCTCCCGGCAGATGTCCAGGGCCTGGTCCCGCAGGCAGTGGCCCTCGTCGAGCAGCAGCAGATCCAGCTCCTGGAGGGCCTGGCGGGGGATGTCACCGCGGCCGCCGAGCCAGTGCTCCTTGGGGGCGACCAGGACGAAGTCCTCGTCGAAGAGCGGGAGTTCGGCGACCTGGGGGACGCCGAGGGGGACGGCGAGCAGCAGCAGGTCGAGGCGCCCGTGGGCCAGGCCGTCCAGGAGGGAGGCGGTCTGCTCCTCGTGCACCTGGAGGTCCAGGTCGGGGTAGGTGCCGTGGACGAGCCGCAGCACGGCCGGCAGCAGATACGGGGCGACGGTCGGGATGACACCGAGCCGCAGGACGCCCGTGAAGGGCGCGCGGGCCGCCTCCGCCTCCTCCATCAGATCCCCGACGGCCTCCAGCACCGCACGGGCCCGTGCCGCCACCCGCTCCCCCGCGGGCGACAGCAGCACCTTGCGCGTCGTACGCTCCAGCAGCTGCACCCCGAGGGTCTCCTCCAGCGCGGAGACCGCCCCGGACAGCGCGGGCTGGCTCATGCCGATCTCGGCCGCCGCCTCACGGAAATGCAGATGCTCGGCCACCGCCGCGAACGCCCGCAGCTGGGCCAGGCTGGGCTGGCGCGGCCGGCCTCCCGGGCCTGCCGGTGACACCACTGATAACCACCTCCGATCAACATCAACCAGTCTAGCTATTTCCCTGATCAATGCCTCCTGTGTAACTGTGTAAGCCGTCCAAGCCTCAAGGAAAGTCCCCAAAAGGGACTTTCTACGCAACAAGGAGAGTACGTGCTCACTGTCGGTGACAAGTTCCCCGAGTTCGACCTGACCGCCTGCGTTTCGCTGGAAAAGGGCCAGGAGTTCGAGCAGATCAACCACAAGACCTACGAGGGCAAGTGGAAGATCGTCTTCGCGTGGCCCAAGGACTTCACCTTCGTGTGCCCGACCGAGATCGCCGCCTTCGGCAAGCTGAACGACGAGTTCGCCGACCGTGACGCCCAGATCCTCGGCTTCTCCGGCGACTCCGAGTTCGTGCACCACGCCTGGCGCAAGGACCACCCGGACCTGACCGACCTGCCTTTCCCGATGCTCGCCGACTCGAAGCACGAGCTCATGCGCGACCTGGGCATCGAGGGCGAGGACGGCTTCGCGCAGCGCGCCGTCTTCATCGTGGACCAGAACAACGAGATCCAGTTCACCATGGTGACCGCGGGCTCCGTCGGCCGTAACCCCAAGGAGGTCCTGCGGGTCCTCGACGCCCTGCAGACCGACGAGCTGTGCCCCTGCAACTGGAGCAAGGGCGAGGACACCCTCGACCCGGTCGCGCTGCTCTCGGGCGAGTGAACCGCAGCTAGCGAACTGGAGGCAGATCTGACATGGCTCTCGACGAACTGAAGTCCGCGGTCCCGGACTACGCCAAGGACCTCAAGCTGAACCTCGGCTCGGTCATCGGCAACAGTGACCTGCCGCAGCAGCAGCTGTGGGGCACCGTGCTGGCCTGCGCGATCGCCTCGCGCTCGCCGAAGGTGCTGCGCGAGCTGGAGCCGGAGGCGAAGGCCAACCTCTCCGCCGAGGCGTACACCGCCGCCAAGTCGGCCGCGGCCATCATGGCGATGAACAACGTCTTCTACCGGACCCGGCACCTGCTGTCGGACCCGGAGTACGGCAACCTGCGCGCCGGTCTGCGGATGAACGTCATCGGCAACCCGGGCGTGGACAAGGTCGACTTCGAGCTGTGGTCGCTGGCCGTCTCGGCCATCAACGGCTGCGGTATGTGCCTGGACTCGCACGAGCAGGTGCTCCGCAAGGCCGGTGTGGACCGCGAGACGATCCAGGAGGCCGTCAAGATCGCGTCCGTCCTGCAGGCCGTCGGCGCCACCCTGGACGCCGAGGCCGCGCTCGCCGAGTAATTCGGTACGCGCGGACACCCCCGCAGCGCAGAACCCCCGCAGACCCGGTGTCTGCGGGGGTTCTGTGCGTCCGGTGCACGGAGCGGCCGTTCCTCGGGGCCCGGGGGCTACTCCACGGGCCCCTCGGCCGGACGCGGCGTCGGCGGCGGCGTCGGGGCCACGCTGATCGCGGTGGCGCCGCGCGGGGCCACCGACATCCGCAGCGCCTGTTCCCTGGAGTACGAACGGAGGTAGCCGACCACCGTGTTGGTGACCGCCACCAGGGGGACCGCGACGACCGCGCCGCCGATGCCCGCGATCAGCCCGCCCGCGGCCACCGAGAGGATCACCGCCAGCGGATGCACCCGGACCGCCCGGCCCAGGATGAACGGCTGGAGCACATGGCCCTCGATCTGCTGGACGGCCAGCACGACCGCCAGCACCATCAGCGCGGTGAACACCCCGTTGGCGACCAGCGCGATGACACAGGCCAGCGCGCCCGAGACCACCGCGCCGACCAGCGGGATGAACGCGAACAGGAAGATGAAGACGGCGAGCGGGACGGCCAGCGGCACATTGAGGAAGTAGAGCCCGATACCGATGAAGATCGCATCGATCAGGGCGACCACGACCGTGCCGCGCACGTAGGCGGTCAGCGTCCGCCAGGCCCGCGGCCCCGCACCGGCCACGCCCTCGCGGGCCGCGCTCGGCACCAGCTTGAGCAGCCAGTTCCAGATCCGCCGGCCGTCATAGAGCAGGAAGAGCGTGGTGAACATCGCGAGCAGGATGCCGGTGAACACCTCCAGGACGACGGTGACGCCCTCCAGACCGGCCGAGGTGATCGCCTCGGTGTTGGCGCCGACCGCGTCCTGCAGATTCTTCGCGATGTGGTTGATCTGACTCTCGGTCACATGGAACGGGCTCTTCAGCAGCCAGCCCTTGAGCTCGGTGATGCCCTCCTGGATGCGGCTGGAGACCGAGTCGATGTTGTCCTGGACCTGCCACACCACGAACCAGCCGACCAGGCCCATGATCACGAACCCGCTGATGAAGGTCAGCGCGGTGGCCGGCCCGCGCGGCAGCCCGCGCGAGCGCAGCCAGCCCACGCTGGGCTGGAGCAGCGCGGTGATCAGCGTCGCCGCCACGAAGGCCAGCACGACCAGTTCGATGGTGGTGATGACGCGCGCCAGCACCCAGAGGGTGGCGGCCAGCACCAGCAGCCGCCAGCCCGCCTCGGCGGCGACGCGTACGCCCCACGGCACCGCGTCCACCGGATCGGGCCGGGCCGCGACAGCCGGGGCGTAGGCGGGCGGCGCGGGAACGGACTCCGGCGGCCGGTCCGCGGCCGGCTGGGGGTCCTGCTCCACCCCGGGCCCCGGCACGCCGTCCACGGCCGTGGGGAGCTGCGTACGGGGAACGGTGAGCGTGCCCGCCGGACGGTCCGCCGGGCCGCCGTACGCCGGGCTCCCGTCCGCGGAGGCGTCCGCGTGCCCGGCACGCCCCAGCTCATCCGGGTCGTTGGCCACCGCGTCGGCCTCCGCGCGGCGGCGCTGGTCCTCCAGCCGCTGCGAGAGCCGCGTCAGACCGGCACCGAGGCCACCGACCCACTGAGGCAATCTGGACATGTCCTTCCTCTTCCCCTCCCACGCGCCACCTTCTGACGGCACGACGTTACCTGTGCAGACGCGCGAAACCCCCGACGCGGGCGCGTTCGGGGGTTTCGGAAGTGCTGTGGTGCGGCTTACGGCCTAGTACCAGCTGTTGGCCTGCCAGAACGACCAGGCACCACAGGGGCTGCCGTAGCGGTCGTTCATGTAGTTCAGGCCCCACTTGATCTGGGTGGCCGGGTTCGTCTGCCAGTCGGCTCCGGCCGAGGCCATCTTGGAGCCGGGCAGCGCCTGCACGAGGCCGTAGGCGCCCGAGCCGGCATTGGTGGCCTTGTAGTTCCAGCCGGACTCATGGTCCACGATGTTGCTGAAGCACTGGAACTGGTCGCTCGCCATCATCTGGCGGGCCATGGCCTGCGTCTCGGCGATGGTGTAGGAGCTCTTGCCCACGAGGTCGCCGAGGTCGGCGCGGGAGGAGGAGCGGGTTGCAGCCTGCTCCTTCTTCTCGCGCGCTTCGGCTTCCTTCTTGGCCTTGGCCTCTTCCGCGGCGTCCTTCTTGTTCTGCGCGGTCTCAGCTGCGGCCTTACGGGCCGACTCCTGGGCAGACTTGAGCGCTGCCGCATCCGCCTGGGTGGACTGGTCGTCCGCCTGACGCGTCAGGGAATCCGTCTGCACCTGGGCCTGTGCGCCCGCGGGGATGTCAGCGATCGTCGCATCGGCAGCGGCCGCCTCGGTGTTGCCGACCGAGGTGGACTCATTGCCTGTGGCGACACCGGCGATGGCGCCGACAGTGGTGACCGCGGTGGCGGAGGCCACGGCGAATCCCCGGACCGAGATCCGGCTCACACGTTTTCCTTCCAGCATCGCCCGCATAGGTGACCTCGCGGACGCAATCGTGCCCCTGGCGCTGGTCTCCCCTTGTTCCGGGCCCGGTTGAACGGGGCGGGTCCGGCTGGTCACGGGAGGCACTGGCCCGGTACGTCCCCCTCGGGGGCCGCGTGGTGCTCGGGCGGCATACGGCTGTTCGCTATGAAGTTCGAGTTCGTTCCACACCGCTGGGGGTGTTGATGCTGCCGTATGCGGGGCCTGACAGGACCCAGACTCTGCCCGAACGGCCCGCCGGGAAGCAATTCCCCGCTGGGTGTGAAAGCTCACACCTCGTTTACGCCGCACGATTTTCGGATATCCACTCGCAGCGCAACGCCGCCCGGCTAAGCTCCTTTGCTTCGCCGGGCGGCGTCGTCTTCACAACCGGTCAGATCCGGCCGTCCTCCAGCATTTCGGTCACCAGCGCCGCGATCGGCGAGCGCTCCGAGCGGTTCAGCGTGACGTGCGCGAACAGCGGGTGGCCCTTCAGCTTCTCGACGACCGCGACCACGCCGTCATACCGCCCCACCCGGAGGTTGTCGCGCTGGGCGACGTCATGTGTCAGCACCACGCGCGAGTTGGCGCCGATACGGGACAGAACCGTCAAAAGGACGTTTCGTTCCAGCGACTGGGCCTCGTCCACGATGACGAAGGCGTCGTGCAGCGAGCGGCCACGGATATGGGTCAGCGGCAGGACCTCCAACATGCCGCGCCCCACCACCTCTTCGATGACGTCCTTGCTGGTCACCGCGGACAGCGTGTCGAAGACGGCCTGCGCCCAGGGGCTCATCTTCTCCGCCTCGCTGCCCGGCAGATAGCCCAGCTCCTGGCCGCCGACGGCGTACAGCGGGCGGAACACCATCACCTTGCGGTGCTGCCGCCGCTCCAATACGGCCTCCAGACCCGCGCACAGCGCCAGCGCCGACTTGCCCGTGCCGGCCCGCCCGCCCATCGAGACGATGCCGACGTCCGGGTCGAGCAGGAGATCCAGCGCGATCCGCTGTTCGGCGCTGCGGCCGTGGATACCGAAGGCCTCCCGGTCGCCCCGCACCAGCCGGATCGCGCCGTCCGCGGTGACCCGGCCGAGCGCCTTGCCGCGCTCGGACTGGAGCACAAGTCCGGTATGTACCGGAAGTTCGGCGACTTCCGGGACATGGGTGGTCTCGGCGGCGAAGAGGTCGTCGACCTGCTCGGCGGAGATGGTCAGCTCGGCCATCCCCGTCCAGCCGGAGTCGGTGATCGCCAGCTCGGCGCGGTACTCCTCGGCCAGCAGCCCGACCGAGGACGCCTTGATCCGCAGCGGCAGGTCCTTGGAGACGACGGTGACGTCGTACCCCTCGGCCTGGAGGTTGCGCGCCACCGCGAGGATCCGCGAGTCGTTGTCGCCGAGCCGGAAGCCCGCGGGCAGGATGCCGGGGTCGGAGTGGTTCAGCTCGACCCGGAGTGTCCCGCCGAGATCCCCGATGGGGATGGGCGAGTCCAGCCGCCCGTACTGCACCCGGTACTCGTCCAGCAGGCGGAGCGCCTGCCGGGCGAAGTAGCCGAGCTCGGGGTGGTGCCTCTTGGCCTCCAGCTCGGTGACCACCACGACCGGCAGCACGACCTCGTGCTCGTCGAAGCGGGCCATGGCGCCTGGGTCTGCCAGCAGGACACTGGTGTCGAGGACATAAGTACGCCGGTCGTTCTCACGGCGCTGCTTGATGTTCACCACGGGTGGACGAACCCCCTCGGATGAGGTTGGGGTGCGACGGCGTCGCGGGGCGGTGTTCTCCCGGGGCCACCGCTGTCCCAGCCGTTGCTGGACGGCGTCCCCGGGACCCCCGGCCATCTCGTGACCGGACCGGGCTCGGGCCACAGTGCGCGGGCCGAGCGCCGGCCCTCCGCGTCGACCGTGCGGTGCACACGGATCTCCGTGATGTGCAAAGGGCCTCCCGGGCGGACGACCCCGTGCCGTCCGCTGAGATGCGGCGCCTGATGGCTTGTTCCTGACGCCGACCTGGAAGGGATATTCCCTCGAACCCCCGTCGGCATGCCACGGCATATGACGCACGGACGATGAACCTTGAGTGACGCGTGAGCGCCGAGCGGCAGCGCCATTCGGGTGAGCCCCGAGGGGAAGATGCGTCAAAAGAGGCCCCACCGGCGGGTCATGGAGCCGGTGGGGCCTGGTGACGTCCCGTGACACCAGGGATGTCAGGGGACGTCAGATGACGCGGTGGGCGTGAAGGGTGTCACGCACTGAGGGGTATCAGCGTCCCGGAAGCCGGGCGGCCGGAAAACGGGCGCGGCTAGAAGCCGTAACGCCGGTGCCGGGCGGCGTAGTCGCGCAGGGCGCGCAGGAAGTCGACCTTCCGGAACGCCGGCCAGAAGACCTCGCAGAAGTAGTACTCCGAATGGGCGCTCTGCCACAGCATGAAGCCCGACAGCCGCTGCTCGCCGCTCGTGCGGATCACCAGGTCCGGGTCGGGCTGGCCGCGGGTGTAGAGGTGCTCGGAGATCAGGTCGATGTCGACGATCTCGGCGAGCTGCTCGAAGGAGGTGCCGCGCTCGGCGTGTTCCAGCAGCAGCGAGCGCACCGCGTCGGCGATCTCCTGGCGGCCGCCGTAGCCGATCGCGACATTCACCAGCAGACCGGGGTTCTCGCTGGTGGCCTGCTCGGACTCCTTGAGCACCTGCTGGGTGGCGGAGGGCAGCAGATCACGGTTGCCGACGTGGTGGACCCGCCAGCGGCCGTCGGCGGCCAGGCCGCGGACGGTGTTCTCGATGATGCCCAGCAGCGGCTTCAGCTCGGCCTCGGGCCGGTCGAGATTGTCGGTCGACAGCAGCCACAGCGTGACCACCTCGACATCGGTCTCCTCGCACCAGCCGAGCAGCTCGCTGATTTTGTCCGCACCGGCCTGATGGCCCTGCTCGGTCGTCCGCCCGTCGGCCCGCGCCCAGCGCCGGTTGCCGTCCAGGATGACGCCGATGTGCTTGGGCACCTGGGTGTGATCCAGGCGACCCTCCACCCTGCGCGCGTACAGCCGATAGACCAGATTGCGCAGTGCAGGCGGATAAGGGATGCGCATCCCGGAAGATCGCAGCATGTGTGGTCCAGCCCCTCCGTGCCAATGGCGGTCGCCCCGTCGCCTCAAGTGGGCAACTTTACTTCTCGGCTGTCTCGACAGCCCAATCAGGTAGGTCACAAGTACGTGATAGGGAGATGAGCATGACTGGCACCGACTACCGCGCGGCGGAATCCCGCTACGACTCGATGAAGTACCGGCGAACGGGTCGCAGCGGACTCAAACTCCCCGCTATCTCCCTTGGACTGTGGCACAACTTCGGTGACGACCGCACCCTGAGCTCCCAGCGCGCCATCCTGCGCCGCGCCTTCGACCTGGGCGTCACCCACTTCGATCTGGCCAACAACTACGGTCCGCCGCCCGGGTCCGCCGAGCTCAACTTCGGAAAGATCTTTGCACAGGACTTCCGCGGCTACCGCGACGAGATGATTCTGTCGACGAAGGCCGGATATCTGATGCACCCCGGCCCCTACGGCGAATGGGGTTCGCGGAAATATCTCCTCTCGTCGCTGGATGCCTCGCTGAAGCGGATGGGCGTCGATTACGTCGATATCTTCTACTCGCACCGCTTCGATCCGGACACCCCGCTCGAGGAGACGATGGGCGCGCTGGCGTCCGCCGTCCAGCAGGGTAAGGCCCTGTATGCCGGAATTTCCTCCTACAGCGCCGAGCAGACGCGGGACGCCGCCGGCATTCTGCGCGCGATGGGCGTCCCGGCGCTGATCCACCAGCCCTCGTACTCGATGATCAACCGCTGGACCGAGGACGATCAGCTGCTGGACACCCTGGAGGCGGAGGGCATGGGCTGCATCTCTTTTGCGCCACTGGCACAGGGCCTGCTCACCGACAAATACCTGCAGGGCATCCCCGAGGGCTCGCGCGCCGCCCAGGGCAAGTCGCTGGACCCGGATCTGCTGTCCGACGAGGTCGTCCGCCGGCTCCGGGGCCTCAACGACATCGCCGCCCGCCGCGGCCAGTCGCTGGCCCAGCTCGCCCTGCGCTGGGTGCTGCGCGACGACCGGATGACCTCCGCCCTGATCGGCGCCAGCAGCGTCGCCCAGCTGGAGGCCAATATCGCCGCGCTCGACGCCCCGGCGATCACGGAAGACGAGCTGGCCGAGATCGAGGAGTTCGCCCGGACCACGGACGGCGTGAACATCTGGGCCCGGCGGTAGGCACTCCGCGGGAGCTGTCGAGCGGTGCCGCCGGAGGTCCGTGACGGCGCCGTGACCTGCGCTGCCGGTGCGCCCACAAAAAGCGGGCCGGTCCGTGGGGGGGATACGGACCGGCCCGAGGGGGGGTTTCCACCATAACCCCGCCGGAGGGGTGCTGGGTGCACCGGCGCGCGCCGCGGCGTGGCTCGTGCGCGGCGGGGCGCGCCGGGAGGCCCGGAACCGCGGGGGTCAGGACGCCCCGGCGGCGCCCGGAAGCAGCCCGCAGAACGCCCCGATGATCATGAAGGGGCCCAGCGGCATGACCGTTTTCCGCGCTTCGGGCCGGACCAGCAGCAGCCCCGCGGCGTAGAGCCCGCCGAGCAGCACGCCCGCCGCGCCGCCCACGACGAGGGTCTGCCGGCCGTACCACCCGAGGGCGATCCCCAGCCCGACCGCGAGCTTGACGTCGCCGAGGCCGATGCCGCGCGGGTTCACGAGATAGAGGACGAGGTAGCAGCCGCCCAGGAGGAGGCCGCCCAGCAGGGCCCGCCACCACCCCCCGGTCTCCCCCGTGAGCCCGCCGGTGAGTCCCAGCAGCGCCGCCGGCGCCACGGCGAGCGCCAGCGTCAGCACGTCCGGGAGGCGCCGGGCCCGCCAGTCGACGGCGGCCAGCAGCACCGCGACCGGCGCCATCGCCAGCCAGGCGACGAGTTCCGGCCGTGGCCCGGTCGCCGCCGCCAGGGCAGCGCAGACCAGCGCGGTGACCGCCGCCGTCGGCAGCGCCCCCGGCCCGTACGCCCCGCAGGACGGGCAGCGCCCCGGTCCCAGCCAGCCCCGGGCCGGGCCGGTGATCGCATGGCCGCCGGGACAGACCGCGCGCCACTCCTCCTCGGGCTCCACGGTCATCCGGTGCACGGGCCGCGGTATGAGCAGCCCGGCCGCGGCCCCGTATGCGGCGGCGAGCATCATCGGCATCAGTGACACGCGTCGACCCTAGAGCGCTTCTCCGTCCGGTGCCGGTCCGTCGGGCAAGGGCGGGGGCGGAAGCTGATAGAACGCTCTGTATGGCGCGTTGGGAGAACGGTCCGGGGGTCCTGCACGGGGTGGGGGACGGTGTTCCGGTGGAGATCGCGGCGTCGTACCGCGCCCGTGCGCGCGGCCTGTTGGGCCGTGACGGCGTCGCGGGGGCGCTGCTGCTCACCCCGGCGAGCGGGGTGCACACCTTCCGGATGCGGTTCGCGATCGATGTCGCCTATCTGAGCCGGGACTTCACGGTGCTGGCCGTACGCACGATGCGCCCCGGGCGGCTGGGGCTGCCCCGTCTGCGCGCCCGGCACGTCCTGGAGGCGGAGGCCGGTGCGATGGCGCGCTGGGGACTGCGGCCCGGAGTGCGGCTGGGCATCGAACCCCGGCGCTGACGACGGCTCACGCACCGGGCTCGGCCGGTACCAAGTTGCCGCCGGGCGGCGGGGGATGGTCCTATGCGCGACATGAACGCGACACCTCCACCCGCGCACCTGCCGCCGGGCCCCGGACGTCCGGCGGGCCCCGCGTATCCCGTTCCGCAGGCGCACCGGGGGCCGGCTTTGGGCATCGTCGGCAATCCGTGGCTGCGGCTGCTGGCGGTCACGCTCGACACGGTGCTCGCCGGCACCGTGCTGTTCCTGGTCACCGTGGGCATCGGGGTGTTCGTCACCCTCGGCGGCAGCAGGGACAACTCCCCCTTCTACCTCGCCGTCGTGGTGGCCCTGGCGCTGCTCTTCCTCTACTCGCCGCTGATGACGGCCCGTTGCGGCGGTACGCCGGGCAAGCTGTTGTGCGGACTGCGTGTCGTACGGCTCGCCGACGGGCGCCCGCTCTCCTACGGGAACGCCCTGGGGCGGCATCTGGCGCATCTGGGGATGCGGCTGGTGCCGGTGCTCTGTCTGCTGGACCCGCTGGCCTGCCTCTGGGACCCGACACTCCGCAGGTGTCTGCACGACAAGGCGGCGGGCACCCTGGTCATCCGCCGCAGCGGGCGGCCGGTCCCGGCGGCCCCGCCGCCGGCGCCGGTCACGAGGCCCGCGGGAAGCTGACCTCGACCCGGCGGTTCTTCTTGCGGCCTTCCTCGGTGCCGTTGTCGGCGATCGGGTACTGCTCGCCGTAGCCGCGGATCTGGAAACTCACGGACGAGCCGAGGTCCTTGGCCAGCTCCTGCTGGACGGCGTTGGCGCGCTTCTTGGACAGCACCAGGCCGTGGCCCGCCGAGCCCAGGTTGTCGGTGAAGCCGAAGACCCGCAGGCTGGTGGCGTTCTGCTTCTTGATCTCGTCCGCGATGGTGTCGATCCGGGACAGCGCGTCCGGCGACAGCTTGGCGCTGTCCTTGCCGAAGAGGACCTCGGCCTGGAGCGCGAAGGTCACATTGTCGTTGGTGTCCTGGCGGCGCTCGGAGCCGTCGTCGGCCTCCACGATCGACTTGATGTTGAGGACCTTGGACGGGGCGAGCTTGGCGCCCTGGACCATCCGCAGATCGGGGTCGCTGGGGTCGATGTGCACCGGGGGGCTGGAGTTCTCGGTGACGCCCGGTGGGTCGGCATGGGCGACGGGGGCCGTCAGCGCCGCGGTGAGCAGCAGCGCGACGGCGGCGGTGGCGGCGCTGCGGGGCGCCCGGCGCGTACGGCGGCCTGGGAGCATCTGGGTCGCGGTCATCGGTGCCCGCTCAGTCCGTGATCCGCACGCTGGCCGGCGGCAGGGTCGGCAGCTGGAAGTCGACCTCGGTCACCTTGGCCGGCGGCGCCGGGAACTGCGCGAAAATCGGGCGGCTGGCGCCCGGCATCAGCCCGCTCAGGCCGGTCGTGCACAGGCATTCGCCGTTGGTGTCGCGGAGCACCAGATACCGCTTCTTGCCCGCCTTGTCGACGAGGGTCGCGCCGGAGAGGGAGGAACGGGACCGCAGCTCGGTCTCGTTGGAGCGCCAGTCGATGGCGTTGAAGGCGCGGGTGCCGCGGTTGGTGACCGTGCCGTTGACGGTGACGAAGCCACCGGAGTCGCGGACCACGGAGTGCAGGGTGACCACCACGCCGTCCGGCCCCTTCATCTCACCGATCACCTTGTCGGAGTCGGCCGCCGGACTGCCGGGGCCGCTGTCCTTGGGAGCGGAGCTGCGGGCCGGCGGCTTGTCGCCGTCCGACGACTTCGCACCGCCGCCGTCGCCACCACCACAGCCGGCCACGACGAGCGCAAGGCCGACAGCGCTCGCCAGGGCGACCGCTCCCCTGGCGGCCTTCGTGGTGCGCCGAATGCTCATGGGATGCGCTTCCTTTGATCGTCGTCGGGTCGTCGAGCGGGGTGGTCGGGGGCGGGAGTCAATGGGCGAGGCGTACGGAGAACAGGTCGGCGGCGTCGGGCAGTTCGGTGAGGTGGCGGGGGTCGAGCTTCCAGCGCTTGCCGTCGCAGGTGAGGTTGACGGGGGCGTCGTCGTCCTTGCCGCCCTTGCCGCCGTCGCCCTCCTTGCCGCCCTTGTCGTCCGTACCGCCGGTGTCGTCGTCCGAGGCGGGGTCGAGGGTGCAGCGGGAGCCGACGACGGACGTGGCCTCGGCCGACGCATGCTTGGTGCTGGTGGTCGGGATGACCGAGTCCCCGACGGGGTCGTTGGTGATGACCTCGACGGCGAACGAGGTGGGCCAGGAGTCGGGGGTGCAGCCGGAGCCGGAGAGCCTGGCGTCGTTCCGTCCGGCGAACCAGCCCGCGCTCTCGCAGGCCGCTCCGGAGTCGATGCCGCGCCCGTTCAGCAGCTCCTCCCAGGCCGTCGGATCGGTCCGGTAGCTGCCGTCGCGGAGGCCGTCGAGCACGCCCTTGCGCAGCAGTTCACGGTACTTCTGGCCGGCGGCGAGCGCGGCCGCGTCGGCGGCGGTCTGCGCACCGTTACGGGTGGCCGCCGCCTGTCCGACGGCGAAGAAGGCGAGCGCGAGGAAGAGCAGGCCCCCGACCGCGACGATGTAGAGCGGGAAGGCCTGCCCTGCGTCGCGCCGGCGGCGGGTAGGCGTGACCGGCACGGTGACGACGGTGCGGGCTAAATGCCGACGACGTCGGAGATCTTGTTGGCGATGGCGTTCGCGATCTGGCTGCCGAAGTCCGTGGTCGACAGGACCAGGACGATCGCCACGACCACCGCGATGATGCCGAGGTACTCGATCGAGGTCTGTCCCCGGTCGTTCCCCAAAACCCGCTTCGCCATCGTCTTCCCCTCCATGGGCGGCCGGACCGCTCTGGTCCGGCTGGTCTGTCCCCGTGGTGTCGGCGCGTTCGGCCGCGCTCACGACACGAGAAAAGTACGCCGGAACAGCGTGCCCGGAACAGGGATTCCCTACCCAATCCTCTTTCGGGAACCCGGATGGCAGGCACAGCGTCGCATTTCGGCCACTCAGCCGCACTCTACCCACCCCCGTTCCCCCTCCGGGGCCGCGCCCCGTTCCGTCACCCATGCAGACCGGACAATCCCTCCGCACCATAGTGGGAGTGCAACCGTCCGCCCACCCACTGTGACACAACTCGTTGCTGTTGCGAAGGAGTTGCCGGGAAGCCGGGCCGGCGGCGTACGCATCCGGCCGGGTACGGGGCCGCCCCCGCGTGCGGTGCGGCGCCGCGCGCGGCCGTTCGTCCGAAGATGTGCATCCGCAAGCACGGCCCGCGCCGCCGCCCGCCGTGGCGGGTGTCGGCGCTGGCGGCGGAGGGGAACGGGGCGGGCGGTGCGCGGTAAGCGGCCGGCGCGGGTCCGGGCGGCCCGGTCCCGCGGTCCCGGACGGCCGCGGGCGGGGCCGGCGCCGGGCTCCGTGACGCGGGTCACCTGCCCATCAACGAGCCGAAGTTGGTGCCCGAGCCGAGGAAGAAACCGGCGATGAGCAGGATCATCGTGGCCGGAACCATAAAGGTGGTGACGACCATGGTGGCCTTGGGTACCGCGCGGGCGGCCCGGCGCCGGGCGTTCTGGGCGTCGGTGCGGCGCATGTCGTCGGCGATCTGGATCAGCGTCTCGACGATCGGCGAGCCCAGCTCCTCGCCCTGCTGGAGGGCGGTGACGAACTGCGCGACCTGTTCGGAGTCATTGCGTTTGCGCAGTTCCTCGAAGGCCGCCCGGCGGCTGACGCCCATGTCCATCTGCCGCAGCGTGATCCGGAGTTCATCGGCCCAGGGCCCCTCGTACTTCTCCGCGACCCGGTCCAGGGCCTGGCGGAAGCCCAGACCGGCGCTGACCACCACGGCCAGCACATCCAGAAAGTCCGGAAGGGTGCGCTCGATGGTGTCCCTGCGCTGCCGGATGGCGGCCCAGATGCCGACCTCGGTCCAGAAGAGGCCGAAGAACACCATCAGCACGCCGAGCAGCGGCTGACCGCGCAGGAACATCACCAGCGCGCCGAAGAAGCCGAGGGCACCATAGACGGCGCGCCGGGCCGCGTACCGGTCGACGGTCAGCCCGCCCGGATTGCCCGCCAGATCGATCCGCCGGCGGACCCGGGCGGTGCGCTTGCCGCCCATCAGCCGCAGCACCAGCGGCGCGTACCGCATCCCCGCGCGGTCCACCGCCGAGCCGACGGCCGTGGTGCGGGTCGCGCCGACCTCCAGGGACAGCGCCAGGTCGGGCGGCAGCCGGGCCTCGCGCCGGTAGAGCGCGACACCGCAGCAGACACCGGCGACCGAGAGGGCGAAGGCGAGGGCCAGCAGGATTCCGAGTGCCATGTCACCGATACCTAGACGTCGATCTTGGAGAGCCGGCGGATGAAGAAGAACCCGAGCCCGTAGAGCGCGAAGGCCACGACCACCGCCAGCTGGCCGAGGAAGGAGGAGGTCATCCGGTCGATGGCGCCCGGCGCGATGCGGTTCATCAGCAGCAGCGTGCCGATGCCGAGCAGCGGGACGACATAGGCGGTGACCACGACCTGGGAGAGCTGGGTGCGGACCTCCCGGCGGGTCTCCTTGCGCTCCTCCAGGGTCTTGGTGAGGTTGCGCAGCGAGCCGACGACGGTGCCGCCGGCGCGGTTGGCCAGCACCAGCGTGGTGACCAGGACGACGAGTTCGCGCGACGGCAGGCGTTCGGCCAGCTCGCCGAGCGCCTCGTCGATGGAGTGGCCGACGGAGAGCTTGTCGGAGACCTTGGCCAGCTCCTCACCGGCCGGTGCCTCCAGCTCCTCGGCGGCCATGCCCAGCGCGGTCCGCAGCGCCAGTCCGGCCTGGGTGGCGTTGGCGAGGATGCGGGAGAGTTCGGGCAGCTGGTTGATGAACTTCTCGATGCGCTTCTGCCGCTGCCAGTTGAGGAAGGCGAACGCCGCCCAGATGGCGACCAGCGCGGCGATGGGTCCGAAGAACGGGGCCAGGGTGGCCTGCGCGAGCAGCCACAGCACGAGGACCGTGCCGAGCATGTAGACGAGGAACTCGCCGGGGGTGACGTCCAGGCCGGTGGCGGTCAGCCGGAGTTCGAGGCGGCGGCCGAGGCGGGTGCCGCGCAGCGCCCGGTCGACGGACGGGAAGCGCCGCCGCCGTCCGGTCACCGGCAGCCCCGGCTCGTCGGCCAGCCGGTCGACGATGGCCTGCCGCTGGGCGCGCCCGGCCGCGAACGTCCGGACGCCGGCGATCGCGAGCAGCCCGCAGAGCAGCGTGGCACCGATGGCGAGCAGGGCGAGGGGGTTCCCGCCGGTCATGAGTGGGCCTTCCGGGTGGCGAGTTGGTCGTCGTGGGTGGCGACGCCGAAGGCGGGCGGGGTGGGCTCGCTCGCCATGAAGAGGCGTTCCGCCACCCGGCGGGGCAGCGGGAAGTAGCGGAACCGGCCGTGCACGATGCGGTCGGCACCCATCGGTTCGGCGTCGAAGCGGCAGACCGTGGCGATCCGGTAGTCCTCGTGGCCGCGCGAGTCGAGGATGGCGATCTCGCTGATCCGGCGGGAGCCGTCGGCGTGCCGGGTGAGCTGGACGAGGCAGTCGACGGCGCTGTTGATCTGGTCCCGCAGCGCCTCGAAGGGGATCTTGACGTCGGACATGGAGGCCAGCGTCTGGAGCCGCATCAACGCGTCCTCGGCGCTGTTGGCGTGCACGGTGGCCAGCGAGCCGTCGTGGCCGGTCGACATCGCCTGGAGCATGTCGAGGGTCTCGCCGCCGCGCACCTCGCCGACGATGATCCGGTCGGGCCGCATCCGCAGGGAGTTGCGGACCAGGTCGCGGATGGTGATCCGGCCCTTGCCCTCGACGTTGGGCGGCCGGGACTCCAGCCGGATGACGTGCGACTGCTGGAGCTGGAGTTCGGCGGCGTCCTCGACGGTGATGATCCGCTCGCCGTCCGGGATCAGGCCGGAGAGGGCGTTGAGGAGGGTGGTCTTGCCCGCGCCCGTGGCCCCGGAGACCACCACGTTGAACTTGGCCCGCACCAGCCCCGCCAGCAGCATCAGCATCTGCTCGTCGAGCGTGCCCATGCCGATGAGTTCGGCGAGGGTGTAGGCGCGCGGGAAGCGGCGGATGGTGAGGGTGGCGCCGTTCAGGGCGAGCGGCGGGATGATCACGTTGACGCGTTCGCCGGACGGCAGCCGGGCGTCGACCATCGGATTGGACTCGTCGACCCGGCGGTTGACGGTGGAGACGATCCGCTCGATGGTCTGCATCAGCTGCTCGTGCGAGGCGAAGCGGACGGGCAGCAGCTCGACCCGGCCGGCTCGCTCGACGTACACCTGGTCCGGGCCGTTGACCATGATCTCGGTGATCGAGGCGTCCTCCAGCAGCGGCTCCAGTACGCCGAGGCCGAGTGCCTCGTCCACCACACGGCGGATGAGCTGGGCGCGTTCGGCGGTGGAGAGCACCGGGCCCTCGCGGCTGATGATGTGCCCCAGCACGCGTTCCAGCCGTGAGCGGCGCTCGGCCGCGGCCAGCGAGGACATCTCGGCGAGGTCGATCTCTTCGAGCAGCTTGGCGCGGTAGACGGCGACCATATGGCTGTCCTCGCGCGCCTCACCGGCGGGCTCGGGTGCGACGATCCGGGCTTTCAGGCTCATCGCGGGAGTGCTCCTTCGTACGTGGCCGCGGCGCGCAGGCCCAGCGCGCCTGGTTCCTGCGGGCGGGGCATGGTGGCGGTGCGGCTCGCGGTGCCGAAGTCGTCGACGCCGGGGACGATCGAGGGGATCCGGACACGGGCGGTCGCGGTCACCGCGTCGCCTCCGCCGCCCACCGAGACGGTCGCGCCCTTCGCGACCCAGCTGCTCATCGCCGCCCGGCCGGCGGCCTGCGGGTCGGCTTCCCGGTCGGCCTCGTCCATCGAGGCGGTACGGGCCGCGGCGCGCGCTCCGGTCCCGGCCTGCTGGACGGCGTAGGCGGCCAGGCCGAGCTGGACCACGGCGAGCCCGACGATCAGCAGGACCGGCAGGAAGCCGAGGAATTCGATGGAGGCCTGGCCCCGGTCGCGGCCGTGGCCGCGCAGCCGGGCGGGCAGGCGCAGCCGGGCGGACAGACGCAGCCGGGCGGGCCGACGCGGGGCGCTCATCCGGTGTCCTCCTTCGCTGCGCCGGCCGAGCCGGTGACGTGCCACGGGTAGTTGCCCGCGCCGGGGAAGAGCACCGGGACCTTGATCCGGACGGTGGCCCTCCACAGGCCCGCCTCCATTCCGCAGGAGGTCGAGGCGCCCGCGCGCCAGGAACTGGGCAGCTGCTTCTCGGCGGCGGTGCGGCAGGCGCCCGCGCCGCCGCCCTCGGTGGCGGTGGCGGCCCGCGCGCCGCGGTCGGCGGAGTGCGCGGCCAGCGAGAAGGTGTAGCCGACCAGCACCAACTGCCAGAGCAGGGCGAGGACCAGCAGGATCAGCGGAAGCATCCCCATGAACTCCACGGCCACCTGCCCCCGGTCGTCGCCGCCCCGCGGGCGCCGGGGATGCGCCGCCCGCCGCACCGCTCAGCCCTCCCCGTACGGGCCGGACGGGTCGAACGCCCCCTGGCCGCCCGCCGCCGCGGGGCCGCGCCGGGCGCCGAACCGGGAGCCGGAGCCCGGGCCCGCCCCGGAGGCCGCCCCTGATGCCTGGCCCGGAATTCCCCCGGATGCGGGAGCCGCCCCGGGCGTTATGGCCTTGCGCTTGCGCCCGGTCAGGGTGGGGCGGGCCCGGTGGCTGCCGCGGCCCTGCCGTACGGACGGCGAGTCGACCAGGCCGAGTTCGCCGGCCAGCGCGCACAACGCCTGCTTGACCGTGGACCGGTTGTCCAGATCCTGCATCCGGCCCGCGTCGACACAGGGCTGGAGCTCCTTGAACGCGGCCGGCACATG
The DNA here is from genome assembly GCF_042746015.1 of Streptomyces sp. NPDC058773. Taxonomy (NCBI): domain Bacteria; kingdom Bacillati; phylum Actinomycetota; class Actinomycetes; order Kitasatosporales; family Streptomycetaceae; genus Streptomyces; species Streptomyces sp. NPDC058773. The sequence continues at coordinate 50,433 of NZ_JBHYPE010000023.1, forward strand.
GGTCCGGGCGACCTGGGTGCCGGTGGCCTTGGCGACCAGCGGCGGCTGGATCTCGGTGTTGCGGGTGAGGCGGTTGACCACCGTCGTGGTGTCCTCCGCCTTCCGGATCTGCAGCCGGTCCCACAGCCGGACCTGCCGCTTGGCGGCCCGTACGGCGACCACGTCCGGGGTGGCCACCAGCAGCGCCAGATCGGCGAGTTCGACGGCCGCGGCATTGGCGGACTGCATCTGGGAGCCGCAGTCGACCAGCACCACTTCGTAGCGGGAGCGCAGCGCGCCGATGATCTGCCGGGCGGCCCGGTCGTCGACCTCCTCACCGCGCTCCCCCTCCTCGGGGGCCAGCAGCAGGCCGAGGCCGGTGTGGTGGTCGTGCACCGCGTCCTGGAGAACCCGTACGGAGATGTCCTGAATGCCCGCCAGGTCGACGACCGAGCGGCGGAACTGCACGTCCAGATAGGAGGCCACGTCGCCGGACTGGAGATCCAGGTCGACCAGCGCGACGCTGCGGCCCGCGGCCCGCGCCGCCAGCGCCAGCTGCACCGCGGTGACGGTGGTGCCGACCCCGCCCTTGGCGCCGGTCACGGTCACCAGCGTGCCGGCCGGCCCCGGGGCCGTCTCCGGGCCGCCCCCTAGGTGAACCCGTACGCCCGTCGCCCACTGGGCGGCGGACTGCACCCGGGCGGCCAACTCGTCGTAGCCGAGCGGCATTCCAACGATGCCGCGGGCGCCGGCGTCCATCGCCGCGGAGAACAGCGCGGGCCCGGCGTCCGTGGTGATCAGCACGACGCCGACCGCGGGGAAGCGCAGCGCCACCTCACGGATCAGCTCCAGCGCCGGTGTCGGCCCGATCCGCTCGTGCACGAGCACGACCTCGGGGAGCGCTTCCACGGCGGGCGGCTGGCCCGCGGCGGGCGGGGCACCCCCGGCCGGCGCGGCGGCCCCCTGGGCGGCGGCGCCGGCCAGCGCGTGGAGCAGCGCCGCGGAGTCGGCGACCGCGGGCGCGGGTTCGGCGTCCGGCAGCTGGCTGAGCAGCGAGGACACGGCGCGTGCGGCGTCCGGGTCACCGATGGCCGGGAGGATGCGGATGGTCACCTGAGGCTCCGGGTCACTTGTCGCCGTCGAGGGTGTAGCTGCGCTGGCCGGGCGGGATGGCGGTCTCGCTGCCGGGGGCCAGCAGGGCTAGCCGTACGTGGGAGGCGAACGACTCGGCGTACGCGACCCGTTGGGCGTCCTGGGTGTTCAGCGCGAAGGTGATCGGGACGGCCTCACCGGCCTGCCGGGCGGCGGTGGTGTCGCCGGGGTCCTTGGCCTCCAGCGGCGTCAGCTTGCCGACGTCGATGACCTGGGCGCCCGCGACGATGACCTTGGAGACCGGCTTGTCCTCGGGGCGCTTGCCCTCGAAAGTGGCGTAGATGTTCACCCGGGCACCGGGGTTGATCTTGCCGGCCACCCCGGTGGCGGCGTCGATCATGATGGCGATCTCCTGCTGCCCGGCCTTCAGCGCGGGCCGCTCGACGATCATGTCGTCCTGGAGCAGCGACCCCTTCTTCAGCGGGGTCACCGCGATCTTGCCGCTGACCTGGTCCAGATCGGTCACGGCGGTCGGCGGCAGCCATCGCTGCGGCATCTGCACCTTTTCGAACTGCCCGGGATTCAGCTCCTTATAGGCCGCGACATCGGATTTGAGCCGGTAGGCCGTCTTCTCCGGGCCGACCTTGGACTCGACGTTCTTGATCACCGACAGCACGCCGACGAACGCGCCGACCGCACAGAGAACCGACAGGAGCAGCAGGATCACTCCGCGGCGCTGGCGTGAGTTCATGGGGGAGGGACCTCGATCGGGACGGGGAGGAGGGGCGGGCGGTCAGGGTGTGGACGGTGACGGGTGGGTGGTCGGGGACGCCTTCGGGTGGGACCGTCCGCGGGCGGACGACGGGGACGGCGGCCGGTGGGGCGGGGCCGGGGCGGCCCGGTCGGGCTCAGCGCACGCGGGCCACCGTCCGCGGGGTGCCGGGAACGTCCGGGCGACCGGAGAGATCCGGCTGACCGGCGGCATCGGGGTGGGCTGCGAAGTCGGGGTGGCCGGGCAGGTCCCACTGGCCGGGCGCGTGGGGGGTGTCGGACGCGTAGGGGTTACCCGGCACCGGCCGCCCGGACCCGTACGGGTTGCCCGGTACCGGCAGACCGCCCGCCGTGAGATCCGGTCCGCGTACGTCCAGGTGCCCGGGTTCACCACGACCGGCGGGGCGGCCGCCCCATACGCCCACCACACCGGGTGCGACGGGGGCACCGGCCCCGCCCGACGGCGCCAGCGGCGAGAACGCGCGGTCCTCCCATGGGGAGGGGGGCTGAGCGGCCGGGGGCGGGGAGAGGGCGGGGGTGGCGGAGGCATTGGGCGCGGGGGTGTTCGGCGCAGGGGTGGGGGACGCTGACGGTGGCGGGGCCTGGGCGGGTGACGGGGCAGGGGCCGCGGGAACGGCCGAGGCCGGGGGGACAGCCGAGGCCGGAGCAGCCGGAGCCGGAGCAGCCAGAGCCGGAGCGGCACCGGAAGAGGACCCAGGAGCCTCGGTCAAAGCCGTAGCAGCGCCCCCCACCTGCCGGAATGACGCCCCGCCTATGGCCGCCGGCCCACGCCCCGGGCCGCCACCCCCCGTCGCCCGTCCCCTGGCCAGCGGCGACGCGCAGAACGCACAGCGTTCGCCGAGGACTTCCCGGCCGCACCAGCCGCACTCCTCACGGCGTACGGAGGCCACCAGCTGCTGGAGAACCGCCACATCCGGGATGGCCGCCGCGAACTCGATGAGCTTCTGCGTGCCCCACCAGCGGGCGGACTCGGCGGGCAGCCGGGCCTCGTACACGCCCTGCACCTGCCAGGCCGGGGCGAGCGCACCGGTCACCCACTCCGAGGTGAGCTGACCGCGGGCGACCGCCAGCTGGGTGGCGAATCCGGGCGCCGGCAGTCCGGCCTCGGTGCTGTGCCGCTCCAGATGCAGCAACTGCGGCTGGGGATGGGCCAGCACCGCGAAGTGCGCGCCCGGCAGCCAGGACTTCATATGGGCCCGCAGATCGACCTCGACCCGGTCCAGGCCGCTGACACTGCCCAGCAGGGCACCGGCGTGGATGTAGTGGGTCAGCAGCCGGGCCGCGCTGGCCAGGACACCGGGGCTGAAGTCGCACAACGACAACTGCCGCAGCTGACGGGCCAGTAAAGCGACCCCCAGCGGCGGCAGGGACAGCGGCACGATCGCGATCCGGTCGCTCTCCAGGACGGCGCGCAGGGTGTGCAACCGGCGGATGTGTTCCGGCGGGCAGGCGGCGGAGTACAGCACGATGAGATGGCCGTGGTGTTCCAGTACCGCGCTGGTCTCCGTCAGGGCGTCGTCCAGCGGTTGGAGATGCGGCGCCTGGAGGACGACGGCGGCGGGGGTCTGCCGGTTGAAGGGGGCACCGCCCTGCTCGAACGGAGTTGAGAGCTCGGGGGAGGGCAGCGCGAGGTCCGGGCTGGTGACTGCAATCGCGGTCGGCACGTCGCTCCCCCACTCCCTCCGGCCGCCGGGGGTCCCGGGACCGCGGATCGGCACAGCTCTGCGCCATCGGCGCCATTCGCTCAGCACTTTATCCACAGAGATACGTCCCAGAGAACACGTTCTGGGCTACTCGTCATGACCATCACCCCGCAGGGAAATGGCGGATACCGGCCAAGGGTCCCGTAGGGGAACATCCGCCCCTGCCCGGACTCTTGACAGAGCTATTGGTCTGGACCACGTTGTGTACGGCACACCCCGGGCCCCTGAACACGCATCCGCACACCCCCAACTTCCCCCCACTCGGAGGCAGTCGTGGTTCGCGCACGATCAGGAAGACCGAAGACCGGGACGACGTCCGGACGATGGAGCAGGGGGGCGGTGAGCCTGCCGGCCGGACTCACCGCGGCGGTCCTGGCGTCGGCCGGTCTCACCGGCACGGGCACCGCCCAGGCGTCGCAGACATCACAGCCGTCGCAGGCCTCGCGGTCGACGCAGGCATCACAGCCGACCCAGCCGCCGCCCGTGAAGCACCCCGCACCCACCATTGGGGCCACCGCCATCCCCCGCCACGCCCTCACCGGCTACTGGCAGAACTTCGACAACGGCGCCACCGTGCAGAAACTCAAGGACGTCGACGACGCCTACGACATCATCGCGGTCTCGTTCGCCGAGGCCACCGGGCAGCCCGGCGCCGTCGCCTTCCGGCTCGACCCGGCCGTCGGCTATGCCTCCACCGACGCATTCAAGGCAGATATCAAGGCGAAGCAGGCGGCCGGCAAGTCGGTGATCCTCTCCGTCGGCGGCGAGCGGGGCGCGGTGTCCGTCAACGACGCCGCCTCCGCGAAGAACTTCGCCGACTCGGTCAGCGGCCTGATGGACGAGTACGGCTTCAACGGCGTCGACATCGACCTGGAGAACGGCCTCAACTCGGCCTATATGACGCAGGCGCTCAAGGCCGTGCACGAACGGCACGCCGATGTCGTGGTGACCATGGCCCCGCAGACCATCGATATGCAGTCACCGCAGAACGAGTACTTCAAGACGGCGCTCGGCATCAAGGACTTCCTGACCGCGGTCAACATGCAGTACTACAACAGCGGTTCGATGAACGGCTGCGACGGCAAGGTCTACGCCCAGGGCACGGTCGAGTTCCTGACCGCGCTCGCCTGTATCCAGCTGGCGGGCGGGCTCGCCCCGTCCCAGGTGGGGATCGGGGTGCCGGCCTCCGCCCGTGCGGCCGGCGGCGGTTATGCCGCCCCGTCCGTCGTCAACGCCGCCCTGGACTGCCTCACCCGGGGCAGCAACTGCGGCTCCTTCAAGCCCGCCAAGACCTACCCGGGGCTGCGTGGCGCGATGACCTGGTCCACCAACTGGGACGCGGCCAACGGCAACGCCTTCGCGACCCAGGTGGGCGGCCACGTCCACGGCCTCCCGTAGCACCGCCCCGCCCGCACCACGTGACCGCGCCCCAGGTCCCGCGCACCGCGTGCACGGGACCTGGGGCGCGGCTCCTGCCTCAGCTCAGTGGCGGGTGGCCTTCGGCTTCGGCAGCACACAGCCCTCGGCGTTCAGGTCCAGCTTGTTGCCGTCGCCGAAGCACTTGGGTATCTGGTACGTCTCCTGGGCGTAGCCGATGCCCTTGTGCACCGTGGTCTTGCCGTCCTTGTCCACCTCACAGGGGTTGTTGAGGGTGCACTCCTCGCCGCTCTCGTTGCTGGTGTTGTTGACGGCCGTGACCTTGCCGGTCGCGGTGTCGACCACCGGCGAGCCGGACGTACCGCCGATGATCTGGCACTCCGGGGTGTAGCGGACCGAGTCCTTCCAGGTCCACTCGCCCTCCTTGAGCGTCGAGGCGAATCCGTCGATGCCGCAGGAGTAGATCTTCTTCCAGTAGCCGGAGACGATGCTGATCTTCGCGCCCTTGGCCGGGTGCTCGGTGGCCATCTCCAGCGGCTTGACCTTGTACTTCTTCTCGATCTCGGCATAGGTCGACCCGGTCTCGTAGAACGAGACATCGGTGTCGGTCATCGTGGCGTAGGCGAGCTTGGTGGCCTTGATCGTGCCCAGCTTGCCGGCCGACTTGTCCAGCAGGGTGAAGCTGCGGCTGGACGGCTTGTCGACGAGGACATCGCCGGCGCCGGGCATATCGCCTTCCACGCAGTGGCCGTTGGACATCACCAGTGCCGGGTCACCCGGCTTCGATCCGGGCATCCGGACGATCGAGCCGGAGCAGTTGTTCAGCGCGACACTGCCGGCGAAGTCCACCGCCTTGGTCTTGTGCCGGGCGGGGTGCTGGACGCCGTCCTGCGGCGCGGCGTGTGCCGTTCCGACGGTGCCCAGCAGGGTTGCGGCGCCCATGACGGCCGTGGCCAGGGTGCCGACGAGAGGTCGGTTCATGTGGGGGTCCTCTCAGCGTCTGTCACCGAAGTCCTTGCGGGGAACTTCGGCTTTGTCGTGCGCATTGTTGGCGACTCGACACCGCCTGGCAATCAATTTCCGCCCCTCGGGGCGAAGTTGAGGGATTCGCCACTTCCGGTGACCGATTCCCGCGCACCCCACAAATGACCGTCAAACCCCTTGTCCCGGCCATGACATCGTCCAAAACTGGCGCCGTCGCTTCGCCTCACACCCCACAGGAGACCGCATGCGACCACATCTCCGCGGCGGACGCACCACCGTCCTCGCCGCACTCCTCTCCCTCGCGCTCGCCGCCCCGATCGCCGCCGCCCAGGCGCAGGACGCCCCACCTCCGGGTTCCGCCGCGGGTGCCGCCCAAAGCACCGAAGTCCCCCGCCAGTACGAGGTGACCGGCCCCGCCACCCGCGCGGAGCGCACCGCCCTCGCCGCGACCGGCGTCAGCATCGACGAGGTCCACGCCCGCGCCGTCGTCATCACCGCGACCCGCGCCCAGGCCGCCGCCGTGCGCCAACTCGGCCACACCCTGCGCCGGTTGCCGGCCCCGCCGACCGCGGCCCCCTCCCCCCACAAGCCCCGCGGCAAGGACTTCCCGGCCGGCTACACGAACTACCACACCTACGACGAGGCCACGAAGGAGATCGACGCCCTCGTCGCCAAGTACCCGGACATCCTGAGCAAGCAGGTCATCGGCACCTCTCATGAGGGCCGCAACATGCTCGCCCTCAAACTCAGCAAGAACGTCACCAAGGACGAGAAGGAACCCGAGGTCCTCTTCACCGCCCACCAGCACGCCCGGGAACACCTCACGGTCGAGATGGCCCTCTACCTCCTCAACGAGTTCACCTCGAAGTACGGCAGCGACGCCCGCGTCACCAAGATGCTCGACTCCCGGGAGATCTGGATCATCCCGGATCTGAATCCGGACGGCGGCGAGTACGACATCGCCTCCGGCGACTTCCGCAGCTGGCGCAAGAACCGCCAGCCCAACACCGGAACCGACGAGGTCGGCACCGACCTCAACCGCAACTGGGACTTCAAGTGGGGCTGCTGCGACGGCTCGTCGACCGATCCGGCCGACGAGACCTACCGCGGCGCCTCGGCCGCCTCCGCCCCCGAGGTCCAGGCCGTCTCGAAGTTCGTCAAGAGCCGCAACGTCGGCGGCAAACAGCAGATCAAGGCCGCCATCGACTTCCACACCTACAGCGAACTGGTCCTCTGGCCCTTCGGCTTCACCAACGACGACACCGGCCCCGGCATGACCCAGGACGACCACGACGCCTTCGCCACCATCGGCAAGAACATGGCCGCCACCAACGGCTACACGCCCGAGCAGTCCAGCGACCTGTACATCACGGACGGCGCGATCGACGACTGGCTGTGGGGCGACCAGAAGATCTTCGCCTACACCTTTGAGATGTACCCGTCCTCCGCGGGCGCCGGCGGCTTCTACCCGAAGGATTCGGTGATCCCGAAGGAGACGTCACGGAACCGGGAAGCGGTGCTGCAGTTCCTGGAGATCGCCGACTGTCCGTACCGGGCGATCGGCAAGGAGGGGCAGTACTGCAAGGGGAGCTGACCGCCCGGCTATGAGAGAGGGGCGCCCGGCCCGGATCGAGGCTTCGGGTGCCCCTTTCGCGTGCACGGGGGCTACAGCAGATGGTCGGCCTTGCCCGCCTTGATGTCACGGATGAGTGTGCGGAGGGCGTCGTGGGTGTCGGTCACGTAGGCGTCCTCAGCCCCGGCTACGGCGATGTAGGCGTTGCCGTCTTCGTCAGTACCGAGACGGAAACACGCCGAGCCTTCGGCGCAGAACGGCTCTTCCCAGCGGATGTCTCGCATGGCGACTCTCCTAGAGCAGGTGGTCAGCCTTGCCGGCCTTTATCTCGCGGATGAGAGTGCGGAGGGCTTCGTGCGTGTCGGTGACGTACGCGTTCTCGGCACCTGCCACCGCGATGTAGGCGTTGCCCTGATCATCGGTGCCTATGCGGAAACAGTTGTTTCCTTCGCCGCAGTAGGGCTCTTCCCAGTTGATGTCTGTCATGCGACCTCCCTAGAGCAACATGCACGCAGCCGTGACCGTCTGCCCACACCCGCTCGACACCCGCACACCCCGCGTACCGGAAAACCTGGCCTACAGCCTCACGCTGCCCGCCGCGCTCGCGAGTCCCGCCGTCGCGCGCTCTGCCACCCGCACGATCCTGGAGGCGCACGGCCTGTACGACGTGACCGCCGCCGCGCCCCAGGTGATCGGCGAACTCGCCGCCTGCGCCTGCCTGTTCACGCCGTCCGACAGTGTCTACCTGTCGCTGCGCTATCGCGACGACGCGCTGCGCATCAGCCTCTACGACGGGCACCCCCGCCATACCCACCGCCGGCTCGCCGCGGCCTGCGACGGCAGGCGGCGGTCGCTGCTCCTGCTGCTGGCCTGTGTGATGCATGCCTGTGACGGTGAGTGGGGATTCGGGGAGTCGCCGGAGCCTGGCGACGGGACGCGGTTGTGGGCCGTGCTGCCGGGCGCCCGGCTCCGCCACGTACAGCGGGGCACCAGCGCTATACGAAGAGGCTGACCACCCCCGCCACCGCGAACCCCACCACCGACAGCACCGACTCCAGCACCGTCCACGACTTCAGGGTGTCCCGTTCCGAGATGCCGAAGTACTTGCTCACCATCCAGAAGCCCCCGTCGTTCACATGCGAGGCGAAGATCGACCCCGCCGAGATCGCCATGATGATCAGGGCCAGATGGGCCTGCGGCATGCCCTGGCCCTCCACGAGGGGGACGACGATGCCGGCCGTGGTGACGATGGCGACCGTGGCCGAGCCCTGGGCCACGCGGAGGACGAGGGAGAGGAGGTAGGCGAGGACGATGACGGGGAGGCCGACGTGGTGGAAGGTGTCGGAGAGGGCGGTGGCGACGCCGCTGCCCTTGAGGACGGCGCCGAAGACGCCGCCGGCGCCGACGACCAGGATGATGTTGCCGACCGGCTTGAGCGAGGCGGTGGAGACCGTCTCCAGGGACTTGCGGGACCAGCCGCGGCGGAGGCCCAGCAGGTAGTACGAGAGCAGCAGGGCGAGCGTCAGGGCGACGAAGGGGTGGCCGAAGAACTCGATCACCGAGCGGCCGGGCGAGGGGGCCAGGGCGATGGAGGAGAAGGTCGCCAGGAGGATGAGGAGCAGCGGGGTGCCGATGATGGTGAGGACGGTGGCGAGGGAGACCGGCTTCTCGTCGGACGCGGCGCCCAGGGAGACCGGCGCCTCGTCGGACGTGTCGCCGGCCGCGGCCTTCTCCGCGGTGACCGCCGCCTTGGCCTCGTCCGCCGCATCGACCATGTCCTGGGGGACGGGGACGAAGAGCCGCCTGCCGATCCAGGTCGCGTAGCCCCAGGCGGCGAGCACCGCGGGGATGCCGCAGACCAGGCCCATGAGGATGATCCAGCCCAGGTCGACCGTGAAGAGGCCGGCGGCGGCGACCGGGCCGGGGTGCGGCGGCAGGAAGGCGTGGGTCATGGACAGGCCGGCGAGGAGCGGCATGCAGTAGAGGAGGATCGACTTGCCGGACCTCTTCGCCGCCGCGTAGACGATCGGAGCGAGGACGAAGATGCCGACGTCGAAGAAGACCGGTATGCCGAAGATCAGGCCGGTCAGGCCCATGGCGAGGGGTTCGCGCCGTTCGCCGAAGAGGTGACGCAGCCGGGAGCTCAACACCTCGGCGCCGCCGGAGACTTCGAGGATCGCGCCGAGCATGGTGCCCAGTCCGATGATGATGGCGACGTGTCCGAGGACGCCGCCCATCCCGGTCTCGATCAGCGAGACGGCGTCGGACTTCTGGACCGTGCCGAAGAGTTCGGTGACCGAGAGCCCGGCGGCCAGGCCCACCGCGAGGGAGACGGTCAACAGCGCCACGAACGGCTGCAACCGGACCTTGATGATCAGGACGAGGAGCAGGGCGATACCCAGGACGGCGACCGTCAGCAGGCCCGCGGTGCCCGGTATCAGGGCGAGCAGGCCACCGGTGGGGAGTGGCGCCGGTGGAGCGGGGGCGGCGGTCGTGGCAGCGAGGTGCATGGGTGAACTCCGTTGGCAGACAGCGGCTTTCCGGGCAGGGGGGACCGCGGCAGGGCGCCCCGTCGGTGCGGGGTGCCCTGCCGTGCGGCGGATGGTGCGGACGTTCTAACGGCACAGTGGTCGGCTCACCAGTCGGATCACTAACGGCACAGCGGGCGGCTCAGCTCAGGACGGCGAGGGCGTCGATCTCGATGAGGAGGCCCTGGGGCAGACCGACGTAGACGGTGGTGCGGGCGGCGGGGGCCTCCTTGAGGCCCTGCTCCTCGAAGTAGGCGTTGTAGATCTCGTTCATCTCGGCGAAGTGCGCCACATCGGTGAGGTAGACGCGGATCATCATCGCGTCGTCCCAACTGGCGCCTCCCTCTTCGAGGACGGCCTTGACGTTGGCGAGGGTCTGGAGGGTCTGTTCGCGCAGGGTGGGGCCGGCCGGGGTGGGGGCCTGGCCCTCGACCGCGGGCAGGAAGCCGACCTGGCCCGCGACCTGGAGGACGTTGCCCTTCCTGACGCCGTGGGAGAACCTCGCGGGCGGGGTGGTGTGGGTGGCCGGGGTGAGCGCGGTCTTCTCGGTCATGGTGTTCAGGCTTCCTGTCGGGGGCCGGTGGCTGACGGGGGGACGGCGGTTCCGGAGTACTCCCGGCTGATGGCGTCGGCGGTGCGGCGGACCAGCGGGAGCAGCCGGAGGAGTTCGTCGGCGCTGACGACGACATTCGGCGCGGAGACGGACATGGCGGCGACCAGGCGGCCGTCGGCGCCGCGGACGGGGGCCGCGACGCAGTTGATGGACTCCTCGTGGCCACCGAGGTCGGTGGCCCAGCCCTGTTCGCGGACGGTGGCCAGTTCGGCGAGGAACGCCGTGGCGTCAGGGGTTGAACGGGGCGTGTAGCGGGGGTAGTCGAGCTTCTCGGCGAGGGCGCGGCGCTCGGGTTCGGGAAGGTCGGCGAGGAGCAGCTTGGCGACCGCGGCGACGGTGATGGCGACGGGTTTGCCGATCCGGGAGTACATCCGGACCGGGTAGCGGCTCTCGACCTTGTCGATGTAGAGGACCTCGTTCTCCTCGTGGACCGCGAGGTGGACGGTGTGTCCGCACTTCTCGTTGAGTTCGACGAGGTGGGGGTGGGCGATCTCGCGTACGTCGAGGCTCTCGACGGCCTGCTGGGCGAGGGCGAAGAGCCGGGCGCCGAGGCGGTAGCGCTGGTCGGACTGCCGGTAGACGAAGCCGTGTTCGTGGAGGGTGCGCAGCAGCCGCAGGGCGGTGGACTTGTGGACGCCGAGCCGGTCGGCGACCTGGCCCAGGTCGGCGGGCCCCTCGGCGAGCAGCGGCAGGATGCTCAGCGCCCGGTCGACGGTCTGACTCATGCCGGAACCTCGCTTCGCTCGCTCATGCGGGTGCCTCGCTTCGTTCTGTCCCGTCGTCAGCCGGGGCACACCTCGCGGGGGTTCTCTCGCGTCGCTCGTTCACTGAGTGGTTACCTCCTCATGGGCCCTGCGGCCGGATGCGTCGGCGTCGGTCCAGCCGGGAGCGAGGTGCAGTCTCTCCCAGGCCGGGTCCTCCAGGGCGGCCAGGCGGTCGGCGTACGGCCGGCCCGGCGGGGTGGCGAGGTCGCCGGGGACGGTGAGGGCGGCGGCGGCCCAGAGATGGCCGTGCCGGAGCCGGGCGCGGTCGGGCAGACCGCGCAGGATGGCGGAGAGGAAGCCGGCGGCGAAGGCGTCGCCGGCTCCGGTGGCCGCCACCAGGTCGACGTCGAGGGCGGGGACGAAGGTGGTGGTGGCGGAGGCGTCGCGGCGGTCGTCCGGCTCCCCCGTACGAGGGAAGTCCGTGGCGTCGTCGCGGTGGACGAAGCCGGCGCTGCCGGTGGGCTCGTCGCGGCGGCCCCCCGGCTCCCCCGTACGCCGGAACACGGTGGCCCCCGTCCTGCCCTGCTTGACGACCAGGGTGTGCGGCTCCGGCAGCGCCCGGCTGATGGCTTGCGGGCCGTGCAGGCCCCAGGCGTCCCGGGCCTCGTCCTCGCCCACGAACACCAGGTCCGCGCCGCGCGCGAGGTCGAGCAGCACCCGTGCCCGCGCGGCGTCCGGCCACAGCCCCGGGCGGTGGTTGACGTCGAAGGAGAGGAGCGGGCGCCCGGGGCGGCGGGTGGTCAGCTCCCGCAGCAGGGCGAGGCAGTCCGCGGACAGCGCCGCCGTGATACCGGACAGATGCAGGATGCGGCCGGCGCGGAGGGCGGCCGGGTCCACATCGGCCGCCGTCATGGCGGAGGCGGCGGAACCGGCGCGGTAGTAGGCGACTTCATGGCCGTCGGTGGCGCGGTCGCCGGCGGTGCGGAAGTAGACGCCGGTGGGGCGCTGCGGGTCGCGCCGGACGTGGCGGACGTCGACGCCGCAGCCGGCGATGGCGTCAAGGAGGTGGTCGCCGAAGCCGTCGGCGCCGACCCGGGAGATCCAGCGGGTGGTGTGACCGGCGCGGGCGAGGGTGCAGGCGACGTTGGACTCGGCGCCGCCGATGGCGCGGTCGAAGGAAGGGACATCGGCGAGCCGCCCGGGATGACGCGGCAGGAAGGTGACCATGGACTCACCGAGGCAGACGACATCGACGTCCGGGACGGGCGCGCCGTCCGGACCGGTGGTGCCGCCGGCGTCCGAGGGCTGGATCACGATCGGTTCCGCTCCTTCGCTGCGGGGCGTGCCGGGCCGGGAACCGCGTGGTGATCCGGCCGTTTCCCGCCGCGTATCCCACCATTGACCGGGCAATGCAGCGGATGTTAGACAGCGGTTAGCGATACGCGCAATGAGCGTTGCAGATAGCGCAACACGATCTTCTGAGGAGGCCCCATGGCCGGCGAGCGGCTCGCGCAGGGACTCAAGGGACTCGCGGACGAACGGGTCGACCACCGCTTCAAGGGCCTCCCCCCGGACGCCGAGGGACGGACCGTCGGCGAGCTCGCCGCCGAGCGCCGCAACCTCTTCGACGGTGGCTTCACCACCCCGGTCCTCGCCCTCTCCGCCGAATCGGTCGAGCACAACCTCGCCCTGATGGAGACCTACGCCGACCGGCACGGCCTCGCCTTCGCCCCGCACGGCAAGACCTGTATGGCCCCGCAGCTCTTCGCCCGCCAACTGGAGCACGGCGCCTGGGGCATCACCGCCGCCGTCCCCCACCAGGTCCGCGTCTACCGCGCGTACGGCATCCAGAAGATCTTCCTCGCCAACCAGGTCGTGGACCCGTCCGCGCTGCGCTGGCTCGCCGCCGAGCTGGCCGGCGACCCGGACTTCCACCTCATCTGTTACGTCGACTCGCTGCGCGGCATCGAGCTGATGGACCGCACCCTGCGGGAGGCCGGCGCCACCCGCCCGGTGGACGTGGTCATCGAGCTGTGCGCCGGGGAGGGCGCCCGTACCGGCGTCCGCACCGAGACCGAGTGCCTGGAACTCGCCGACGCCATCGCGGGGGTGGACACCCTGCGCCTGGTGGGCGTCGCGGGCTACGAGGGCGAGGTGCCCGAGGCGACCCCGGAGCGGGTGACCGCCTATCTGCGCCGACTGGTCGCGCTGGCTGTGGAGTTCGACAAGGCGGGCCGGTTCGCCGACCTCGACCAGATCGTGGTCAGCGCCGGCGGCAGCGCCTGGTTCGACTCGGTCGCCGAGGTCTTCGCGGACCTCCCCGGGCTGTCGGCCCCCGTGCTCAAGCTGCTGCGCTCGGGCGCGTATGTCTCGCACGACGACGCCCACTACCGCCGGCTCACCCCGTTCAACCGCATCCCGGAGGAGGGCGCGCTGCACCCGGCCTTCCGCCTCTGGGCACAGGTCGTCTCCCGCCCCACGCCCGAGCAGGCGTTCCTCAACGCGGGCAAGCGCGACGCGGCGCACGACCTGGATCTGCCGCAGGCCCAGGTCGTACGGTCCGGCCGGGACGGCAGCGAGCGGCCGGCGGACGGCCTGACCGTCACCAAGCTGTCCGACCAGCACGCCTGGATCGCCACCGAGCGGGCCGGCGACCTGGAGGTCGGCGACTGGGTCGGCCTCGGGCTGTCGCACCCCTGCACCATCTTCGACAAGTGGCAGCTGATCCCGCTCGTCGAACAGGACGGCACGGTCACGGACTTCATCCGGACCTTCTTCTAGGACCTGCCCGGCGGGGCCGCCCCCGGCCCCGCCGGCTCCCCGGGCCGGAGTTCCGCTCCGCCCCCGGACGCCGGCGGTGCGCGCCGATCCCCCGCGGCGCGCGCCGCCGGCCCCATGTCCCCGAGGACCGAGGACCGAGGCTCCACGGCACCGAGAGAGGCAGACCCGTCATGGACACCGTGTTCCGCGACGTACGCGTCATCGACGGGTCCGGCGGCCCGTCCTTCCCTGCCGATGTCGCCCTGGCCGGCGGCCGGATCGCCGAGATCCACCGCGCGTCGGACGGCGGGCGACGGCCGGGCGCCGCCCGCGTGGTGGAGGGCCACGGCCTCGTCCTCTGCCCCGGCTTCATCGATATGCACGCGCACAGCGACCTGGCGCTGCTGCGGGACCCCGGGCACGAGGCGAAGGCCGCCCAGGGCGTCACCCTCGAAGTCCTCGGCCAGGACGGCCTGTCGTACGCACCGGTCGACGACCGCACCCTCGCCGAGGTCCGCGCCCAGATCACCGGCTGGAACGGCGGCGCGCCCGGCGACACCTCCGTCGACTTCAGCTGGCGCACCGTCGGCGGCTACCTCGACCGCCTCGACCACGGCTTCGACGGCCGTGGCATCGCCGTCAACGCCGCCTACCTCGTCCCGCAGGGCACCGTACGGATGCTCACCCTCGGCTGGGAGGACCGCGCGGCCACCCCCGAAGAACTGGCCCGGATGCAGCAGCTGGTCGCCGAGGGCATGGAGGAGGGCGCGGTCGGGATGTCGTCCGGGCTGACCTACACCCCCGGCATGTACGCCTCCGACGCCGAACTGACCGCACTCTGCCGGGTGGTGGCCCGCTACGGCGGCTACTACTGCCCGCACCACCGCTCCTACGGCGCCGGCGCCCTCCAGGCCTACGAGGAGATGCTGGCCCTCACCCGCGAGGCCGGCTGTGCGCTCCATCTGGCGCACGCCACCATGAACTTCGGCGTCAACGAGGGCCGCGCGCCCGAGCTGCTCGCCCTCCTGGACGACGCGCTGGACGCCGGCGCTGACCTCACCCTGGACACCTATCCGTACACCCCCGGCTGTACGACCCTGGTCGCCATGCTGCCGAGCTGGGCGAGCGAGGGCGGACCCGGGGTGATTCTGGCCCGCCTCCGGGACGACGCCGAGGCCGCCCGTATCCGGCACGTCATGGAGGTGGAGGGGGCCGACGGCTGTCATGGGGTGCCCATCGACTGGGACACCATCGAGATCTCCGGGGTCTCGCACCCCGAACTTGCGGACCACGTCGGCAAGACCGTCGCCCGCACTGCCGCCGAGCGCGGTGAGGAGCCCTGGCAGACCGCCCGCCGGCTGCTGGTCGAGGACCGGCTGGGCTCGACGATCCTCCAGCACGTCGGCCACGAGGACAACGTCCGCCGGATCATGCGCCACCGGGTGCACACCGGCGGCAGCGACGGCATCCTCCAGGGCGACAAGCCGCATCCGCGCGCGTACGGCACCTTCCCCCAGTACCTCGGCAGGTACGTCCGCGAGCTGGGGGTGCTGTCGCTGGAGGAGTGCGTGGCACACCTGACGGGCCGCCCGGCCGCCCGGCTGCGGCTCCCCGACCGCGGTCTGGTGCGCGAGGGCCACCGTGCCGACCTGGTCCTCTTCGACCCGGACACGGTCGCCGCGGGCTCCACCTTCGAGTCCCCGCGCACTCTGCCCACCGGCATCCCGCACGTCCTGATCGACGGCCGGTTCGTGATGGAGGACGGGCGGCGGACGGACGTCCTGGCGGGGCGGGCGGTACGGCGGGCGGGCTCGGGTCGGGGTTGAGGTCAGCCGGGCCAGGGGTCGAGGTCAGCCGGGCGAGGGCAGGTCCCCTTCGGCCACGCGCAGGACCAGCCGCTCGATCTCGGCACCGCTGCTCGTCAGGTGGGCCCCCAACTGCTGGGTCAGGGTGACCCGTTCCGGGGTGACCCGGCCCGCGTAGAAGGCGACCGGGCCGGTGAAGCGGCCCTCGCTCCGCAGCCGTCCGATGTGCTCCAGGCCCTCCCGCGGATTGGTTCCCCGGGCGATATCGGAGACGATCAAGGTCGGCCGCTCGACGGCGAGGGCGGCGTCCGCGGCCGCCGAGTCCTCGGCGATCCGCACCACGGCGCCCGCCGCCCGGAAGGCGTTGACCAGCGTCTCGTTGTTCCGTGGATGGTCGTCCACCCACAGGATGTGCACCCCGCGCAGCACCGCGTCCGGCTCCCGTTGCACCGCGGTCCCGGGCGGTGACTCCGTGGCGTACGGGCGCGGTGGGCACGCCTGGAGGTACGGCGCGGGCTCCGGCTCCACCGGGGCCGGGAGCGCGGCTCCCTCGCGCAGCCGGCGCAGCAGCTCCTCGGAGCGGGGCAGCGCCACCAGACCGTCGATCAGCGAGGTGAACTCCTGGTCGGTCACCATCTCCGGGAAGCCGCTGGGGAGATGGCGCTCCAGCCGGCTGAGCGTCTCGGTGCCGGCGGCCCCGGTCTGTTCCGGCAGGTCGTGTTCGCGGAGAAAGCGGTTGACGCGGGGCAGCTCGGCCGGGGGGACCGCTTCCGGTGACCGCAGCAGCCGGCGCACCTGCTGGTAGCCGCGGAACTCGGCGATCACATCGCCCGCGGCGGGCCCCTGCGCACCGGCCACCATCCGGTAGAAGTCGGGGTAGAAGTACTGCAGCAGCAAGGTCCGGACGACCGCCTCGGGCGGGAAGTCCTCCCACATCGGATTGAGCGTCGCCTCCAGCACGAAGCCGTTCACCAGCCGCTTGATGCGGCGCGGATTACGGGCCGAGCGCTCCGCGAGCAGGGTGGTCAGCCGCTCGTCGAGGAGCTGGTCGATCCCGACGGCGCGGGCGCACCGGTCGATGTACTCCCGGACACCCTGCTGGTCCGCGACCGGGATGCGGTAGCTGGTCTGGAAGATCTTTTCCATGAACGCCGAGGCGGCGGGCGACAGATCGCGCAACAGCCCGTTGGGCGCCAGCGCCGACCGGTCGCAGCCGATGACGAACGCCAGCCCCGGTACGTCCAGATAGACCTTCACCGCTTCGCAGACGGCGAGCACCGTCTCCTCGGAGCAGCGGTCGAGGTCGTCGATGAAGACGACCAGCAGGCGGCGCGGCCGGAATGCAGCGGTCTCCGACCACTCCTGCACCAGCGCGCCGATGGCCTCGCGCATCTCGTTGCGGGCCTGGGAGTTGACGGACAGCGTGCGCCACAGCTCGTCGACCAGTCCGGCCACCCCGAGCGGCCCGGCGGCAACCGTCGTCACGGCCCGGACGGCCCGCAGCAGCGCCCGCCGCTCGGAGACCCGCTGGAGTCCGCGCCGCAGCACCCGCCGGTCGAACCGCATCAGTACGGATTTGATCAGCCCCTCCAGCGCGTCGGCGCCGGTCGAGGTCCAGGCGTTGTACCAGACGGTGTGCACCTCGGGGGCGGCCGCCAGCTCCGCGTCGACCAGCCGCATCAGGCTGCTCTTGCCCATGCCCCACCCGGCGTCGACGGCGAGCGTGAAAGGGGTGGCATTCCGGGAGGCGACCAGGAGCCCGGCGAGCCGGCGGGCGGCCCGGCCGGCGCCGAGCAGATCCGCGCCGGGCTCGTGCACCGGTTCGTCGTTGAGCAGCGCGAAGGGGCGGTGCGACGGGGGTGCGTCCGGCGGGGGCACGGCCTGCGACGGTACGGCCGGGGGTAACGGTGCCGAGGGGGACATGTGCCGGAGCGTAGCGGCGCGGGCACCGGTCCGAGGGGGGCTCCGCGGAATCGGCATCACCGCCTCCGTCACCAGGCGTGAGGAAGTCCACACCGTCCGCCGACGAACGTGGGGAAAAACACCGGGCGGCCGCCGAAACACGCCCGTAAGGTGGCGACATGCAGGTGATCCAGTCAACGAAGCTCGCCAACGTCTGCTACGAGATCCGTGGCCCGGTTCTTGAGGAGGCGATGCGGCTGGAGGCTGCCGGTCACCGCATTCTCAAGCTCAACACCGGCAACCCGGCGGCGTTCGGCTTCGAGTGCCCGCCCGAGATCCTGGAGGACATCCTCCGCACGGTCGGGACGGCACACGGCTACGGGGACGCCAAGGGCCTGCTCTCCGCCCGCCGCGCGGTGATGCAGCACTACCAGACGCAGGGCATCGACCTCTCCGTCGACGACATCTACCTGGGCAACGGCGTCTCCGAGCTGATCCAGATGTCGATGCAGGCGCTGCTGGACGACGGCGACGAGGTGCTGGTCCCGGCCCCGGACTACCCGCTGTGGACGGCCTCCGTCTCGCTGTCCGGCGGCACCGCCGTGCACTACCGCTGCGACGAGCAGGCCGACTGGATGCCGGACCTCGCCGACATCGAGCGCAAGGTCACCGACCGCACCAAGGCCATCGTCGTCATCAACCCCAACAACCCCACGGGTGCGGTCTACGACGACGAGCTGCTGCGCGGTATCGCGGAGATCGCCCGCCGGCACAACCTGATCGTCTGCGCCGACGAGATCTACGACAAGATCCTCTACGACGGCGTCACCCACACCCCGTTCGCCTCGCTCGCCCCCGACCTGCTGACTTTGACGTTCAACGGGCTGTCGAAGTCGTACCGGGTGGCGGGCTACCGCAGCGGCTGGATGGCGGTCTGCGGCCCGAAGGCGCACGCCGCCTCGTACATCGAGGGGCTGACGATCCTCGCCAACATGCGGCTGTGCGCCAACATGCCGGCGCAGCACGCGGTCGCCACCGCCCTCGGCGGGCGGCAGTCGATCAACGAGCTGGTGCTGCCCGGCGGCCGGCTGCTGGAGCAGCGCGACACGGCGTACGAGCTGCTGACGCAGATCCCGGGCGTCAGCTGCGTCAAGCCGAAGGGCGCGCTGTACGCCTTCCCGCGGCTGGACCCCACGGTCTACAAGGTCAAGGACGACCGGCAGATGGTGCTGGACCTGCTGCGCGCCGAGAAGATCATGATCGTGCACGGCACCGGCTTCAACTGGCCGGAGCCCGATCACTTCCGCCTGGTCACGCTGCCCAGCAAGGACGATCTGGCGGATGCGGTCACCCGGATCGGCTCCTTCCTCGACGGCTACGGACAGTACTGACCCGGAGCAATTTTCTGTACAAGCCACAACTTTAGACAGCGTCTAAGCTAGGCTGGTCTCCTGAACGTGGTCAGGAGGCCGTCCCATGTACGAACCGATCCGCACCAAGTCGGTCCACACCATGGCCGCCGCCCCGGAAATTCCGCACCGCTCGCGCGAGCAGGAGCTGGACATCCGGCTCGCCGGACAGCTCACCGCGCTGCTCACCGTCACCGATGAGCTGCATGCGCTGGCGACCCGGGCGGACGGCGCTGCGGACCAGGACACCGGGCCGGACGGTGCCGCGCTGGACGGTGCCGCCCTGGCCGCCGCTGCCGAGCGCATCGCCGAGCAGGTGGCGCGGCTGAGCGGCGGCCACTATCCGCTGCGCGCCGAGCCCACCGAGGGTGGCACCCCGGCCCGCACAGACGCGCTCCAGCAGCGCGCCCACACCCTCGCCGGGAACGCCCTGGCGGTCGCCACCACCCGCGCCGACACCGCGGTGATGGAGCTGGCCGGGGAGCGGATGGCGGCACATGCCGCACCGCTCCGGGACCTCGCCACGGCGTGAGCCCTGGGCCGGGCGGGGCCCGGCCTCGGGCCACCGGGGCGGGCCACCGGGGCGAGCGCCTCACTCCACCGGCCCAGCCGGCCGCCCGGCACTTCGGAGCGCCCGCCGTCGCGGACAGCGACGGGCCGGGGCCCCGCACGTCAAGTGCGGGGCCCCGGCCCGTGTCCGATGCGGGTGCTCAGCCGAGCCGCTGGACCAGTGCGCGGTACTCGTCCCACAGCTCCTTCGGCGTGTGGTCACCGAAGGTGTTGAGGTGCTCGGGGATCAGCGCCGCCTCCTCGCGCCACACGTCCTTGTCGACGGTGAGCAGGAAGTCGAGGTCGGCGTCGTCGAGGCCGAGGCCCGTGGTGTCCAGCGACTCCTTCGTGGGCAGCACGCCGATGGGGGTCTCGACGCCCTCGGCCTTGCCGTCCAGCCGCTCGACGATCCACTTGAGCACCCGGCCGTTCTCGCCGAAGCCCGGCCACACGAAGCGGCCCTTGTCGTCCTTGCGGAACCAGTTGACGTAGTAGATCTTCGGCAGCTTGGACTGGCGTCCTTCCCGCGCGGCGTCGCTGCCCACCTTGACCCAATGCCCCATGTAGTCGCCCATGTTGTAACCACAGAACGGCAGCATGGCGAACGGGTCCCGGCGCAGCTCGCCGACCTTGCCCTCGGCCGCGGCGGTCTTCTCGCTGGCGACGTTGGCGCCGAGGAAGACGCCGTGCTGCCAGGTCAGCGACTCGGTCACCAGCGGCACGGCGCTGGCGCGGCGGCCACCGAAGAGGATCGCCGAGATCGGCACGCCCTTGGGGTCCTCCCACTCCGGCGCGATGATCGGGCACTGGCCGGCCGGGACGGTGAAGCGGGCGTTGGGGTGGGCGGCCGGCGTCTCGGACTCCGGGGTCCAGTCGTTGCCCTTCCAGTCGGTCAGATGGGCGGGCTTCTCCTCGGTCATGCCCTCCCACCAGACATCGCCGTCGTCGGTGAGCGCGACGTTGGTGAAGACGGAGTTGCCCCACATCGTCTTCATGGCGTTGGCGTTGGTGTGCTCGCCGGTGCCGGGCGCCACTCCGAAGAAGCCGGCCTCGGGGTTGATCGCGTAGAGGCGGCCGTCCTCACCGAAGCGCATCCAGGCGATGTCGTCGCCGATGGTCTCGACGGTCCAGCCGGAGATCGTCGGCTCCAGCATCGCGAGGTTGGTCTTGCCGCAGGCGCTCGGGAAGGCCGCGGCGACGTACTTGGACTCGCCCTGCGGCGGGGTGAGTTTGAGGATCAGCATGTGCTCGGCGAGCCAGCCCTCGTCGCGCGCCATGACGGAGGCGATCCGCAGCGCGTAGCACTTCTTGCCGAGCAGGGCGTTGCCGCCGTAGCCGGAGCCGTAGGACCAGATCTCCCGGTCCTCGGGGAAGTGCGAGATGTACTTGGTGGTGTTGCACGGCCACGGCACATCGGCCTCACCCTCGGCCAGGGGCGCACCGAGGGTGTGCACCGCCTTGACGAAGAAGCCGTCCTCACCGAGCTCGTCCAGGACCGCCTGCCCCATGCGCGTCATCGTGCGCATCGAGACGGCGACGTAGGCGGAGTCGGTGATCTCCACGCCGATCGCGGAGAGCGGGGAGCCGAGCGGACCCATGCAGAACGGGACCACGTACATCGTCCTGCCGCGCATCGAACCGCGGAAGATGCCCTGTTCGCCGGCGAAGATCTCCCGCATTTCGGCGGGGTCCTTCCAGTGGTTCGTCGGGCCGGCGTCCTCCTCCTTCTGGGAGCAGATGAAGGTGCGGTCCTCGACCCGCGCGACGTCCGAGGGGTCGGAGGCCGCGTAGTACGAGTTGGGTCGCTTGATCGGGTCGAGCTTCTTGAACGTGCCCTTGTCGACGAGCTCCTCACACAGACGCTCGTACTCCGCCTCCGAGCCGTCACACCAGACGACCCGGTCGGGCTGGGTGAGCGCCGCGATCTCGTCGACCCAGGAGATGAGCTCCTGGTGACGGGTCGGATGGGCAGAGGGAGCCGCGTTGTCGCGCGCCACGATCGCTCCTAGATGAGGGTATGGACAGATTTATGCCCGGTTTTGCCGGGAAAATCCGCTTCTTTAGATGTCTGCCCCTTGGGGGCCGCGACCCGGATGCTTCGTGACCGCTCATCCGGTGCCGACCGCACTCATTTGATCATCCGACCGATGTGGTGTTCTGTCCAGAGGGCGACTTCGTGACCGTCACCACTCCGCCACCGATCTGTAACTTACGGTCGCGTAGGTAGCATTGCGCCATGACTTCCGCGCCCGACGCCGCCGAGAGCCAGCACCCCTCCGCGCCGCCCGCGATCGCGGCCGTCGCCGCCGTGGCCGCCCCCCTGAAGCCCAGACTCCGCGGCTGGCTGCACGCCGGGATGTTCCCCGCCGCCCTCCTCTCCGGCGTCCTGCTCACCGCGCTCGCCGACAGCCCCCGCGGCCGCCTGGCCTGCGCCATCTACACCCTGACCGCCTGCCTGCTCTTCGGCGTCAGCGCGCTTTACCACCGCGGCAATTGGGGCCCGCGGACCGACGGCGTCCTGCGCCGGCTGGATCACGCCAATATCTTTCTGATCATCGCCGGCACCTATACGCCGCTGACGATGCTGCTGGTGCCCGGCTCCCGCGGTGAGGCCCTGCTCTGGGCGGTCTGGGCGGCCGCACTGGCCGGCATCCTCTTCCGGGTCTTCTGGGTCGGCGCCCCCCGCTGGCTCTACACCCCCTGCTACATCGCCATGGGCTGGGCCGCCGTCTTCTTCCTGCCCGACTTCCTGCGCACCGGCGGCGTCGCCGTCCTCGTCCTGGTCATCGTCGGCGGCCTGCTCTACAGTGCCGGCGGCGTCATCTACGGCCTCAAGCGCCCCAACCCCTCACCCCGCTGGTTCGGCTTCCACGAGGTCTTCCACTCCTTCACCCTGGCCGCCTTCGTCGTCCACTACGTCGGCATCTCCCTGGTGGCCTACACCC
The DNA here is from genome assembly GCF_042746015.1 of Streptomyces sp. NPDC058773. Classification (NCBI taxonomy): domain Bacteria; kingdom Bacillati; phylum Actinomycetota; class Actinomycetes; order Kitasatosporales; family Streptomycetaceae; genus Streptomyces; species Streptomyces sp. NPDC058773. Next base: position 73,148 of record NZ_JBHYPE010000023.1, read on the forward strand.
ACGCCTGAGCCCCGCCCCGGCCCGAGCGGCCACGCCCTGACCTCCCCCGCGCCCCCTGGCCGCGGCCCCTCCGGCCGCGGCCGTTTGCGGTTTTCGGACCTTCATCGCGGATTCCCCCAACCCCTGTGCGTCACTTAACGTAACGATGCCCGTGACTCAGAGTGATACACGTGGGTGGCGGGGCGAAATGATCGGAGGGTGACCCCCCACTTCTTTCGGGGGTTCCGGTGCCCGGCCCGGCCGGGCACCTGCCTCGCCCCTGCCTCGCCGGGCAGCGCCGCTGACCGTCGCGCTTTCCGCCAACCCCCGTACGGGCGCCGGGCGCGCAGCGAGCCCGGCCGTGGCCTCCGGGGCGTCCGATGGCTGACAATGCTGCGCATGGTCTCCGCACGTACCTCTGCCAGCACGCCGCCCGGGACGCCGAAGCTCGGGCTGCGGGAGCGGAAGAAGATCCAGACCCGGCAGGCGATCCGCCGGGCCGCCTACCGGCTCTTCGAAGCGCAGGGGTACGACGCGACCCCCATCGACCAGATCGCCGAGGCGGCCGATGTCTCGCCGAGCACGGTCTTCCGCTACTTCCCGACCAAGGAAGACATCGTGCTCACGGACGAGTACGACACCGTGCTGGCGACCGGGCTGCGGGCCCGTCCCACGGATGAGCCGATGGTCGAGTCGATGCGGCGGGTCACGGTCGAGGCGCTGCGCGAGATCACCGCCGCGGACCGCGGGGAACTCGTCCAGCGCATCCGGCTGGTCCGTGAAGTACCCGCCATCCGGGGCCGTACGGCGGAGAACATCGCCCGGGACACGGCGCTGATCAGCGCGGTGCTGGCGGAGCGCACCGGCCGTCCGGCCGGGGATCTGGAGCTGCGGGTGATCAGCGCCGCGATTCTGGCCGCCCTCCAGGAGGCGATGCTGAGCTGGGTCGAGGGGGGCCAGAGCGCCGAGCTGGAGACGCTGATCGACCAGACGATGGATGTGCTGGCGCGGGGGCTCACGCTCTGAGGACGGGAGTGTCCGGGGCCGGGATGACTCGGACCGGTGACTCCCGCCCGCCCGGCGGCCGACCGCACTCCCCCCTCAGCGGTCCTCGCTCCGCCCGGCCCCGTTGAGTATCTGCTCGATTCCGGCCGCCCCTTGGAGCAGGGCTTCGTCCGCGCCGAAGCCGCCGATGAGCTGGAGTCCGAGCGGCAGTCCGTTGGTGTCGTGGCCCGCGGGCAGGCTGACGGACGGCAGCCCGGCGTTGCTCCACGGCAGGCACATGACCGAACTGCCGGTGGTGGTGAGACCGGCGGGCGCGGGGCCGGTGGCCGACGGGGCGATCCACAGGTCGATTCCGGCCGCGGCGCGGTCGGCCGCGAGCCGTTCGCGGAAGGCGTTGCGCCGTATGCGGGCCGCCTCGTAGGCGCCGTCCCCGATCGGCCGGCCCTCCAGGACGGCGGCCGTGGTCTCCTGGCGGTAGCGGTCGCCGAAGCGGTCGAACCAGTGCCGGTGCGCTCGGGCCACTTCGTAGCGGTTCATCGTGAACAGCTGCGCCACGATCTCCTCGAAGTCGGCCATCACCGGCACCTCGTGGACGGCATACCCGGCGCCCCGCAGCCGTCCCCGCTGCTCCTCGAAGGCGCGCAGCGCGGCGTCGTCGGCGCGCTCCAGGTAGGGGCCGACCGGGACGCCGAGCACCGGGAGCGACCCGCGCCCCGGCAGGGCCCCTCCCGGCGCGTTCCGAGCGGATTCGTCCCGGGGGTGCACCCCTTGCCACCCGTCGGCCACCACCGACGCCGCCAGGGCGACACCCGCCACATCCGTGGCGTAGCAGCCGAGGGTGTCGAAACTCGCGGCGTTGGGGATCACGCCGGCGACCGGAATCCGTCCGTAGCTGGGCTTGAAACCGACCACTCCGCAGTACGCGGCGGGCCGGATCATCGAGCCCACGGTCTGCGTCCCGATGGCCAGCGGCACCATCCCGGCGGCGACGGCGGCCGCCGAACCACTGCTCGAACCGCCGGGCGTATGCGCGGGGTTGTGCGGATTACGGGTCGGGCCAGGCGCCGTGACCGCGAACTCCGCGGTCACGGTCTTGCCCGCGATCAGCGCACCGGCGGCGCACAGCCGGTCGACGACGGTGGCCTGCCGGCCGCCGAGCACCTCGGGCGGCAGCGCCGAGCCCGCGCGGGTGGGCAGCCCGTCGACCCGCACGATGTCCTTGATGCCCACGGGGACGCCATGGAGCGCGGGCCGGCCGACGGCATCCCGGGCGGAGGCGGCCGCCCGCCGGGCCGCCTCCAGGAGCCGCGCCCGCCGCCCCTCCTCCGGAACGAAGGCGCGCACTTCCGGATCGACGGCATCGATCCGGTCGCACGTGCGGGTGACCGCGTCGACGGGGTCGTCCGTGCCGTCCCGCAGCGCCGCGGCTTCCTGAACGAGGGATCGCTTCCCCAGCAAGGTCGTCACTCCGTGAGGCTACAACCGGCCTCCGACAGGGGGATGTTGGCGCGCGTCCGGCGCGACGCACCGGCCCCCGGCTCCCGCGCCCGGCTCCCCCGGTCTCACAACTCCACGAGTACGGCGCCCAGATGGCGGCCCTCGGTCAGCTCGCGCAGTGCCCGCGGCGCCTGTTCGATGCCGTGCAGCCGGGTGTGCGGAAAGGTGAGGGTGCCGTTGCGCAGCCCCTCGCCGAACCGCCGGTTCCACTCCGGGATCACGTCCAGGTGGTCGTACAGGGCGACACCGCGCAGGGTGATGCTGCGGGCGAGCAGCGCGAGGGTGTCGATCTCGACCGTGGGGGCCGTGCCGTCTTTGGCCAGCTGGCTGGACAGCGCTCCCACGAGGGCGAGCCGGGCGCCCCGGTTGGCGACGGCGATGGCGGCCCGCAGCTGTTCGCCGCCCACGTTGTCGAAGAGCGCGTCGATGCCCTCCGGGGCCACCGCCCGCAACTGCTCCTCGACGGGGCCGCCGCCGCGGATCACCACCGCGTCATAACCGAGCTCCCTGACCAGCCGGTCCGCCTTCTCCCGCGATCCCGTGCTGCCGATGACCCGGGCGGCGCCGTGCAACCGGGCGATCTGGCCGGCCAGGGAGCCCACGCCGCCCGCCGCCCCGGTGACGAAGACCGTGTCCCCGGGGCGCACTTCGGCGCCGTGCACCACGCCCATCCAGGCGGTGGGCCCCTGGGAGAGGTAGGCGGCCGGGTCGGGCATCAGGGCGGGGTCGCGCCGGTGGACCCCGTCGGCGTCCAGCAGGGCGTATTCGCGCCAGCCGAGATGGTGCTCCACCAGGTCGCCGGGGGTGAAGCCGGTCCCCGGGGCGGCGACCACCTCGCCGAGTACGGGACCGCTCAGCGGCTCGCCGAGCCCGAAGGAGGGCATCGGCACGGCGCTGGTCTCGTCCATCAGCGTGCGCATCACGGCGGCGACGGCCATCACGGTGTTGCGTACCAGCACCTGGCCGGGGCCGGGTTCCGGGACCGGCGCCGCCACGATCTCGAAGAGATCATCGGTGACCGGCCCCTGAGGGCGGGCGGCCAGGCGGACTTCGCGGTGTGTGCGGTGTGTCATGCACCGAGGCTAGAACTTGACGCGCACCTCAAGGGCAAGCACGTATGCCGGGCCCCGGGACCGGGCTACGGCTACGGGAGCCGATGCATGCCCGGTGCCCGGTGCCCCTGGGACGGCCGTCACACCGGGCGTCCCAGGGGCCGGTGGGTTCATCCCCCGAGCCGCTCCGTCAGCTCCTCCGGCTCGGTCGTCGGCCGCTCGCAGGTGAAGTGGCGGCAGACGTAGGCGGCCGGCCGGCCGTCGACCAGGGGGCGGTCCTGGAGGAGCGGTACCTCGTCGGCCCCGGGGGCGCCCAGCGCGACGACCGCCCCGGGGGCGGTGCCGAGCAGCGCGGCACGGTGCAGCGCCGCGGTGGCCGGATCGCCCTGCGGCCCGACGACCGCGACCTCGCGCGGACCGTCCAGCGCGGCCTCGGCGACGGCCAGGCCCCACCCGATGAAGCGTGGGGCCCGGCCGGCCAGAGCGGTGACGATGCCCAGCGCCCGCTCCGCGGCGTCCCGGTGGAGGCCGCTGCCGGTGACCGCCGCATACGAGAGCAGGGCACCGGCCGCCGCGGTCCACCCGGAGGGCGTCGCATTGTCGGTCGGGTCCTGGGGGCGGCGGATCAGCGCCTCGGCGTCGGCGGCGGTGTCGTAGAGCGCGCCGTCCTCGGTGGTGAACTGGAGCAGCACGGTGTCCAGGAAGAAGCCCGCGAACTCCACCCAGACGCCCTCCCCGGTGACCGAGGCCAGGGCGAGGAAGCCCTCCGCGACATCCGCGTAGTCCTCCAGGACACCGGTGTTGGCGCCGGGGGTGCCGTCACGGGAGGTGCGGTGCAGCCGGGCCCGCCCGTCCATGTGGACACGGACCAGCAGGTCGGCGGCGTCGATGGCGGCCTGGACCAGGTCCGGCCGGTCGAAGTAGGCACCGGTCTCGGCGAGCGCGGCGATGGCAAGGCCGTTCCAGGAGGCAACGACCTTGTCGTCGCGGCCGGGGCGCGGCCGCTCGTCCCGCGCCGCGAGCAGCCGCCGCTTGACGGAGGCCACCCGTTCGGCGTCCACCAGCTCGTCGCCGTCCGGGAGTTGGAGGACCGAGGCGCCCTCCTCGAACGTGCCCTCCTCGGTGACGCCGAAGCAGCCGGCGGCGAACTCCGCGTCCTCGTCGCCCAGTACGGCGCGCAGCTGTTCCGGCGTCCACACGTAGTGGGCGCCCTCGACGTGCTTACCGGTGCCGTCGTCGCTGTCCGCGTCCAGTGCGGAGGCGAAGCCGCCCTGGTCGGTTCGGAGTTCGCGGACCATGAAGTCGGCGGTCTCCAGGGCGATCCGGCGGGCCTGCTCCGCGCCGGTGGCCCGCCACAGATGGGCGTAGGTCCGGCACAGCAGCGCGTTGTCGTACAGCATCTTCTCGAAGTGCGGCACGGTCCAGGTGGTGTCCACCGCGTAGCGCGAAAAACCGCCGCCGAGCTGGTCGTAGATGCCGCCGCGGGCCATCGCCGCGCAGGTCGCCTGCACCATTTCCAGGGCCGCGGTGGCGCCGGTGCGCGCGTGGTGGCGGAGCAGGAATTCCAGCACCATGGGCGGCGGGAACTTCGGGGCGCCGCCGAATCCGCCGTGCACCGCGTCGAATTCCCGGGTCAGGCCCATCAGCGCACCGTGCAGCTCCTCCGGGCGCGGCGGCCGCCGGTCCGCGGGCAGCGACGCGGTCAGCGAGCGCCCGGCGAGGTCGGCGACGATCCGGCCGGCCACCTCACCGACCTCGTCACGGCGGTCGGCCCAGGCGGTACGCACCCCCTCCAGGATCTGTCCGAAGGACGGCATGCCGTGGCGGGGCTCGGGCGGAAAGTACGTACCGAAGTAGAAGGGCTCCGCGTCCGGCGTGAGGAACACCGTCATGGGCCAGCCGCCCTGACCGGTGGCGGCCTGCACTGCCTCCATGTAAACGGCGTCGACGTCCGGCCGCTCCTCACGGTCGACCTTGACGGCCACGAAGTGCTCGTTGAGCACCGCGGCGGTGTCCGCGTCCTCGAAGCTCTCGTGCGCCATGACGTGGCACCAGTGGCACGAGCTGTAGCCGACACTGAGCAGCACCGGTACCCCGCGCCGGCGGGCCTCCTCGAACGCCTCGGCGGACCAGGGCCACCAGTCGACGGGGTTGCCGGCATGCTGGAGCAGGTAGGGCGACTGCGAGTGAGCCAGTCGATTCATGACGGCATCGTCGCACGTCCGAGACCGTCCCACCCAGCAATCGGGCCGCACACGGAGCAGGAAGTTGCGCATGCCGCCTATCCGACGAACCTCTGCCTACACCTTCTGACGAGCCGGATCCGATTAGATCCATGTCGAACTGCGAGGCGAGCCTTCGGCCGCACAGCCCCCCGGCAGAAGGGGCCCGCTTGCACCTGCCGGGCGGCCGCCGACCCGCCAGACGTCGGCGCGGAGCACGGTCAGCGCTTCTTGATCCCGCAACACCACCATCCCTGACGCCCACCAGCAGCGACACCGGGGAGCAGCTGCTTGCACGGGGTACCGCATCAGATCCGACGCAACCACACCACCGGAGAACTCGCCTACTACCGCTGCCATTTCACCGTGCCGGGTCCGTTGAACACCCTGGTCAAGACGACCGGCTCCAGGTGGCACGGGAGGAGACCTTCGAGACCGAGAAGGGCCTGGCCGGACTCGATGAACACCAGGTTCGCCGCTACCCGTCCTGGAGCCGCTGGGTCACCCTCGCCATGCTGGCTCACACCTTCCTTGCCGTCGTCCGCGCCGACGAACGTACGCGCCACGCCGGACCGGGCGACCTGGTCCCGCTGACCTGCAACGAGATCCAGCACCTGTTCCTCGCCCTCGCCACGACATAGCCCACCGGCTCGACTGGTCCGACTGGCGACGCCGCCACCAGGCACGACCACAATCCAGCTATTACCGGCGGCAAGCCGCGATCCAGAAATGAAGATCGCGACCTGTAGCCGGGTACTAAACGGACGAGATTTCGCCTTGAGGAACTGTTCGCCCAGTTGAGAGCGTCTGACCACCTGACACCGAACTACCGGGGGCGTGTTTCGCGTGGGTGTGGTGCTGCCTGACTGGGCGGATGAGCTGCTGGACTTGATCGGCGTCTCATGGCCGAATGTGGACGAGGACGACTACCGCGAGATGGCCAACGCCATGCGGGAGTTCGCCGACGACATCGACGAGGGCGCGAACGAGGCGCACACCGCGATCCAGAGCCTGGTGGGTTCGGCCGGCGGTTCGGTGGCCGTGGAGGCGTTGAACGCCCATTGGGGCAAGATCAACGGCAAGCACCTGAAGGGCCTTGCCGAGTGCGGCCGGATGGCGGGCACGGCCATGGACGGCGTGGCAGTGCTCATCGAGGGTGCGAAGATCGGCGCCCTGGTGCAGCTGGGGATTCTGGCGGCGGAGGTGATCGCCGCACAGGCGGCGGCACCGTTCACGCTGGGGCTGTCCGAGCTGGGGGCGATGGGGGCGACTCAGGCGACCCGGGTGATCCTCAAGCGGCTGTTCAAGGAGGTGTGCCAGCAGGTCGCCGAGCAGATCGTCAGTATTGCGCTGACCCCGGTGGAGGAGGCGCTGGGGGCGATGGTCGGGGATCTCGTCGTCCAGCTGGGCGCCAATGCGCTGGGTGTTCAGGACGGGGTGGACCTGGGCCATACGGCGAAGGCGGGCAAGGACGGCTTCACCCAGGGTGTGCAGAACGCCAAGGATTCCGCGAAGCCGGCCAACGGCGTCTCGATGGGCCTGCTGAGTGCTGGTGGCGGCTCCGGCAGCGGAGGCGGGGGGAGCGGATTCCGCTTCGACCAGGGTGAGCACGATGGCGTGGTGGCCGGGCTGGAGAGGGCGGGCGGCACCTTCCGCAACAAGGCCGGCGGCAAGCTGGGCCGGGCCCGCGGCCATCATGGCCGGACCCGCGGCAAGGACGCCATCGCCGATGCGGCGAACGTCATGCTGGACAAGGTCATGGACGGCATCGAGGACGCCGTCAAGAAGACCGCCAAGCACATGGACGACGGCATGGCCCGCGGCGTCAAGCAGATGGCCAAGAACCATCACGACAACGACCGAGCGCTCTCCGACCATTTCACCGGACTCGGCAAGATTGGCAAGAAGGATCCGAAATCACCCAACGACGGCGCCCGCACATCGTTGAACTCGAGTGTCAAGGACAGAAACAACTCGCGTGACCAGTTGGGCCGGAACCACCCCAATAACAACACGCGCACCGATAAGGCCATCAATGGCTGCGGTGATCCCGTGGATGTCGCTACTGGCCGAGTGTTTCTCGGGGGCAGTGACGTCACACTCTTCGGGAAGCTACCGCTGGAACTCACCCGGAAGTTCGAGTCTTCCTACCGAGTAGGCCGACATTTGGGGCCTTCCTGGGCTTCCACGCTTGACCAGCGACTGGAGCTGGATGACCAGGGCGTCGTCTTCGTCACCGACGACGGCATGCTCCTGAGCTACGACATTCCTGAACCCGGACAACACGCCCTACCCCAACACGGCCCTCGCTGGACTCTGACGCGTACTCCGCGCGAAGACTGGGCGGTGCACGACCCGGATACCGGCCTTACCCGCTACTTCTCGGACGCACCCCAAGCTGCAGGCCTGGCACTACTCGACGAGGTCACGGACCGCAACGGCAACCACATCACTTTTGACTACGACGACACGACTGGTGCGCCGCTCAGCGTTCGTCACTCTTGTGGCTACCAGCTGAGGTTGTCCAGCAACGAACGTGGCCAGGTGTCGGCGGTACACCTGGCCGGGGTTGCCGAGGACGGCTCGGACCTCTTGCTCGTCGCGTACGAGCATGACGCGCACGGCAACCTCACGTCGGTGACCGGATCCTGCGGCACTCCTACGCGCTTCGAGTACGGCGACTTCCACCGCATGACGGCGTGGACGGACACAAACGGCAGCCGGTACGAGTACACCTACGACCAGGACAGTCGCTGTACCGCTCAGGGAGGGCTCGATGGGCACCTTAGCTACCGCTACAGCTACAGCACCCCTGACCCCGACACCGGGCACCGCACCACTCAAGCCACCAATTCATTGGGGCAGACCACCCGGTACCTGGTCAACGAGCGTCTGCAAGTCATAGCTGAGACCGATCCGGCTGGCGCGACGCGTCGCACCACCTACAACGCCCTCGACAGAGTCACGTCCACCACTGACCCCCTCGGTCGCACCACTATCTACGAATATGACGACCAGGGACACCTCCTGACCGTCACACAGCCGGACGGCACTGCCGCGTATATGGAGTATGACGAACTCGGACTCCCCTGCGTGATCACCGATGCCGCCGGAGCCACCTGGCGTCAGAAACACGATGACCGTGGAAACCGCCTCGCTTTCACCGACGGGTGCGGAGCCACCACCCGCTACACCCGCGACAACCGCGGCAACCTTGTCTCCATCACCGACCCGACGGGCAGTGCCGTTCACGCCTCCTGGAATGCGGCGGGACTTCCCCTGACCGTCGTCGACGCTGCCGGAAATGCGACCCTACGAAGCTATGACGGCTTCGGCCGTGTCGTGGAGACGACCGAAGCCACGGGAGAAACGACACGGTATTCATGGACGCTGGAAGGCCTGCCCGCCAGCTGTGAACACCCAGACGGGACCGAGGAGTCCTGGACCTACGACGGTGAAGGAAACTGCCTCAGTCACACCGATACAGCCGGCCACATAACTCACTTCGAATACAGCCATTTCGACCAGCTCGTGGCACGGACCGATGCAGACGGGGCCCGCTACGAGTTCGCCCACGACACCGAGCTCCGTCTGCAAAAAGTGACAAATCCTCAGGGACTGACCTGGGTCTACCAATATGACGCAACAGGACGGCTGGTAGCCGAGACGGACTTCGATCAACGGACCCAGACCTACGCCTACGCCCCGGACGGTGAGCTGATCGCCCGCACCACAGCGCTGGGCGAAACGATTACCTACACCCATGACGCATTCGGTCGCCTTGCCGAAAAGCACGTCGGGAACGAGATCACCAGCTACGAATACAACGCCGTCGGTCACCTGATGTCCGTATCGAACGATGATGCGGTGTTGGAGTTCGCACGTGACGCGCTTGGACGCGTCACCGTCGAATCCGTCAACGGCCGAAAGCTGACCTCTGTCTACGATGCCAACGGCCGCCGGACCAGACGAACGACACCAAGCGGCGCCGTCAGTGTCTGGACCTACAACAGTGCCGGCGCCCCTGTCTCCCTCACAGCTTCCGGCAACAGCATCACGTTCCAGCACGACGCTTCCGGCCGCGAAACGGAGCGGCGAATGGGCCAATCCGTCAGCATGTCGACCGCGTGGGACAGCGTCGGACGCCTGGCAGAGCAAGCGTTGAGCACACCGCAGCACAGACACTCCCGCCGGTACAACTACCACCCCGACGGACATCTCTTCTCCGTGCACGATCAGTCGGCCGGCGAACGACAGTACAGCGTGGATGCCGCCGGCCGCGTCACCTCTGTCCGTGCGGACAACTGGACGGAGTCGTACGCCTATGACTCTGCCGGCAACCAGGTTCACGCCACATGGCCCACGAGGCACCCCGGCTCCGCTGCACAAGGCCCCCGCAGTTACGAGGGCACACGCCTTACCGACGCCGGTCGCTTCCGCTACGAGTACGACCCTCAAGGCAGGGTTGTCCTGCGCCAGAAAACCCGCCTGTCCCGGAAACCGGACACCTGGCACTACGAATGGGATGCAGAGGACCGCCTCACCCAGGTCACCACGCCGGACGGAACGGTCTGGCGTTACCGTTACGACCCTCTCGGGCGCCGCATAGCCAAGGAGAGGATGGCCCCGGACGGAAATGGCCACGTCGAGCGAGTCGACTTCACATGGGACGGCTACACCCTCGTCGAGCAGACAGCCACTTCGTCTGTCCAACCCCACGCAGTGACACTCACCTGGGACTACCAAGGCACTCGTCTTCTGGCGCAAACCGAGCGCAAGTCCCTTGCTCATGCACCGCAGCAAGAAATCGACCATCGCTTCTACGCAATCATCACCGATCTCATCGGCACGCCCACGGAACTGGTAGCCCCTTCCGGCGATGTCGCATGGCGCACACGGTCCACTCTGTGGGGATCGACTACCTGGAACGCGGAAGCCACCGCCTATACCCCCCTACGATTCCCCGGCCAGTATTTCGATGCCGAAACAGGATTCCATTACAACTATTTTCGCCACTATGATCCCGAGACGGCCCGCTACACAAGCCCTGACCCTCTCGGTCTCGACCCGGCACCCAACCCCACCACTTACGTAAACAACCCGCACACCTCTTCCGACCCGATGGGCCTTGCGCCCTGCATGCAATCACTGGAGGATATGGCGGCAAAGATTAACAATGTGATCACGAACCCTAGATCCCGCAAGGCGCAGACGGTTGCCGCTATCCACGTTGAGACGCCACACGGGCCTGTGATCGTCGTGGCAGGCACAAGTAAATCAAAGCTGACGCCAGCTCAGCGGAAGCTGGCAGAAGAGCTAGGCGCTTTCCCGCTGCCCAATGAGCACTACCTCCCACCCACAGACAAGGGGGTAAGGGGTGGGCACTCGGAACAGAATATTCTGCACTTCCTCAATAGAATGGGCAGCGACTGGAGCCCCACCCACGGAGCAGCCAGCAGAAGTGTCTGTACGGACATATGCTATCCAGTGGTCCGTGCGGGCGGAGCACTCATGCACGGACCGGTACATGAGGAAGACGTAGGGCACCAGGGAAGATCGACGAAACAGCGGCACTTCTACTGGCCTGGCCGTCACACCCCACAGTAGGCCCCGTCACCGTCGACGCATCGAACACACCTGGAAGCCACCCCCGGAAGGCGAGCAAATCCGTGGCACACACGACCATTACCGCAGAGCTAACTGCCCAGGCCACCTGCCGCGGCATCGAGGAAGCGATCGGCTGCGAGGACGGCTGGCAAGTCCGCGACGGAGCCCACTGGCTGGTATCTCGCGAAGACACCCGCATCGTGACGCGACGTATCGACGCGAGCCGAAATAGCCTTTTCAGCCAACAGCGAGCATGGAACTCTCCCTGCCCTGGCGTACGCGGATACGCTTCGCCTGCACGAGACGGTCTCCTTTTCTGCGGATCGGAAAGCCTTACTGCCCTGGGTGTCGACGGCAGAGTTCTCTGGACCCATCGGCACAGTGCTTGGCAGGATGATCTGGCTCAAGCCGCGTGCGCATTGACTCCCTCAGGTCAACATGTTGTCGCCACCATGCGAGGCCCTCTCAGGGATGGAGAATATGCAGGAGATGCGTGTGTGGCTCTTGACGCTTCCACCGGTCAACTCGTAGCGCAGACCATCCTTACGGCGTCATCAGCCGGATACATGCTTCAACAGCTCGCGAGCGCTTCCGGGCCGCTTCTGCTTTCCGCAGCGCAAGGGGAGGATGACTACCTCTCTCTGTTGGTCACCCTCGACGGCGAGAGTCTGACCGCAACGCCCTGCGGAACTTTCGACGACCCGTTCACGGGGAGTTCAAACAGCAGCGGAAGCTTGCTCAAGCTGTCGCTCGGAGGGGAATCACTCACTCGCTGGGATGTCACCCCCACGGGAAGCTACACAGAGGTGGCAGAGGTCAAGCCGGATGCACTCCCAATCTCCGGCCAACAGTTCGTCCTGCGCCCCGGTTACATCGACGACAACAAGATTATTGCGGCAGCTGCGGAAAAGGACGACTGGGCGCCAGAGCGGTCCACGCACTTCCTTCTCGACGCCCACTCACTGCGCGTCCGCGGAGAAATCTCCTACCCGTTTCCCGTATCGCCGGACCCTGTCGCGCTTGGCGATGGAACTTGGCTTACCGCAACGGGGGACGAGGTCTTCAGGTGGCAAGTCGCGACACCGTGAGGGCCCGTTAGCCGACAGCCCTTACTACTCCAGCTGTAGATCGTGATCTTCATGTCGGGGATGGGGCTTGCCGCCGGTGGTGACGGGTGCGTTTGATGGTGCTGGTGGCGGCGCCAGTCGGACCAGGCAAGCCGGTGGGCCGTGTCACGGATGGGCCGGACGACGAGCGCGATGAACAGGCGGCAGATCTCATTGCAGGACAGCGGGATCAGGTCGTCCGGCGTGGGTCGGTGCGCGTGTTCGTCGGCAGGGACGACGGCGAGGAGGCTTGGGCCAACATCGCAAGGTGACCCAGCGGACCCACGAGGGGTAGCGGCGGACCTGGTGCTCGTCGAGTCCGGCCAGTCCCTTTTAGCCGATACCGGCATCGTCGCACGCCGAGGCCGGACCGGGACAACTCCGGCCTTCGGTGGCGCCGGGTTTCCAAGGAGCGGAACGATCATTGCCACGTGGGTGTCCGCTGATTATGTTGTCCTCCGACCAGGGTCTGTCCGGCGTGTCAGGCTGGACTCGGTCACCTGTGACGACCGGTGAAGGCGAGCGGGGGGCCGGTCCGTGCAGCTGAGCCCGCCGACGATGCTCGCCTCGTACTCGGGCGTCGTGATTTGGAGGATGCGTGGACCTCGGCCCTAGTTCGCGGAGTCGTACCGCCGTCGCCGTCTCGGAATCCTCTGCCCGTGGGCAGTCCGGAGAGGACGAAGGGCACCGGAGCGCCGCGCAGGCATTACGGGCCGCCATACCCGAGGTGCTGGACACCTACCAGGACGGTCTGCTGCGGGTGGAGAGCGTCCTTGCCGAGCGGCCCGAGCTGTGGCAGTCGTGCCGGCGGCAGGCCGTGGCGATCCTGGAGGACTGCATCGCCACCCTTGAGAACGGGTGCCCGCCGGAGACCACGGAGGCGGAGGAGTACACCCGGCTTCTCGGCGCGAACCGGGCCCTGCAGCGGATTCCGGTCGCGGAATCGGTGCGGGCCACCGAGGTGTTGTGGTCCGCGGTTCAGCCTGCCGTGCACGCCGCCTCGGCGTCCGCGGCGCCGCAGCAGCGGGCGGTGATCTGGCAGAAGGTGAACGCGGCTTTCCGGGCCGCGGCTTCGGTGCGTCTCTACGCCGGAAGCCAGGGGTACGACGAGACCCGCGATCGCATCCTCGCCTCCGCCGACACCCTGCCCCGGGAGACACCGCCGCGCACCGCCCCCGAACCGGCGCGGGAGGACGAGAGCGACTCCCCGGAGGAACTGACCGCGCGTGAGCACCAGATCCTCGACGCGGTCGCGTGTGCCCTCACCAACCGGCAGATCGCCCGCAAGCTGGAGATCAGCGAGGGCACCGTGAAGCGCCACCTGTACAACATCTTCAACAAGCTGGGGGCGACGTCCCGTATGGATGCCGTTCTGAAGTGCGCGGAGCGACGGTGACCGCTGTTGCGGGCAGGGCCGCAACGGCCGGTGGAACGGCGCCCGCGTCACCACGCGGCCACCAGCGTCACGAGCATGACCGCGTTGGCCACGTACTGCGTGATCATGAAGGCCCGGTAGGCGTCGCGCCGCGCATGCCGGTCGCGGTGCTCGGCGCGACCGCCGCGCAGGCAGCGCACGATGACCCAGCCGGCTCCGAGAGCCAGCGGGAGGGTGGCCGGTAGGACGGCGGGGGCCCAGATCCACGCGGCCGTGGGGGCGCCGACGCCGACGGCCGTGGCCCCCGCGACCGCCAGGCGCCGGGCGGCGTGCAGGCCACGGGTGGCGGCGAGCGTGCGCCGCCCGGCCTCCGCGTCGCCCTCCGCGTCGCTGAAGTCCTTCACCACGGCACCGACCAGGGCCATCCATGCCGCCATGGCGGTGGCGAACACGACGGCGGGGGCGTCGAGGCCGTTGCCGGCCACGGCCGCGCCGCCCGCGTAGGACGTCCAGCCGAGGCCGAACACCACGATCGCGCACGGCAGGCTCGCCCGCTTCGCCGCCAGCGGCGGCGCGGAGTACACCCACCCCAGGGCCAGGAAGGCGAGGGTCCAGCCGAGCAGTCCGGTGGTCGCGGCGGACAGCAGCAGGGCGAGCAGGACGGCCGTCAGCGTGACCCCGGCGGCCTTCCGGAGGGAGAGGTCCCCTCGGGCGATGGGCCGGTCGGACCCGTTGCGGCGATCCTCCTCCACGTCCATCACGCCGTTGAACAGGTACGCGAAGACGCTCGCGCAGCACCAGGCCGATGCTCCGGCCAGGATCGACGGGAGGTCGGTGTCTCCCCGCGTCGCGAAGGCTGCTCCCGTCAAGAACCGTATGAGGAAGGCGATCTGGACGGTCGGGCGTGCTTCCATCCAGCACAGGTGAACGGCTCGCGCGGACTCATGAACCTTCGCCAGTCCGGGCGAACGACGACCGTCTAACATTCCGGTGAAAGCGATCATGTCTGGGAGAGTAAGAGGCCTCCGGTCGCGTCAGGGGCCTTCTACAACCAAGGTGACACGGGTTGACCGTCCTCGACGCGCCGCTCCGCACCTCCCTCTTGTGGGCCTTGGCGGCCTTGACCGACCTGCTGATCTTGTTGGCCTTGTTGGCCTGGTTGGCCTTGTGGTTGGACTTGTTGGACTTGTCGGCGCCGGGCGGGAGAGGCGGTCCCGTCCCGGGGCAGGGAGTGTTCGGCGCGGGCCACGGCGCTCGCCACCAGGAGCAGCAGCACGACGGCGACGATGCCCGGCACGCTGAGCGGGGAGCCGAGGGCGCCCTGGACGAGGTAGGCGAGGCCGGGCTGCGTGGCGAGCAGGGCCATGGTGACCGTGGCCGCGGTGCGCTGGGCCCCGACCTGGAGGGCGTAGAGCGGGATGACCACGCCGACGAAGGCGACCAGGGCGGTCACCCCCCAGCCCAGACGGGGCGGCTCGGCGAGCCGGTGGCTGGTCAGGGCCAGCGCGGCGAGCACGTAGGTCAGGTGGAAGCGGTGGGCCATCACGACGGACGGTGCGGTTCCGAGTTCCCCGAGCCGGCGGGAGAGCCGGGCGAGCACCGTGGCCCCGACGCCGGCGAGCAGGGCGAGTACGGCGCCGGCCGCGCTCGCGGCCGGACCGGACTGCCAGGAAGAGGTGTCCAGCAGGGAGGGCTGTACGGCTGCCGCGGTGACCAGGGAGGCTGCGAACAGGCCCACCGAGCGGGCCCAGTACGCGGCCGGCCGGGTCTCTCCCGCCAGGCGGGCGAGGGTGCTCGCGGCGAGGGGGCCGATGCCCGCCATCAGACTGGCCGCGAACGCCGCCGGGACCCACACCAGCGCCACGTACAGGCCGAGGAAGGTCACCGCGCTGGCCACATTGAGCGCGGCGAACAGGCGCCACGCCCCCGGGCCCGGCGACGGACGGACGGATGTGCCGTGCTTCGTCCGGCGCACGCGGTTGACCGTCAGGAAGAGCAGCGTGCAGCCGAGGAAGGCGAGCAGGGAGAAGCGAAGGCTGTCACCGCTGCTGATGCGGCCGGAGAGGAAGGCCTCCGCGGCGGCCTGCATCAGCACCGAGAACGCGATGAGGGCGTAGGAGGTACGCACGGTCAGGCAGCCGCTCCTTCCGGTTCCGGGGCGTGCCGCGGGTGGGCGGGGGCGTCGGCCATACGGTAGAACGCGTCGTCGTCCTCCAGGTGGTGGACGAACTCCAGCGAGCTGTGCAGCAGGTCCTCGTCCTCGTGGACGAGGTAGGCGATACCGGCGGCCCCGGTCGTCAGGGTCGGGTCGGGGATCGGGGCGCCGGTGGCGGGCAGCCGGTCGACGGAGTGGAAACCGGGCAGGCGGCGCAGGATGCGCGCGCCCTCCACGGAGGCGAGTACCCCGTCACGGAAGCCCCGCAGGAAGACCTTGGCGAGGGTGCGGCCACCGCCGTAGGGGAGGTCGAACCGGCGGGCGAACTCCTGGGGCCGCAGGAAGCGTTCGGCCACCAGATGCTGGTGGCTGTAGCCGAAGGCGGCGTGGTACGGGTCGGGGGCCAGGGACGGACCCATGACCCGGGAGTTGACCTCCACCAGCCGCGGTCCGGCGGCGGTGAGCATCACCTCGGTGTGCGCGGCACCTTCCTTGATGCCCAGGGCGTCGAGGCAGCGCAGGACGTAGTCGACGAGGTCGCGCTCGTGCCCGTCGAGTTGCGGGCGGGAGACGATGTGGCGCAGTACCGGGGCCCCGGCGATGGTGTCGATGCGTTCCCGGTAGACCTCCGTGAGCAGGTGCCGGCCGGCCATGCTGACCGTGTTGACGATGTACTGGGTGCCCGCCAGGTACTCCTGGAGCAGCAGGTCGGTGTTGGTCTCCCCCATGAGGTTGGACCGCAGCAGGGTGGCCTCTACGGCAGCCCGCGCCTGGGTGCGGCCGGTGACCACGGTGCAGCCGTCACTGCCGGCGCTGTCGCGCGGCTTGATCACCAGTGGTGTGCCGGGAGCGGTGTCCCACTCGTCGAGCGCCGCGTCGAGTGCGGCGACGGAGGCGACCGTGCGCGTGCGGGCCGCCGGTACGCCGGCGTCCTCCAGGGCGCGCACCATGAGCTCCTTGTCGCGGCGCGCGGCGGCCAGCCGGTGTTCGTGGTGCGGGAGTTCGAGCACGTGGGCGAGCTCGTCGGCGAACAGCACGCCCCGCTCGCTCGCGGCGATCACCGCGGCGACCGGTTCGTCACGCAGCATCTCGGCCGCCTCCTGCACGGCGCGGGCGCCGGTGTGCGTGAGCAGGTGGCGGTGCGGGGCGGTGTCGCCGGCGTGTTCCGCGTGCAGGGCGGCTTCGTAGAGGTGGAGGACGCGGGCGCCCTCCTCGCGGAAGGCGGCGGCGAGTTCACGGCCGGTGGAGACCGGGTCGACGAGTACGTACATGGGGATGCCTCTCGTAGCGGGGTGGTGCGTTTCGGGCGCCGGGTGGCCCGTGCGGTGCGGGCCGCGAGGTGGCCCGGCCGGGTCAGGCGGTGGCCAGGGTCCGTGCCACCACGTCGGCCTGGGCCGCCGCGGTCCACAGGTAGTTGACGATGGCGGTACGGGCTCCGCCCGCGGCTCCCACCATCCAGATCCGCTCCGGTCCGCCGCCGCCTGGAGGTGTGAGCCGCAGCCGGGCGTCGGTGGGGGGCGGAGCGCAGTCGGGAGAGCAGGCGGCCGCACCGAAGGCGAGGAGGGCGGGCCCGTGGGTGCACACGGCGGACGGCCGGTAGCCGGACGCCGCCACCACGTGGGTGTAGTGCTCGGCAGGCCCCTCGGGGAGCCACCGGGCGTGCCAGCCGCCGCCGGGCGCCGGAGCGAGCGAGGCGGGGGTCCCCCGCCGTACCACGAGGCGGCCGGCGACCCCGTGCTGCGCCAGGGTGCGGGCGCTGGCGACGGGAATGGCCGAGATGTGGCGGGCGATCAGCGGGCGGAAGCGGGTGAGCAGGCGCTCCCGGTCGCGGCGTGGCCACCCCTCGGTCCAGTCGTTCACCGCCTCGATCAGTTCGGCGATGACGGACTGCCAGGCGTTGGCGCCCGTCTCGGTCTGCCGCAGTTCGGTGCCGAGCCGCTGCAGGGCTTCGGGTTCGGTGCCGAACTGCTTGCCGAGGGCGGGCGAGGGCCGTGGGGACACGCTGCGCACGGCCCGGACCAGGAGCTTGGTGAACGCGCGGTCGAAATGCGGCGACCGGGGGTCCAGCGCGCGCAGCCCGGCGAGCAGGCCGGCCGGGCGGGCCGGCCGGCACAAGTGCTCCCGTACGGCGGGGAGTTCACCCGAGGGGGAACACAGGGTGACCTGCCGCTGTGCCGTGCACAGCACGAGAGCGGCGTCGATCGCGGACAGTTTGGTGCCCAGGATCAGTGGCCTGGCGTCCTCGGGCAGTGCCCGCAGGCGGCCGGAGGGGTAGGGGCCGGGCAGCAGATCGGGGTGGTCCGCGTGGGCACGCAGTTGTTCCGGCATGCGCGGCTGGTCACCTCCTACCGCCACCACCACGTCCGTGGCCTCCAGGGTGCTGCCGTCGTTCAGGGTCACGAGGTAGCCCCGGCCGGGCCCTGCGGCAGGCCGCACGGTGTCGACCCGGGCCGTCACGTGGCGCACCGCGCAGCCGCGTGCCGCCAGTGTCCGGCGCGTCTCGGCGAAGCGCTCACGGCAGTACTGGCCGACCAGTGCCCGCGGGACGAAGTCGGAGCGGCTCACCGGCCACCCCCGCCCGGCCAGGTAGTGCAGCAGGTCGGACTGACCGGCCCGGCGCAGTGAGGTGACATCGACGGAGGTGTTGCAGCGCAGGCGCGGGTCGGCGGTGCCGAAGGCCACCCCGAACCCGACCGGCCGGGGGTCGGCCACCGTCACCGAGTCGGGTCTGACGTCGGCGTACTGCGCAAGCTGATGGAGCACCGCGGTGGCGGAGGCTCCGCCACCGACGACGATCAGTCGTCCGCCGGTGCCCAGAGGGCGCCTGTCCACAGGGTGTGTCTCCTTTCTCTTCGATGGGACGGGTGTCACGTGTGCCTGGCGGCGGTGCGCAGCCAGTCGGCGAACGCGGCGGTGGTCAGCAGGTCGGAGTGGCCGCCGGGGAAGGTGCGGTGGGCACAGGGACCGGTGGTGGCGTCCGCCCACTCCCGTATGCCCTCACCGGAGGTGAGCGGGTCCGTCGCGCCACGGGCGGCGAAGACCGGGCATCGCGGATGCGGCGGCGGGGTGGTGCTGTAGTGCGCGAGCAGGCGCAGGTCCTGCAGGGCGGCGTCGAGGACGACGTCGTGCCATTCGTCGGACGGGTCCGGCAGCAGGTGGGGGTCGATGCGCTCCAGGTAGGCCGCCACGGCCGGCCGGTCCGACACCGCGTCCTGCGGGACGGTGAGCAGCCGCGGCGCGTTGGCACCGGCGACCACCAGCGCGTCGACGGGGATTCTGCGCCGCTCCAGTTCCGCCGCGGTGGCGTGCGCGACGTAGGCACCGAAGCTGTGGCCGGCCAGGATCACCCGCTCCGCGGGCAGCTTCCGCGCCTGGTCGGCGCAGGCGTCGACGATCTCGGCGAACGTCGTTTCCTTGCCGAAGTCGCGGCCGAAGCGGCCCGGGTACCGGGCGATCTTGGCGGCGGCCCCCAGCTCGTCCAGGAGCGGTGTGAGCTCGCTGCCGAACGATCCCGCCCCGGGCAGGACGAGGATCCCGGGTTGTTCCGTGGTCACTGGTGTCTCCTTTCCTCTCTCGGGCTTTCGGGCCTGCGGGATCAGAGGGTGAGGCCCAGCTCGTCCATGATCATCGCGATGCTGATCGCGCTGATCCTGAAGTCCCACTTGTCGGCCGCCGCCGGCCGGTCCAGGCAGCCCGGCGTGAACAGACCACTGGCCTCGACCAGGGCACACCAGTCGTCCCAGGTGCGGGAGTTCGTGCTCGACTGCAGGTCGTAGGCGGTGAAGCCGTGCTTTCCGCGCTGCAGGACGGACTGCGGGACGATGCCCTCGTAGGCCGATCGGAGGCACGCCTTGCCCTCGAAGTCGGCCATCTTCCGCTCGTCCTCGACCTGGAGGGCGAGTGCGACGACGGAGTTGCCGAGAAACGGGTAGCGGCCCTCGACGGAGTGGCGCATGAGCATCGCGTCCCCGTGGTCGCCGAGAAGGTGGCCGGACATCTGGACGTACACGTCGGCGATCGAGCGCAGCTGCATCCGGGAGAGCTGCTGCACTTCCTGGTCGGAGAACGGGATGAGCCGTGAGCGCCAGAACTCGTCGCCCGCCAGGGCCTCGCGCGCCGGGGGCGTCAGGAAGTCCTCCCGGCGGCGGGCGGCCTTGTCCCGGTCCACCTCCCATCCGAAGTCCGGCCGGCCCCATGCCTGTTCGTTCTCGGCGCAAGAGGTGCGGCGTGCTCGGGCCAGGCCGTCGAAGGCGTAGGAGTCGTAGCCGAAGAACAGCTCGTCGGCGCCCTCCCCGGACACGACTCCCTTGATTCCGGCGTCCCGTACGCCGCCCGCGAGCATCATCGCGGCGACGTTGTAGGTCTCGCGCTGCGGGTAGCAGCAGTGCCGGACCATCTCCTCGAACCGCGCGGTGATGTCGTCGTGGCGGCAGGCGATCTGCTCGTGCTTGCTGCCGACGGCCTGTGCCACCTCGCGCTGGAAGCGGCCCTCGTCGAGGCCGGGGTCGTCGAAGACCACCGAGAAGGTACGCACCGGCTGGGCGGAGAGGGCGGCCGCCTCCATCACGATCGCGGTCGAGTCGAAGCCGCCGCTCAGATACGCGCCGATCTCGACATCCGCTTCGAGGCGGGCCTTGACGGATTCCCGCATCGCCTCGCGCAGTTCCGCGCCGGTGACGGGTGCGGCCGCCGGGGCGAACTCACCGTAGCGCCAGTAGCGCAGCGTCCGGCTGCCGTCGGCGTCGAACCGGACGGCGCACCCCGGGGGGACCGCCCGGACCCCTGCCACGAGGGTGCGCGGAGCGACGATGTTGCCCAGGGAGAGGTACTGGTCGACGGCGCCCAGATCCACCTTCCGTGACCGACGGGCGCAGCGCACCAGCGGCTTGAGCTCCGAGCAGAAGTGAACCTGGGAGCCGTCCTGGGTGTAGTAGAGCGGGCAGATGCCGAAGCGGTCCCGCGCGAGGTAGAGGGAGTTGTCGGCGCGGTCCAGGACGACGGTGGCGAACTGCCCGTCGATCAGGTGCAGTCCCTCGAATCCGTGGCGCGCGAAGAGCTCCGGGACGACGGAGACATCGACGCCGTTGCCCCGCCCGTCGAGCCCCAGACGCTCCCGCAGCGCACGGGCGTTGTAGATCTCGCCGTTCGTCATGGCGACGTAGCGGCCGCCGCGGTCCTCCGCCGGCTGCCAGCCGTCGGTGAGACCGGTGAAGCCGAGGCGGCCGAGCTTCGCGCAGATCGACTCGGTGTTCAGTGAGTAGGTCTCGTCCGGCCCGCGGTGCACCAGCTGTGCGTGCATGGCCGCGGCAACGCTGCGGTCGGTCACGCCGGACGGGGAGTAGGTCCCGCACACACCACACATGTCGCTCACACCTCCCGTGTCCGCACGCGGTCGATCAGCACCTTCAGGTTCTCCGCCCTGAGGACGTCGCGTACACCGGCGTCCATCCAGCCGAGTGTCTTCAGCTTGTTGACGAGGAGGACCGTGGAGGCCGAATCGCCTCCCAGGTCGAAGAAGTTGTCCTCCGCGGACGCGTCGTCCACACCGGTCAGGTGGCCCACCAGGGCGAGGATCTGTTCCTCGGGCCCGGCGCTCCGCCCGGCCGTGCCCGACCGCTGCCGGCCGGCCCGCAGGGCGTCCCGGTCGACCTTGCCGTTGCGGGTGTAGGGCAGGGCGTCGACCTGGTGCAGCACCGAGGGAACCTTGTACGGGTCCAGCACCGCCTCCAGGTGCGCGCGCAGCTCGCGGGGGGTCGCCTCGCCCTGGTAGTGGCACACCAGGGCGTCGGCCGCCGAGGGGTCGGCACCGTCGTACGCCTCGGCGTCGACCGCCGCCTCGACGACGGAGCCGAGCCGGCAGGCCGCGCTCTCGATCTCCCCGGGGTCGAGACGGTAACCGCGGACCTTCAGCTGCCGGTCCAGACGTTCGACGAAGTAGTACTGACCGCCGCGGAACTCGACGATGTCGCCCGTGCGATAGACGCGGTGCGCGTCGTCGTCGAAGCGGCGCAGGCCGCCGGAGGTGAGGTAGCCGATGGCCACGCTCGGCCCGGTGATGAGCAGTTCGCCCCGGGTGGGGCCGGAGCCGGTCGCCGGCTCGCCCGCCGCGCCGGACAGCGGGACCACCTCCAGGCCGCAGTCCCCCACCACCGTGCCCAGGGGCACGGCGTCGGTGCAGTCGCCGGGGTCCAGCGGGGCGCTCAGGAGATTGCAGACGGTGCTCTCCGTGGTCCCGTAGGCGTTGTGGAAGCGCGCGTGGCCGGCCCATTTGCGGACCACCGCGGGACGGCAGGCCCCGCCGCCGTTGAGCACGTGCCGCAGGCTCATCGCCGCCGTCGGGTCCGTCGCGGTCAGGGCGTACGGCGTGGTCTTCAGGTGGGTGACGCGGTACTTCTCCAGCGTCGCCTGGAGGACGGCGCCGGGGCTGAGGTGTTCCTCGCCCAGGACCACCAGGCACGCGCCGGCACACAGCGTCCACAGGATCTCGGTGAGGCATCCGTCGAAGGTCAGCCGGGCGAACTGGAGCGTCCGGCACTCGGGCCCCAGTTCCAGGACACGCAGATGGTCCTCGATCACCCCGGCCAGGGGGTCGGCGCTGACCAGCACGCACTTGGGCTCACCGGTCGAGCCCGAGGTGTGGATGGCATAGCCGACCCGGTCCTGGGGCGGCACGATCGGTGTGCCGACCGGCCCGGAGCGGCCCTCGGTGGGGGTGCGCCACTGTGCGGGGGTGGGCACGAGCACGGGGGAGTCCGCCCCCTCGGAGGTCTCGGCGATCCACTCCACGGCGAGTGAGGAGACCTTGGCGTGGTTGGACGAGGCACTGTCGCGGGGGTCGAGGAACACGAACGGGCGCTCGGCCCGCAGCGCGGCGGCCAGGGCGATGACGGAGGCCGGAGTGCGCACGGCCTCGATGCCGATGAACTCGCCGGGCGACGAGAGCGTGTGCATCTCGTCGGCGAACTCACTGACCCTGCGGCCGAATTCACCGTAGGTGACGACGCCGTCCGCGGTCTCGATGGCGGCGCGGTCCGGGTGGCGTTCGACCGCCAGGAAGAGGGCCTCCGCTACGGAAATGCGCTGTGCGGTCACGGTCTCAGCCCTTCACGGAGTGGGAGAGGGAGCCGACGCCTTCGACGAGCGACGTGATGGTGTCGCCCGGCTCGATCAAGGCCGCCCCCGGAGTGCCGGTGCAGATGACGGTGCCGGGCGTGAGGGTGCGTCCGGCGCTGAAGTACTCGACGAGGTAGGCGAGGTCGTACTTCATCTCCGCCACGGGTGCGGACGCGACGACCTGCCCGTTGCGTACGGTGGAGACCCGCGTCGCCCGCAGCGCCTCGTCGTCGAACTCATCGAGCGTCACCAGCTGGGGGCCGACGCTGCAGAACGTGTCGAACCCCTTCGCCCAGGGGATGTACCGCGGGTTCTCACGGATGACGTCCTCCGCGGTCAGGTCCAGGACGGCCGTCACCCCCGCGATCACCGACCGCCACTGCTCACGCCGTACGTTCTTGCACTCCGTGCCGATGACGAGCCCGAGTTCCGCCTCTGCCGTCACCCGGTCGCTCTGTGCGGGGAGTTCGATCGGACCGCCGTTGCCGATGAGGCAGCCCCGCGGCCGAAGGTACGAGCCGGGGCCGGAGGCGGGCTGCTGGGTGCTGAGGTCCTGGGAGTGTCCCAGGTAGTTGAGGCCGGCCCCCCAGATGTCGCCGGTGTCGGCGATCGTGGCGGCCTCCTCCAGGTGCACGTCGAGCGCGTCGGCGTCCGTCGCCCGCTCGATGAGCCCGGCGAGTTCCTGCCGCTGCTCGGTGCCCAGCAGGTCGCCCAGACGGGTCGGCAGTTGCCGGCCCGCGGCGGCGGCCAGGGAGGAGACCGGTATCCAGCGGTCGCGGTGGGCCACTACTGTCCGTGGGCCGTCCTGGGTGTTGATGCGTGCCAAGCGCATGACGTTCCTCTCGAAGTGGGTCGATGAAGCTGTCGATGGAGCTGTCGATGGAGCTTCAGGCCGCGACCGCCTGCCGGGAGAGAAACTCCGCGGCGGCTCGCAGGTCGCTCTTTTCGGCGCTGTGCCGGGCCAGGCCGACGGCGGTCTCCATCAGCGGGGCCGGATCGACCGCGAAATCCCCGCAGAGCTTGTCGATGAGCGGGAAGTATCCGGAATGAATGCCGATGACACCGCCGAGGACCTGCATATTGCGGTCCTCCGGGAGGAGTTCCAGGCTGGTGCGGCAGAAATGCGCGAGCTGGGCCAGTTCCTTGTAGTCGAACCGGTCCTCGCCGAGGACGCGCATGATTCCGGCGAGCGATTCCGTCTCCGCATTTCCGGCACCGCGCCCGATACCGTCGAGCGTGCCGTCGGCGATCGCCGCGCCCGCCTCGAAGGCCGCGAGGCTGTTCGCGTTCGCCATACCCAGGTTGTCGTGCCCGTGGAATCCGACAACGGGGCAGATCTCCTTGGCCACCTTCACGTACCGGCGTACGTCGGCAGGCATCATCGAGCCGCAGGAGTCGACCACGTACAGACCTGCCACGTCGGGTATGTCGCGGAGCAGTCCGGGCAGTTCCTCGGCCGGGGTACTGCTGGTCTTCATCAGGTTGAGGTGGACCTCGCCGCAGATCTCGGTGGCCCGCTCGATGTAGTCGAGGTGCTGCTGGACCTTGTCGGGCTCCATGCCGATCCGTACGAATGACATGCCTTCGTTGCACAGGTCGGCGAGCGTCTCCAGCCGGCTGAAGCCGGGCTGGGCGAACATTCCCCAGGGCGTGGTGGACAGCTCCTGGCCGGCGATCTCACACCACTGCGGCAGACCGATGTTGCTCGCCTTGATTCCGGACCGCTCCGCCTCGAAACCGAGACCGTGTCCTACCTCCACCCTGTTGATGGGTGTCGACTCCAGCCGGCGCAGCAGCTTCCTGACGAACCTCTCGTCGAGCTGGAAGTCGACTGCGTAGGAACCGTCCCGCAGTGTCGCGTCGAGAATCTCGACCCTTTGTGCCGGGAACTGCGGGGCGCGGGATTCATTCATCTTCGTCCTCCGAAGCACTGGGAATGGGTCCGCTTGATCTCCACGGATATGACTCGACCATGCAGCACGCGGCGGCGTACCGGGGCGGCATACACCGAAAGGTGCGGGGCGGCTCCGCGCGGCCTACACCTTTCGTTGCAATTCCCGGTCGAGGCCGCTCAACCCCGCTCTTCGGCCTTTACGGTCCGAGTGTCGAATGAGCCGCTTCGCGAGGGGATTTCGCGTGTGGCGACGGACGCCCGGTGGCGTTCGCCCGGGCCCTTCGACCCCACCCGTTCACGTTGGAACCCAGGAGGGACAGATGCGCGCAACAGTGCTGGAGAACCTCAGGGGCGCACTGCCGGAACAGGACGTTCCGGCCATCGAGAAGTGCGTCACCGAACTGCACGAAGCCCTGCCGCACAAGGACGACCTCAGCCGGAACACCGTCATGGTCGCCTACGGCGGCGGAAAGGACAGCGCGTACGCGGTGGCGTTCGTGCGCGCGGTCCACCTGGCTCTCGCCGAGCGTCACGGGTCCACCTTCAGCCTGCGGGTGGTGACCATGCGGCACGGCGGCATGCCCTACCAGGTGATGCTCAACATCGACCGGACCTATCAGGCGCTGGGTCTGTACGAGGACCCGGACGCGGAGCTGCTGCTGATCGAGCGCGACAGCGTGGTCCCCTTCGACCGGGACCGGAGCATGCCGCACCGTCTGGTCGCCTTCAACCGGACCGACATGCTGATGTCCGGCCATCGCTCCTACGGCGACGGCCGGGCCACGTTCTGCAACGCCTGCAACCTGAACGTGGCCAGTTCGTTCGGCGTCGCCGCCGGCCACGGCACGGGCGTCGACCTGATCATCACGGGTGACTCGCCGCAGGAGCAGCGGGACTACGCCGTCTGGATCCGTCAGCTGTCCCGCGGCGCGGGGCAGAAGCCCGCCGACAGCAAGAAGCGGTTCCAGGGGACGCTGGAGACCCTCGACGGGCTGGCGCAGGCCTACTTCCAGGAGATCCACGGCCTGGGCAACGCCGACCGGGTCAAGGAGCGGGGCGTGACCTCCGATGTCCCCGCGACCCTGGAGTTCTTCTCCATCTACGACTACACCAGCTACGCCTCGGGGGCGCACTGGCGGCTGCTGACGGACTTCCTCGGCTTCGTCTTCGACGAGATCGCCTTCAACTTCACCGAGTCCGACTGTGCCAACCCGGCGCTCATGGCGCACCTTCGGGGCCTGCGGACCGAGCGCGCGTACCAGCGCAGCTACCGCGAAGGCATCGACCAGTACGTGGACTTCGCCCTGGAGCTGATGCGCAAGAAGCACTTCCCGGAGCACCTGGTCGAGGAGATCGCGGCCCGTTACCGTACCGAGGAGGGCGTCGAGCAGATGCGCGAGGCCGCCACCCAATACGGAGCGGACGCCTTCGGGGTGGACACCGAGCAGTTCGTCTGCATGGTGTACTCGCCCTTCGCGGGCCGTGCGGCGAACCTGCACGAGTACCTGGCAGGGGAGTGCGCCGAGCTGCTGCCCGAAGAGGACAGCATCCGCGCCCTGCTGGCGGGCACGGAGAACCGCGACTGGCTCGCCGCGCGTCTGGAGCGCCTGAGCGGGCTGAGCCTGACCGACCTTCGGGCGCTGCACGACGGGCCGCTGTGGTCACCGTTCGCCGACAAGGGCACACAAACGGGGGTCCTCCCCCTGGTCATGGACAGTGACCCGCACAAGAAAATCATCAACGTGAGGCGCGGCCCCGAGGGTGACGAGGTCCTGGACCGAGTCGCCGGCCGCTAGAAGCTGGGGAACAGTGATGACATCCGACGTTTCGCGTCCGGCTGCGGCGGCGGGCCCCGCAGCCGCTCCGTATCTGAATCTGCTCGTGACCATGGTGATGTTCGGCAGCGCGTTCGCCAGCTCCAAGGTGGTCGTCGACGTGATGCCGCACCAGATGGCCGCGGCGCTCCGGTTCGGCGGCGGAGGGGTGCTGCTGATCGTTCTGGCCGCCGTGCTGCGCCGTCAGTCCGCGCCTATCGGACGCACCGCCGCCGTCCGTGCGGGTCTGGTCGGCCTGCTCGGCGTGCTGGCCTACAACTTCTTTTTCTTCTGGGGCCTTTCGCTGGCCCCCGCGCTCGACGGGAGCATCATCGTGCCCGTGCTGAGCCCGATCCTGACCACCGCCACACTGCTGATACTGCGTCGCGAAAAGGCGTCGTGGGCGCGCATCGTGGGCCTGCTCGTCGGCCTGGCCGGCGCGGCGGTCTTCCTGCTCGGCGCGGGCGGAGACACCACGGGGACGAAACGGCTCCTCGGTGACCTCGTCTTCGTCGCGGGGGCGGCGTGCTGGGCCGCGTACAGCATCCTGTCGAAGTCGCTGCTGGCGGGCCTCGCACCGCTGCGGGCAACGGCCTGGGGAACCGCCGTCGGCGGGCTGGGACTTGTGGTGCTGGCGGCGCCGACGGCGGGCGACGTCGCCTGGTCCGCGGTCCCGGGCCCGGCCTGGGCGAACATCGTCTTCCTGGCGGTGGGACCGACCGCGATCGCCTATCTCTTCTACTACCGCGGACTGCGCAGCGTCAGCCCTTCCGCGGCCACGGTCATGATGTTCACGGTGCCGGTGTTCGGCACGTTCTTCTCGACGGTCTTCCTTGGCGAGTCGTTCTCCGGCGTACAGCTGACGGGCACGGTGGTCATGCTCGCCGGAGCCCTGCTGGCCGTCCTGGGGAACACGCTGATCGAGCGCACGAGCGGTCGGCGGCTGCCGGCCGGACGGGCCGGGGAGGCGTCCTGATGGATCTCGGCCTCACCGACCGCACCGCCCTCGTCTGCTCGTCCACGCAAGGCATCGGCGAGGCGATCGCCGCCGCCCTGGCCGCGGAGGGCGCCCGGACCGTCGTCAGCGGCCGGCGCGGCGCACGGGCGAAGGAGATCGCCGCGCGCCTCTCGCACGCCATCGGCGTCGAGAGCGACCTGCTGTCCCCTCACGGCCCGGAGGAACTCTTCCAGGCCACCGTCGACGCCTTCGGCCCGCCCGACGTTCTCGTGCTGAACGGCCCCGGGCCGAAGCCGGGGCAGGCGGCGGACCTCACCGTCGAGGACGTCGACTCCGCGATCGAGACGACCGTGCGGCCGCACATCCGGCTGATCTCACTGGCGCTGCCCGCCATGCGGGCGCGCGGCTGGGGCCGCATTCTCGCCGTGGGCTCCAGTGGTGTCGCCGCTCCCCTGGCCAACCTCGCCCTGTCCAACCTCGGCCGGGCGGGGCTGGCCGGGTACCTCAAGACGCTGGCCACCGAGGTCGCCGCGGACGGCGTGACGGTCAACCTCCTGCTGCCGGGGCGGATCAGGACCGACCGCACCGCGGCGGTCGACGCCGCGAACGCCGCGCGCACGCACCGCACCGTGGCGGAGGTGGAACGCGACTCGGTCGCCTCGATCCCCGCCGGCCGCTACGGCCACCCCGCCGAGTTCGGCGCCACCGCCGCGTTCCTGTGCGGCGCGCCGGCCTCATATGTGACCGGCGTCGCCCTTCGGTGCGACGGCGGCCTCGTACGCGCCCTGTAACGCCTCACTCCCTCCCCCGACTCCCCTCCCCTACCTACGAAGGAAGCCTCACCATGCCCTCCACCCGAGCAGAGGTCACCAGCGCTCTCGCCGAGATGGTCCACGAGATCACCGGGGTCCCCGTCGAAGACGTCCGCGACGACCGGTCCTTCGCCGACGACCTGGACGTCGACTCCCTGGCGATGGTCGAGATCGCCGTCGCCGCCGAGCAGCGCTTCGCCGTCACGATCACGGACGACCAGGTGAAGAACCTCAAAACCGTCGGCGACGCGGTCGACCACATCGTCGGGCACCAGGCCTGACCGCCCTCTGGAGATCTTCGTGAACCACCTCGCACTGCCCCTGCCCGACCCGCAGGCACCGTTGACGACCCTGCGCTGCCAGGCCCTTGCCGGACTCGTCGACCGGATGGCCGTCCAAGACGGCCGCACACGCGCCGCCGGCGGTCCGGCCGACCCGGCGGCCACGCTTGCCCGCATCGCCACCGCGGCGGGCCTGACGGGCCCTGCCGAGCCGTCGGAGCGGGAAGAGATCCGCTATGTGCCCACCCCGGCGGCCCGCGACCGGGTCGGTGCCGACCAGGACGGCACGTGGCCGCAGTCGACGGCCTCCCGCCACCGCAAGGCCCTGCGCCGGACCCGCGGCGCGGTGTTCACCTTCCCCCTGGAGGACCCCGGGGCGGCCGAGGCCGCACTGCAGGTCTTCACCACGGACTGGTCGCCGACGCCGGCCGGCTGCGCCGTGGCCGTGCATCCCGGACACCCGCTGAGTGACGGGCTGCCCGCCGGGCACAAGTCCGCCTTCACGGGCCGCTATTGCCGCCATCCGCTCACCGGGGACCTGCTGCCCGTATGGACCGCGAGCTGGGTCGCGCCGGAGTTCGGGACCGGGGCCGTCCTGGTCAACCCCGGCCACGACGCGACCGACCTGGCCTTCGCCCGCGAGGTCGGCCTGCCCGTACGCTTCGCCCTCCTCCCGGCCGGCCTGGAGGAGGACCCGGAGCACTGGCCGTCGCCTCCGGTGACCGGAGGCGGGCGCGCCGTCAGGACCGGGGCCACCGACGGGTCGGACGCGACCGCGGCCGGGGCGGAGTATCTCCGGACGGCCGCGGCCCGCGGCCTCGCCGCCGAGCGGACCGACATCGGCGCAGGGTCGTTCACCGTGGCCGTCTTCGCCCCCGACGGCCCGCAGACGGTCCACTGGGACCCCCGGCGGCGCACCGTCCCGGACACCGGCAGCGGCGTCCCTTTCCGGGTCGTCCCCTCCGCGGTCCTCGCCGCCGCCGAGCCGGCGGCGCGCCACGCTGACCTGTGCGTCGTCGCGCCGTCCTCGGGCGCCGAGTCGGACCTGCTGGCCCTGCGCCTGCTGCTCGCCGAACCGCACCTGGGACCGTTGCCGCCGCAGGCCCCCGAGGTGGTCCTGGTGGGACCGGTCGCGGGCCGGGCGGACGGCCTCGCACCGGACGTCCTCGAACTGACCGTACTGACCGGCGCCGACCCCCGGGAAACGCTGCCTCTCAAGCCTCAGCAGACCGACACCGCGCAGCGCTTCCTGCGCACCCACGCGGAACTGGTCGAGTCGGCCGAGGAGACACCGGGAGAGGCGGACGAGGCGACGCTGAAGGCCGCCGCCCAGATCAAGTCGGCGCTGCGGAACCGGCACGTCAAGCAGGCGTTCACGCTCCTGTACCGCATGCAGAAGTCCCTGGCGAAGAGCCAGGCGCCGGTCAGCGGCGCCCTCTCCCTCTACGAGGCGCTCACCCACGTCCTCGCAGGGCTGCCCGGCCGGCGGAGCGAGACCCGGCGCGACCGGGCGTGGCAGCTCGTCTGACACGGCCGTGCGGCCTCGGACGAACGCGACGGTGAACCACGGCACGGCCACCACTCGGCGGGGTCTTCGGCGTGCTGGAGCAGATACGGGGAAGTCTCATGGGCCAGGCGGTTCGGCGTGCGGCCGTCCGCTCCTCATGGGGGCC
Source organism: Streptomyces sp. NPDC058773 (assembly GCF_042746015.1). Lineage (NCBI taxonomy): Bacteria > Bacillati > Actinomycetota > Actinomycetes > Kitasatosporales > Streptomycetaceae > Streptomyces > Streptomyces sp. NPDC058773. The sequence goes on from NZ_JBHYPE010000023.1 coordinate 103,691, forward strand.
GGTGAGGCGGGAGCGGAGGGAGTTTTCCACAGCCCTGCCGGAATCCGTGCGGACGCGGAACACTGTTGCGTGCGGCGACGATCACCGCTGGAGACTGCTGGAACTGCTGGAGGGGGATGGGCATGCCGGGCTCACTGGCTGCGCTGCGCGAAGGCCACCGGGCGGAAGCGGAAGCGCTGTTGACCAGAACGGTCGAGGAGGAGGTCCGGCGCTCGGGCGGGCGGCTCGACGGGGACACGCTGCTCAGCAGGGCGCGCTCCGCGCTGGAGGAGCTGGCGGGCAGCGCCGCCGAGGAGTACACCGCGTATGTGCGGGCGCTGGACGAGGCGGCCGCCGGCCGGCCGTCGCTGGGCCGGCGGCTGTCCCGCAAGGAGCTGGGGACCCCGGCGGTGGCGACGGCGGTGGCCGCGATGGCGGCGTTCAGCACGGACCTCGCGTACGGCACGGGGCCGGGCCCGGCGCTGGCCGTGGGGGCCTCCGTGGTGCTGGCGGGCGCGACGGCCACGGTCCTGAAGCTGACCGCGGGCCACCTGCCGGCGGCCAGCCAGGAGGCCGGGAAGCGCGGCCGGCCGGGCGGCGCCCAGCAGTTGCGGCTGCAGTGGCTGACGGCCCTGGAGGTGCGGGGCATCCGGCCATTCCTGGACCAGCAGCGGATGCTGACGGCGGCGGCCCGCGGCGGCACGGCGGCCAAGCCGGCTGCCGCGACGGCCGGCCGTGGCCCGCAGTTGCGCGGCGCGGACCGCAGCGCGGCGGCCCGTCAGCGGTCCGTGCTGGAGCACTCGTTCGCCCAACTCCCCCGTCCGGACGGCCCGTTCGCCGGGCGCCGGGCGGAGCTGGCCCAGATCGCGCAGTGGGTGCAGGCGGCCCGTGCCAGCACGGAGACCAAGCCGACCGTGGTGGTGCTGCACGGTGAGCCGGGCTCGGGCCGGACGGCGCTGGCGGTGCGGGCCACCCATCAGCTGCGCGATCAGTTCCGTGGCACGTGCGTGGTGGATCTGCGCAGTGACACCCCCGGCGAGGTGCCGCTGCCGACCCGGGACGCGCTGCTGCATCTGCTCAACCGGCTGGGCGCCCCGCGCGAGCAACTGCTGTTCCGTGAGCGCCCGTCCCAGGAGCAGCACGTCAAGCGGCTCACCGAGCTGTACCACCACCATCTGACCGGCCTGCCGGTGACGGTGCTGCTGGATGACGCCGCCGATCCGGAGCAGGTGCGCGCGCTGGTACCGGAGCGCTCCGACAGCCTGGTGCTGGTCACCTCCCGTACGCCGCTGGAGCTGCCCGAGGACCTCCAGGCCTGGGTGCTCCAGCTGCCGGTGGGGCCGCTGGACACCGCGGGCACCGAAGAGCTGCTGCGGGCCGGCGCCACGGGTGGCACCGAGGCCCCGGCCGCGGCGGGCCCGTATGACGCACAGGCGGTCGAGAAGATCTCCGAGCTGTGCGCGGGGCTGCCGCTGGCGCTGCGGGTGGCGGGCTCCTCGCTCGGGGCGCGCACCGCCACCGAGCTGGCCGCGGACCTGGCCGCCCATGAGGAGCGGTCCCCGGTGGAGCGGGCGCTGTGGCTGCGCTACTCCGACCAGCCGGAGCCGGCCCGGCAGTTGCTGCGCCGACTGGCGCTGGTGGGCCGGGCGAGCCTGGGGGCGGCGGCCTCGGCGGCGCTGCTGGGCGTCGAACGGGCCGAGGCGGAGCGGCAGTTGACGACGCTGGCCCGCGCCGGCCTGATCGAGCACGTCCGCGGCGCGCGCTACCGCCTGCACACCCTGGTGCACCGTTTCGCACACGACCGGCTGGTGGACGAGGAGGAGCCGGGCGAGCGCGGTGCGGCCCAGGAGCGGCTGATCCGCGGCTACGCCGAGCTGGCCGACTCGGTCATCCGGCTGGTCGACGGCCGTACGTCCACCCGTGCCGACCGCTTCGGCTCCCACGGCTTCACGTCCCTGGACGCGGCCCTGCAGTGGCTGGACGACGAGACCAGCTTCATCACGGCCGCACTGCGCCATGCCGATCACGGGGTGGACCAGGCGGCGGTCTCGCATCTGCTGGGCGCGCTGGCCGACTACTGCCTGCTGCGCGGCGACCTCTACCGGCTGGGCGAGCTGAGCGAGCTGACCCGGGCGGCCGGGCAGGGGCCGCTGGTCCGCTCGGTGCAGTGGCGCACGGGTGTGGCGGCCCGGCAGCTCGGCGAGCTGGACCAGGCGCGGACGACCCTGTCGTCGGTGGTCGACCTGTATTTCGAGGCGCAGCATCCGGCGGGCGCCGCCAGTGCGCTGCGCGATCTGGGCATCACCCTCCAGCAACAGGGCAATCTCACCGAGGCCTCGGCCAAGCTCCGTGAGGCGCTGGAGCTGCAGTCCGGCGCGGACATGCACGGCGACCGGGCGTGGACGCTGCACGCCCTGGCGGCGGTGGAGCGGGACCGCGCGCGGCTCGCCGAGGCCGTCGCCATGCTGCGCGAGGCGCTGGAGCTCCACGAGGAGAGCGAGAGCGTGCACGGCCAGGCCTGGGCGCACTTCCAGCTCGGCCAGGTGCATCTGCGGCTGGGCGATGTACCCGCCGCGGAGCGCGCCCTGCAGGCCGCGATGGAGCTCTACGGCCGTACGCACGACGAGCGTGGTGAGGCCTGGGCGATGACGCAGCTGGCGCGCGCCCGGCTGGTGGACGGCGATCCGGGGCCCGCAGTGGACCGGCTGCGGCAGGCGCTGCCGCTGCACCACCAGCACGAGGACGCCCGCGGTGAGGCCTGGACGATGTACTACCTGGGCCAGGCGCTGGAGGAGCGCGGCGAACAGGACGCGGCGCTGCGGCAGCTGGAGCGGTCGCGGACGATGTTCAGCCGGATGCAGGACGCCTACGGTCTCGCCTGCGCCCGGCACCATTCGGGACGGGTCACCCGCGATCTGCGGGCGGAGCAGACCGGCTCGCTGCGCAACAGCGGCTTCGCCCGGCAGCTGCTGCAGGACGCCCGTAAGGACTTCCAGCGGATCGGGGTGCCGCACGGGGAGGCGTGGTCCTGCCTGGAGTTGCTGATCATCGACGCCGGTAACGGCCGGGCGGCGCAGGCGCTGGAGCTGGCCGACGAGGCGGCGCGGCTCTTCGCGGGCTACGGCGACCGGCGTGGCGAGGACTGGGCGCGGTTCCTGCGCTGCACGCTGCTGCCGCTCGCCTCGCCGGGCGGCTCCGTGGTGGGCACCGCCGTCGCCCAGGAGGAGCTGGCGCAGCTGATCCGGGAGAAGCACCCGATGCGCGATTCCAGGCTGGAGGACTGCGCGGAGGCGTTCGCACTGCTGCTGGCCCGCGGGGTGGAGCCGGAGTCGGGGTGGCAGCCATGGCGGCTGGGCATGGTGCCGAACCGCCATGCGCGCGAGGTCATGGGGGTGCTGATCGAACCGGCCGGCACGGAGTGACGGCCGGGCGGACACGCCTCAGGGACGGCGCGCGGTGCGCCGGAGGTGCCGAGTGTGCCGGGCGCACCGCCGCGACCGTGCACCGGCAGCGCCCGACGGCTCCCGGGCCCGGCTCGTCCACCGCTCGGGCCCGGCTCGCCGGCCGCTTGGACCGACGAGCCGCCGGGCCGGTCAGCCGGCCGTGTCCATCGGCCGGCCGTCGACCGCCACCCGGTCTGCGGGGACCCCCGGCCGGGCCGGCCCCGCCCTCAGCTGGTCTTCGGCTCGGTCGCCGGCGCGGCGGCGGAGGCGGTGGTGCCTGCCTCGCCGCCCGTCGGCTGCTCCTCGAAGTCCACCTTCTTCATGTGCTTGTTCATGGACTTCATCAGCAGCCACACGGCACCGCCGATGACCGCGAAGACGATGAAGCCGAGGACGCCGGGGGTCACCTTGTCCTTGTCGAAGCTGTCGGCAAGGGTGACGAAGTGCGTCAGGGCGAGGGTGCTGGTCGCGCTCATCATGGGGTCAATTGTTGCGGATGCCCGCGAAGAGGTCGTCCTCGGGGAGGGAAGTGTCCACGAGCGACTTCGCGAGCTCGTACTCCTCCGTCGGCCAGACCTCGCGCTGGATGTCCATCGGCACCCGGAACCACCCGCCGTCGGGGTCGATCTGGGTGGCGTGGGCGATCAGCGCCTTGTCACGGATCTCGAAGAAGTCGGCGCACGGGACATAGGTGGTCAGCGTGCGCTCCCGCTGCTCGAACTGCTTCCAGCGCTCCAGCCACTCGCCGTAGGGCGACTCCATCCCGCGCTCCAGTAGCGCCTCGTGCAGCGCGACCGTACGGGGGCGGTTGAAGCCCTGGTTGTAGTAGAGCTTCCGGGGCTGCCAGGGCTCACCGGACTCGGGGTACTTCTCCGGGTCGCCGGCCGCCTCGAAGGCCACCATCGTGATCTTGTGGGTCATGATGTGGTCCGGGTGCGGATAGCCGCCGTTCTCGTCGTAGGTCGTGATGACCTGCGGCTTGAACGTCCGGATCAGCCGGACGAGGGGCTCGGCCGCCGCCTCGACGTCCTGCAGCGCGAAGCAGCCCTCGGGCAGCGGCGGCAGCGGGTCGCCCTCGGGCAGCCCGGAGTCGACGAAGCCCAGCCACTCCTGCTTGACGCCCAGGATCTCCCGGGCCTCGTCCATTTCCTTCTTCCGTACCTCGTGGATGTTCTCCTCGATGTACGGGTCGCCCTGGAGTTTGGGGTTGAGGATGGAACCTCGCTCACCGCCTGTGCAGGTGGCGACCAGCACGTCCACCCCCTCGGACACGTACTTGGCCATGGTGGCCGCACCCTTGCTCGACTCGTCGTCGGGGTGGGCGTGAACCGCCATCAATCGCAGCTGCTCAGTCAAGACTCGATCCTCAGTGAAGGGCCGGAGAAGATGCCTCCTATAGTGACCGAAGCGAGGGGGCGCTGTATTCCCAGGGCGGGGACCCCATTCCCAGGGGCGGGCCCCGCGGGGGTTCCTCGCCGAGGGCCCCGTATCCAGGAGGACTGATCATGACCGCGGTGCGCGAAGGGCTCCCCGACGGACGCTACGGCCGCTCCGCGGACGAGCGCGCGGACCGCAAGCTCAAGATCATCGGCGCGGTGCTCGGCGCCGCGCTGCTGGGCGTGATCGGCTGGTCCGGCATCTCGTACATCTCGGGGGAGGACCTCAGCGGCCGCGTGATCGCCTGGGACGCGGTCTCCGACCACGCCGTCAAGGTCCATCTCGAAGTCGTCAAGGACACCGGCGCCAAGGGTGTCTGCACGCTCCGCTCACAGGCCGAGGACGGTTCCGAGGTCGGCCGCAAGGACGTCACCGTCGACCAGCGCTCGGGCCAGGTGGACACCGAGGTCACGCTGCGGACGACGAAGCGGGCGACCAATGCCGTCCTGGTCGGCTGCACGGCGTCCGGCACCGGCTGACCCCACCGCCACCGACGGCCGGCCCTCACGAGCCACCAGCGACCGCCCGCCCCCACGAGCCACCCCACCACCCCACGCCACCCCTCGCCCCACCGGCCCGCGCTCTCACCTACCGTGTCAACCGCACCGCCCGCACCACCGCGGGCCCGAGCCCGCACAGGGCGTGTCGCGACCGCCTCTGAGCAGGGACGATGCTCTGCTGTGCGGTCGCTGTGAATTTCCTCTTCCCCGTTTTGTGCCGGAATTGTTAGGCTCGTGGTTTCGCCCACCCGTGAAGGCGCAAACCTTCCTGGTAGGGCGTTTGATTTATCCCCAGTACCGACGAGGAGCACCTGTGACCCAGACCAGCGAGAACGTCACCTGGCTGACCCAGGAGGCGTATGACCAGCTCAAGGCCGAGCTGGAGCACCTGTCTGGTCCCGCACGCGCCGAGATCACGCAGAAGATCGCCGCGGCCCGCGAGGAAGGTGACCTGAAGGAGAACGCCGGGTACCACGCGGCCAAGGAAGAGCAGGGCAAGCAGGAGGCGCGCGTCCGCCAGCTCACCCAGCTGCTCCAGTCGGCGAAGGTCGGCGAGGCCCCGGCCGCCAACGGCGTCGTCGCTCCCGGCATGGTCGTCACCATCGCGTTCGACGGGGACCCGAACGACACTCTGTCGTTCCTGCTGGCCTCGCGGGAGTACGCGAGCTCGGACATCGAGACCTACTCCCCGCAGTCGCCGCTGGGCACCGGTGTGAACGGCAAGAAGATCGGCGCCGACGCCGAGTACGAGCTCCCCAACGGCAAGAAGGCGTCCGTGAAGATCCTCGACGCCAAGCCGTACAGCGGCTGAGCCCGCGACACCACAGACAGCGAAGCGGCCCGGAGCATCACGCTCCGGGCCGCTTCGTCGTGCCGTACGCGGCCGGATCCGTCCGCACCCGCGAGGCGCGGGCCGTCCCGGCAGCTCAGGCCACTCGGGTCGGTCGGACCGCTCGGCCCCTCAGACCGCGGCCGACCGGTACTTGCGGACGGCCAGCGTCCGGAAGACCGCGATGATCACCAGCGACCAGATCACCGAGGCGATCACCGGGTGCTCCATCGGCCAGGCACCGGTCACCGACTTCGGCACCGTGGTGATGGTGTTGCCGAACAGCTCCCGGGCGGCGGCCACCGTCGCACTGAACGGGTTCCACTCCGCGACATGCTGCAGGAACGTCGGCATGCCGTTGACCGGCACGAACGCGTTCGAGATGAAGGTCAGCGGGAAGAGCCAGATCAGCCCGCCCGAGGTGGCCGCCTCCGGCGTCCGCACCGAGAGGCCGATGAGCGCGCCGATCCAGGAGAAGGCGTAGCCGAGCAGGAGCAGCAGACCGAAGCCGGCCAGCACCTCGACGATGCTCTCGTGGGTGCGCCAGCCGATCAGCAGTGCGACCACCGCCAGCACCACCAGCGTCAGCGCGGTCTGCACGAGGTCGGCGAGGGTCCGTCCGGTGAGCACCGCGCCGCGGGACATCGGCAGCGACCGGAACCGGTCGATCAGGCCCTTGTGCATGTCGTCGGCGATCCCCGCGCCGGCGCCGGCCGTGGCGAAGGTGACCGTCTGCGCGAAGATCCCCGCCATCAGGAACTCGTGATACGCCTGGGCGTTCCCCACCGGGGCGCCGGGGATGTTGATGGATCCGCCGAAGACATACGTGAACAGCACCACGAACATGATCGGCTGGATGAGCCCGAAGATCACCACTTCGGGAATGCGCAGCATCCGGATCAGATTGCGCTTGGCGACCACCAGGGAGTCGCGTACGGACCGGCCGACGCCGCTGCGCGCCCGGGGGGTCCGGACGGGGGCGCCGCCGGCCGCTTCGCTCACCGTGGTCACTTCACGCCCTCCTTGTCTATCGTCACGTCCGGGTCCAGGGCGTTGGCCGCCGTCCCCGCCTTGCGGCGCTTCTTCTGCCTCCCGACGGCGCCGTCGCTCCGGCCGGCGTCCGCGCCGTCCGCCGCGTCGCCGCCCGCGCCGTTGCCGTCCTCGGCCTCCGCGGCATGGCCGGTGAGCGAGATGAACACGTCGTCGAGGGTCGGGCGGCGCAGCCCGATGTCGTCGATCTCCACGCCGCGCAGGTCCAGTTCGCGGATGACCTCGGCGAGCAGCTTGGCGCCGCCGGTCACCGGGATCGTGAGCTTGCGGGTGTGCGGTTCGACGGCGACCTCGCCCTTGCCGAAGCCGCGCAGGACCTCGTCGGCGACGGTGAGGTGCTCGGGGGCGTGCACCACGACCTCGACGCGTTCGCCGCCGGTGCGTGCCTTGAGCTGGTCGGAGGTGCCGCGGGCGATGACCTTGCCGTGGTCGACGACGCAGATGTCGTGGGCGAGGCGGTCGGCCTCCTCCAGATACTGCGTGGTGAGCAGCAGGGTCGTGCCGCCGGCGACCAGCTCCTGGATGACGTCCCACAGACCTTGGCGGTTACGGGGGTCCAGGCCGGTGGTCGGCTCGTCCATGAACATCACGGGTGGGCTGACGACCAGTGCGGCGGCGAGGTCGAGCCGGCGGCGCATACCGCCGGAGTAGGTCTTGGCGGTGCGGTCCGCGGCGTCGCCGAGATGGAAGCGTTCCAGCAGTTCATCGGCTCGCCGCTTGGCGTCGCGTCCGCTCATCTGGTAGAGCTGCCCGACCATCATGAGGTTCTCGCGGCCGGTCAAGTACTCGTCCACGGCGGCGAATTGGCCGGAGAGGCCTATGGAGCGCCGCACTTCGTCGGGGTGGGCGAGTACGTCGATCCCGGCGACCACCGCCTTGCCGCGGTCGGGCTGGAGCAGGGTCGTCAGGACCCGTACGGCGGTGGTCTTGCCGGCACCGTTGGGGCCGAGCATTCCGAGGACTGTTCCTTCGGGGACGTCGAGGTCGACGCCGTCCAGTGCCCTCACATCGCCGAAGGTCTTGACCAGGCCTTCGGCGTAAATGGCGCCTGGCATAGGGGTACTCCCATGGCTTGGGTCAGTTCCAGGTCGAATATTACGGTTGGCGGCCTATGCCTGCTCTGCGGCATTCGTCCGCAACGGAACGCCATGACGCACCGGCACCCCGCAGCCGCGAGGCTACGCCCGAACGCGATACATCGCGACTCGTTTTCCTCGGGGGGCGCGCACGACGGAAGGGAACAGAGGTTCGCGAACGCGTGTGGGGCGCCACCGTATACCCGCCACACCCCGTGGCCCCATCCCCGTGCAGCAACTCCCGCGGCGGGTTCACTCCGCGACCGCGTACCCCGCCTCGCGCAGCGCCGCCCGCAGCTCATCGCAGTGCACCGGCCCCTTGGTCTCCAGCTGCAACTCCACCTCGACCTCGGTCAGACCGAGCCGCGGATCCGTCCGCACATGCCCCACGTCGAGGACGTTCGCATCGGCCACCGACAGCACCCCCAGCAGCGTCGCCAGCGCCCCCGGCCGGTCCGTCAGCCGCAGCCGCAGCGAGAGATAGCGCCCGCCGGCGGCCATCCCGTGCCGCAGGATGCGCTGCATCAGCAGCGGATCGACATTGCCTCCGGACAGCACCGCGACCACCGGCCCCTCGAAGGACGCCGGGTCGGCCAGCAGCGCCGCCACCGGGCTCGCCCCGGCCGGCTCCACCACCAGCTTCGCCCGCTCCAGGCACAGCAGCAGCGCACTGGAGAGCTGGTCCTCGGTGACCGTACGGACCTCGTCCACCAGCTCCTCGACCAGCCCGAAGGTCACCTCGCCGGGCCGCCCGACCTTGATGCCGTCCGCCATCGTCGACAGCCCCTCGACCGACACCGGACGCCCGGCCGCCAGCGACGGCGGATAGCAGGCGGCGCCCGCCGCCTGCACCCCGACGACCCGCACGTCCGGCCGCAGCGCCTTCACCGACACCGCGATCCCGGCCACCAGCCCGCCGCCGCCGACCCCGACGACGATGGTCCGCACCTCCGGGCACTGTTCGAGGATCTCCAGCCCGACCGTGCCCTGCCCGGCGATGATGTCGTGGTGGTCGAAGGGGTGGATGAAGACCGCGCCGGTCTCGCGGGCGCAGTCCTGGGCGGCGGCCAGCGTCTCGTCCACGACATGCCCCTCAAGCCGCACCTCCGCCCCGTATTCACGGGTCGCCGCGACCTTCGGCAACGGGGCGCCGACCGGCATGAACACCGTCGAGCGCACCCCCAGCAGGGACGCCGCCAGCGCCACCCCCTGCGCGTGGTTGCCGGCGCTCGCGGCCACCACACCGGCCGCCCGCTCCTGCACCGACAGCCCGGCGATCCGTACGTACGCACCGCGGATCTTGAAGGAGCCGGTGCGCTGGAGGTTCTCGCACTTCAGGTGCACCGGCGCGCCGACCAGCCCGGAAAGATAGCGGCTGCCCTCCATCGCGGTGGCCCGGGAGACACCGGAGAGCATCTTGTGCGCCGCCCGGATGTCGTCGACCGTGACCGCGGCCGCCGGACCCCCGGCGGAGCGGGCGGACGCGGCGGTCCCGTGTGGGGGACGCGGCGTGTGGTCGGCCATGTCGCCAGTCTGGCAGTTCGTCCGCCGACGGGCCTTTTCTGCCCATGGGGCGATCAGGTCCGGGGCGGGCGGCGACACGGCCGGACCCCCGCGGGCGAAAGGGGTTACGGGGCGTTATCGGAATGGACGGACAGGTACGCTCCGCGCCGGGTCCGCGTACGCTGTCCTCTCATCCATACGCACTTCCATCGAAGCGAGCTCCCGGCCATGCCCACCTCTTCGGACATGACGACCCACACCGACTCCGCTCTCCTCGACGCGCTGCAGCACCAAGTGGCCGTCTTCGCCCGCCGCGCAGAACAGAGCCGGCTCGGCGGCGTCGGGCAGGCGCGCAACTCCATGGACCGCGCCGCGTATCTGCTGCTCAACCGCCTCGACCAGGAAGGCCCGATGGGCGTCAAGGCCCTGGCCGCCGGTATGGGCATCGACTCCTCGACGGTCACCCGGCAGGTCGCCCCGCTGGTCGACTCCGGTCTGGTCAGCCGCGCCACCCACCCCGAGGACGGCCGCGCCGTGGTGCTCCAGCTGTCCGAGCGCGGGCGCGCCCGTCTGGACGAGGTGCGCACCTCGCGCCGTGCGCTGATGGCCCTGGTGACGGAGCAGTGGTCCGAGGAGGAGCGCGCCGCCTTCACCACCCTCCTGACCCGCTTCAACGCCTCCCTCTGCGACATCACCGCGTCCTTGACGCCTCCTGGCCCGACGTCCTGACGACGGCGCACACCGGGTGAACCGACCCCGCCGCACCCGGACCGGACCCCGCCGCACGACTGCCCTGCCCGTCACGCCTCTTGACGGCCCCGCCGCACTGCCGTGCCATAGGGGCCCAGGAGATCGGGTGCCCGTCATCCGGGAGGCGCGGTGCGAGAGCGGCGGACGGCGCAGGAGCGCCACCACACCCAGGAGTTCGAGCGCTTCGTGGCGGGCGCGGCGGGCCGGCTGCTGCACACCGCCACCCTGCTGACCGGCGAGCCCGCTTCCCGGCCCGCCCCGGCCGCCGAGGAGTTGCTGCTGCGCGCGCTGTCGCGGACCTACGCCGTCTGGAACCGGCTGCGCGACGACGATCCGTACGAGCACACCCGCCGGGAGCTGGCCGCCTGCTTCGCGCACACCGCCCGGCGCCACCGCCGGCCGCGCGGCGGGCTCCTGGACCGGCTGTCCCCACGGGAGCGGCTGGTCCTCGTCCTGCGGCTCCACGAGGACGTGGCCGAGGAACAGACCGCGGCCCAACTCGGCCTGCCCGCCGAGCGGGTGCACGCCCTGTGTCTGCACGCCGTCGCGGAGCTGCGCAGCCGCCGCCCGGGAGCGGAGCCGGCCCCGGCAACGGATTCCGCAGGCACCCGGCCTTCAAGATCGGCACCGCGTCCCACAACGGATTCCGCACCCGCCCGGCCCTCCACAACGGCACCGGATCACGCGACGGATTCCGTAACGGACTCCCCGCCGGGCCACGCACCGGGCTCCGAATCGACCGCCCCATGAGCCTCCCCGACCGCAAGGAGACCGAGGTACGGCGGATGCTGGCCGGGCCGTATCCGCCCGTACCGGCCGATCTTGCGGCCCGCGCCACGGCCCGCGGCCGCCGTCTGGTGGTCCGCCGCAGACGCGCGCGCCACCTCGGACGGCTGCTCCTGGTCCTCGCGCTGGCGGCACTGGCCTGGGCGGTCACCACCCAGCCCTGGCTGCCCGCACCGGCCCACACCACCCCTCACGTGGAGGGGTGGTGAGCGGCCGGCCCGTTGGGCGTTCCGTCAGCCGAGCGCCTGCGCGAGGTCCGCCAGCAGGTCGTCGACGGACTCGATGCCGACCGAGAGGCGCACGAGGTCGGCGGGGACCTCCAGCAGCGACCCGGCCGTCGAGGCGTGCGTCATCCGCCCCGGGTGCTCGATCAGCGACTCGACACCGCCCAGCGACTCACCGAGGGTGAACAGCTTGGCCCGGTTGCAGACCTCCACGGCCTCCTGCTCGCCGCCCGCGACCCGGAACGACACCATGCCGCCGTAGGACCGCATCTGCTTGGTGGCCACCTCGTGGCCCGGGTGCTCGGCCAGCCCGGGGTAGTAGACCTGGGTCACCTTGTTGTGGGAGCTCAGCAGCTCCGCGATGCGTTCCGCATTGGCGCTGTGCCGGTCCATACGGACGGCCAGCGTCTTGATGCCGCGCATGACCAGCCAGGCGTCGAAGGGCCCGGAGACCGCGCCCATCGCGTTCTGGTGGTAGGCGAGTTCCTCACCGAGGGTGTCGTCGCCCACGACCAGGGCACCGCCGACCACGTCCGAGTGGCCGCCCATGTACTTGGTCGTGGAGTAGACCACCACGTCGGCGCCGAGGGCCAGCGGCTGCTGGAGGTAGGGGCTGGCGAAGGTGTTGTCGACAACGAGCTTGACCCCGGCGTCCTGGGCGACCGCGGCGAGCGCCGAGATGTCGCTGATGCCGAGCAGCGGGTTGCTGGGCGTCTCCACCCAGATCGCCTTCGTACGGGGCCGCAGCGCGGCGCGTACGGCCTGCGGGTCGGAGGTGTCGGCCACCGACCACTCCACGCCCCAGCGCTCGACGACCTTGGAGATGAGACGGAACGTGCCGCCGTAGGCGTCATTGGGGATGACGACGTGGTCGCCGGGGGTCAGCAGGGTGCGCAGCAGGCAGTCCTCGGCGGCGAGGCCGGAGGCGAAGGCGAGGCCGCGGCGGCCGCCGTCCAGGGCTGCGAGATTCTCTTCCAGGGCGGTACGGGTCGGGTTGGCGCTGCGGCTGTACTCGTAGCCGCCGCGGAGCCCGCCCACGCCGTCCTGCTTGTAGGTGGATACCTGGTAGATGGGAGGTACCACCGCGCCGGTCGCCTCGTCAGGCTCCTGACCTGCGTGGATGGCAAGGGTTTCGAAATGCTGGTGGCGCTCTTCGCGCTGATCGCTCATGCCTGCCGAGGGTAGTCGTCCGCGCAACCGAACTTTCCGGAACTTTCTGGTTGGCTGGATAGTGGATACCTACGAGGACCCGCACACCGGTTCCCGCCGTCCGCCCGCCGCACACCGCCCGCCGACCCCTCCGCCCGCTTCTCCGCCCCGCTCGCTTCCAGGCAGCCGTTACAAGAATTTCAGGTACAGGACACCTTCCATGGACGCTCTGCTGGTTCTTTTCGCCGCGCTCGCGCTCGGCGGCCTCGTCTTCCTGCCCTGGATGCGGCGCCGACGGGCCGTCCAGCACACCCGGCAGGGCCTGGTGGTGGCCGCCGACCCGATGGCCGGCTACGGCTTCGTACCGCTGGAGGAACTGGACGTACGGCTGCCCGGCCCGGACCGGGAACTGGCCGACGCGCTCGCCGAGATGCGGCGCACACATGACTGGCGTCCGGCTGCCGAGCTGCTGAAGTCCACCGGCGACGACTGGGAGCGCCGCTGGCAGCGGGTGCAGACGCTGGCCGGCGCGGCCGCCTTCGAGCTGGCCGCGGAGGAGGCGTCGGAGCAGCAGCGGCACGGCGCGGCCCCCGGGTACGGCGACGGCGGGCGCACCGGCGGGATCTGGCTGCGCACCTGGCGCTCGGAGGCGCCCAAGGACCCCGGCGGCGCCCAGACGCACGCCCAGTTCCTCGTCGTCCAGGCCCTGCGCGACCCGGGCTCCCAGGACTTCCGCATGATCCTTGAGGAGGCCCGTACGGTCTGCCGGGAAGCGGCGCTCCTGGCCCCCGGCAGCCCGATCCCGTACATCACCGAGCTGGCGGTCGCCCGCGGTCTGCACGACCGCGCCGCCGACTACGAGGAGCTCTGGTCCAAGGTCGCCCAGCGCGCCCCGCAGCACATGGGCGCCCACCTCGCCGCGCTCCCCTACTGGTCGCAGAAGTGGCACGGCTCCCGCGAACAGGCCGAGGCCTTCGCCGAGCGCGCCGCGTCCACCGCCCCGGCCAAGACCCTGCTCCCGGCCCTCCCCCTCTTCGCGGTCTACGAGCACCTCCCCGAGGCCAACATGGTCCGCAGCCTGTACCAGAGCGCGGTCGTCGAGCGCGCCATCGAGGGCGCCCACTTCGCCCTCCGCGAGGCCCCCGCCGACCACCCCATGGCCCCGCACGTCCGCCATCTCCTGGTCTGGTTCCTGGTCCGCGCCGAGCGCTACCCCGAGGCCATGGAACAACTCCGCCTGGTGGACGGCCACGTAGGCACCGTCCCCTGGTCCTACGGCCGCAGCCCCGCCGCCGAATACGCCGCCTACCGCGCCCTGGCCATTGCCGGCTGGGAACAACTCGGGGGGACGGCTACGGGGTTTGCGCCGGAGGGAGGCTGAGGACGGGTACCGTCCGCCTCCCGCTCCGCGCGGGACGGTGACTCCTCACGGCGACACCTGATGCGCGCGAAGGCGATTCCTGATTTACGCGAAAGGGTGGACGCCCGTTCGACTTTCCTTGACTCCGAGCGCGAAACATCGAGGTATAGCGCCTTAAGTCATCCCATGTCGACAGCAAATGGATGGCGTCAGGTGCCTCAAAGGACAATCACCGAGCGGGAACCGCCGGCGTGACAGTGCCCGTCTCAGCGTAGGAACTGTTCGCACACGGGGGGGTGCCTCTATGTCTTTCGTCAAGCGAGGCGTGGGGTTCGGGGTTCGTAGAAGGTGCTGTCGCGGAGCATCGCGAAGAGCACGTTGATCCG